>DATLEQ010000059.1:0-12783 GCA_035525115.1 Candidatus Limnocylindrales bacterium
AGCCAAATATAGCCTGCAATACGTCAGCTATCGTGCCAGTCGTTAACGAGCCCTTGGGAATGGGTAATTCATTTTCTGTTACATACACTGCGAGTAAGTAAATCATTTAATTAACGTGTTCCCCACAAAATTAACCGCGGCTGTAGCCAGGATAGTAATCACCAGGCCAATAACGGCAGCCAGCACGGTGCCACGGGCTTTGCGGGTATTGTCTGGCTCACCTTGGCTTAAAATATAGCGGAAGCCGCCGAAGATTACGAATCCAACCGCCACTATGGCAGCAAGCCGGAGCAAGATATCCACAATCGCTAGACCGATGCGGCCACCAGCAAGTGCCCAATCAAGCTTACCGTGGCTGTCCACCGGGCCAATAATTGCGCATTTATCGCCCCTTTTCGGGCCTATATCTAAATATTTGTACCATGTTGGGAGCCCCAAGACGGAAGACGAGTTATTGCATCCAGCGGCAACTGCAGCTTCGGCCTGCCTTGGGATGCTGAGACCGCCTATCAAAAGACCGGCAAGTAGGGCAAAAAATACCAGCGTCTTTTTCATCATGCTAAAGCACTCCTCCCGGAATAAGATATTGTAGTAGTGCGAACATAAATACATACAACCCAAGGGCCAGAATGGCATTGGCAATTCTTTTTTTGGCCGCGGCGGTGGCGCCTGGATCATCCTTGGACGCAGAGTAGGTGATGCCGCCTATTATAATACTGGCCACAATTACCACGCCGACTATTGCCGACAAAAATTTAATGAACAGGACTAGGTACTTAATAATCCCGCAGTTACTTTGGTTCAGGTCCTGAGTGTTGCAGTCGTTGTTTACATATTTTGGCTGTTCGTTAGGAGCTATCTTGCCCATTTCAGGCTCCACACCAGGTGCTGCGCCCATATACCCTAATTTGTCAGAGCAAAAGCCAACTTCCCGGCCGCCAGCCCGGTCGCCGTCAGATATATGGGTACCGTCATTACACACGCCTGGGTTACCGCCACTGTAGCCGCCAAAAGCCTTACAAAAGTCGTACTCCCTTCCGCCAACAACAGCGCTATTCGGAATTTCTGTCCTTTCATCCATACATTTAGCATTGGCTGAAACAGGTTGTGGGTTAGTTAACGCCAATGCTACAACCATGGCGTTTGCTACCAGTACGATACTTAAAACTTTGAATATTGTGTATTTTAGCCTGACCATCTATCCCAGATTATAAGCCCGCAGGCAAATAGAAACAAGCCGGTGCGGGCTGCTAATGGTAGCAGTCAAGAAATCGCTTGTGTTTATCTGTTCTGTTATAATGGCTATAACTACTCATGAAAAAAAAGCGGTTAACAATATGTGGTTTGCTGGCGGTCGCCGTTCTTACTGTGGCCACACCCTTATTTTTTAAGGACACGGCATCAGCGGCAAGCCCCGCTAAATGGATTGACAAAACAACCATCAGCTACGATGGGAAAAACTACACCGATAATAAGACTAGCGATAACGATCATCAATTCCATAAAGACGGCCAGGATGATAATAACAAATGCGTAGATGTCATAAGGGACTTTGACAATACTGACATAACGAAGGCTACTAAAGCGCAGCTAGTAACCTGGCAAAGCTTTAGCCCCAGCTTTAACTTAGTGGGTGATGCTTACTGCATCAAAAAAGACTCAAAGACAATTGACATTGACAGCGCAAGCCTGGCCAACGCGACCCAGGAACCAACCGCAGCCAAAGGGCAGAAGACGCAAAACAGCTGCGAGGCGAAAAGCGGCGTACTGGGCTGGTTAATGTGTCCGGTATTAAAAATACTAGACGGTGTTTTTAACTGGCTGGACACCCAAATCCAGGCTCTGTTAGAGATTAACGAAGACGCTTACACCAACCCCCTGCTGTATCAAGCCTGGAGCAACATACGCAATATCGCCTTTATAGTCTTGATACCTATCATGTTAATTATGGTGATTGGAACGGCTATGGGATCGGAGCTGTTTAGCGCCTACACTGTCAAGAAAGCGCTGCCGCGCATGGTTGCAGCCATTATTTTTATAACCTTGTCGTGGAATATTTGTACCTTTTTAATCGGCTTTTTCAATGTGATTGGCAGCGGTATGATCGGGCTTATCACTAACCCTTTTGGGCTGAAGGGGACAATAACTTTGGCCGATCTGTTCACGCCCAGCTTTGGCGGTTTTGTACTCCAGGGTGGAGGTTTGGCAATAGGTATACTGGCCACAGCTTTTGTAGCAGAACTCGCCCCTATACTTCTTCTTTACTTTGGTGGCGCGGTGCTGGTATTTTTCCTGGCATTCCTAGTATTAACCATTAGGCAGATGATGATCCTTGGCCTTATATTGGCGGCTCCATTGGCCATTTTGGCCTGGATATTCCCAGGTAATGACAAGCTTTGGAAGGTCTGGTGGGGAACATTCAGCAAACTGCTTATCATGTACCCGCTTATTACCGCCCTGATTGCCATGGGCAGAGTATTTGCTTACTTGGTGGGCCATACGGAATCCGGGGGCTTGCAGGGCGGCCTTATCAACCCGCTGCTCAAGATTACTGCTTACATAATGCCATATGTGTTTATACCGCTAACGTTTAAGTTTGCCGGCGGTGCTTTTGCTACTCTATCCGGTGCTGTTAATGATCGTAGCCGAGGCCTATTTGACCGCATGAAAAAGGGCCGCCAGAATCAGATGGGGAAGATTGCCCACAACGCCAAAGAAGGCAAATTGCTCAGATACTACGGCGGCAACAATAAACGCCTAAACAGAGCCTTTGACAGCATTAATAAAAAGACCCAAACCGCTACTCTAGCTCCAAAGGCTGGCTTTAGCTTAGACCGCAAAATCCGCAGCGACAGGATTGAAGCCGCCAGAAGCGCAGGAGAAATGCATGCAATGATGGAAGGCATAGAGAAGCTGGACGAGTTCCAGCCTCTTAAACCGGATGACGATAAGTTGTGGGCTGTAGAAGGCCGTAACGAAGAAGAAATACGAAAAATCTTAATCAAACGCGCCCCAAGCCGGTTTAATGATACTGACAAAAAACTCGATACTGACCGTGCCGTTCAGGAAGTTATGGCCTTCAAGAAAAAGGTGGGTCATGGCATGTCGCGTAAGATGGCAGCCTTGGCCAATGGCGCAACTGGTACTGGCTATAACTACCGCCAAGATGATGACGGTAACTTTATCGGTGACGATGATTGGCTGACCCACCTTGTTAAGGTTACTGGTGATGACGCCTCAATGATGGGACAGATGATAGGCAAAATGCGGCCCATGTTCGTCCAGTCCGGAAGGCCAGGTATAGCTGGCGGCGGCTATGCTCACACTATGAAGGTCGCCGGCGATCTGCGCAAAGCCATGTCTACCAGGGACGGGATTATAGACAGGCTTGAAATAGACCCCACCACGGGGGATCAGTTATACGAGATGGAGTCTGATGGCATTACCTTCAAGCGGGATGTCAAGGGTAATAAGATAAAGAAAGTTATACGTGGTAAATATGGTATTGATGAAGCCAGATTTGACATTATGCAGGACGTGCTTAGGTCTAATGCCGGCGCTGCCGTAGCGGGCAAAGTTAAGGACGTCAAGCAGCTTGCTCCTATCATGCTCCAAAATCTTGAAGGCGCGGTATACGACACAGGCGGAGACACGGAAGAAGCACAACTGCGCGCTTTGGATGAAGCCATAGTCGAAGCAGCAACGCTAATGGGCAAACATGATGCCGCCAGTGCCATCGCGCCGCAAAACGCCCGGGAGCTAAAGGCTAGTGTATTTGCCCAACAACTTGATGTAGCCAAGCTTAATCCCAAGCTCCGTGAGTTACTTGCGCCAATAATTAAACAAAAGGAACAGCGCCAAAGAAAGATTGTGGTTACTAATGATAAAGGGCAGCCAGAGGAACGAACAATTACGGAAGTGGTAGATTTACCTGACAGACAAACAATTACCGTTTCCGAGATGAATGAGGCCTTACGCGACCACCCCGTCGTATCGCAAATGCGCCGCGAATACGCCCGGAACGCCACGGCTGCGGCCCAGGCTCAGTTAGCTCAAGCAGGAGCGCAACTCGCCGGGATGCAGCAACCAGGGGGACCAACGGGCGGAGTCCCTCCTTTCGGCATACCACCATCGTAAGCAACTATAAGCTATAGTTCTATGAAGCCACTAGGTTGACAAATGTACACGCTTATGCTAGTATATTAAAGATGAACCCTAACCGCTTACCCAGACCAGCAATACCCCTAGACACAGAGGCACAGCCCATCGCGGGTCAGCAATTGCTAGGGCCTAATGGTGCAGTAATAGTTGACTTGGCGGCTCAGGCAGAGCATGAAGCACGACAAGCACGCGAACAAGAACTTTTACAGCGCGTAGACAGCTTTAATGAAGCACAAGAAGCCGCAGAAGCAGATAGAAGAAACCAGGTTCGCCTTAATGTCTTGCCTTTGACGCCGCCACGGGATTCGCGAATACTGACAGTACCGGATGGCGAAGGTGGCTATGCCAAAGGAACTCCTACTCATGTTAGCAACGGAAAGATAGTATCCGGCTGGCACGAACCAGATACTCGGGCTGAAGCACCAAAAGCTTCAGAATACCTACAAGAACATATGCCCGCTATTGGTGACACTTTGCCTTTGGTAAAAGGAGGCTTGCTGTTAGCCCGGCGTCGCAAGAGGCTAGGTAGAGTAGCGGCGGCGGCGGAAAAATTGGCTGAAGACATAGATGTAGAGGCGGCCAGCGTAAAAGCTGCTATGGAGGGCTCACCCATGCCTCCACACTTAAGGCCTATAACTAAAAGACAAGTAAGGGGGGCTAGGTGGGCTGCCGAAGAAAAAGACGAGATAATCATCGATAAAATGGAAGAAGATCGGGTCAGGGGCATTGCCGGCAACTGGGAAGGTCCGGATGCCACCAGTCGGCGGAAAGTTAGAAGAGGCACAGACGGTCAGCCAATAAGAAGCGCGTCTAACAAATTAGTCATGGAAAATGACCTGGGCACCAACGCCCAAGAGGCAAGATTACGTGCTGGGCGTTATACTAGGAAAGAATTAAAAATGGAACGCTCCCTCGCAGGCATAGTTGAAGGCTCACAGGAATCCGTTGACGAAAGATTCCATCACCTTGAAGAAGCGCAGGCAGGTGTGGGAGGCCACAGCCAAAAAACCAAGGAACTGCGGGCTAAAGTTGCCCAAGCCAACAGAATTGCAGGCCGTATAAAAGAAGCCGACCAAAGAGTGGCTAAACGGGCGCAAAAAAAGGCAGCAAAAAGGCAATCCGCGCCTGATGATCAGGGTCCCCGCCTGCGTTAAGCAGCCTGCATTACTCAGCTAGTGCTTAATTTTATGTAGAGACCGCGCCGCTTGATATAATGCTTGCGTGGCGACATATAAAGTTATCCAGGACATAGAAGCAGAAGACAAACTGCTTGGCCCCTTAACGCTGCGGCAGTTTATTTATGCGGCCGTGGTGGCGACGATGGGTTTTATTGCTTTTAAGCTTGTGCCCGTTAGCCCGCTGCTGGTGCTGCCGTTTCTGCCGCCGATGATATTTTTTGCCATGTTGGCAGCGCCGTTTGGCCATGACCAACCGTCCGAGGTCTGGATGCTGGCTAAAATCCGCTTTTTCTTAATCCCGCGCAAGCGTATTTGGAACCAGGACGGCGTCCAGGAGCTGGTAACCATCACGGCACCCAAAGTGGTTGAAAAACATTACACCGACGGCCTGAACCAATACGAGGTCAAAAGCCGGTTGCAGGCGCTGGCATCCACACTGGATAGCCGCGGCTGGGCTATCAAGAACGTGAGCGTCAACCTGTTTAGCCAGCCGTCATACCTGGTGGGGAGCGGTACGGCTTCTGACCGCTTAGTAAGCCCAGATACGCTGCCGCAAGAAGTCCCCAACTACGAGGTTTATGCCACCGACGACATCATGGATGAGCGCAGTAACCCCACAGCCCAACACCTGGACAATATGATCAGCCAGTCGGAGCTGGCCCATCGGCAAGCCGTTGTGGCGACGATTCAAAATAATGGCACTGCGACCACCCAAGCCGGGCAACCACCGGCCGATTATTGGTTTATGAACCAGCCGAACCAGCCGCCAACCGCGCCAGCAGGTTACGCGACGTTTTCGTCAAACCCGGTCGTGTTCCCGGGCATGGATGATAGCCAGCTGCCACAGGCCGCGGCCGCGCCAGCCATCAGTGCTGACGCCGAAAAAGAGTTGCTGGAACGCGTCCATCACGAAAAGGACAATGCCAGCCAAGCATATGGGCACATGAAAACCCTGCAACCCCTGTCGGCTGGCGGCAGCCAAGCGGCCCAGGCCAAGGCCGATGACCAGCAGGCAGTGACAACCGACCCCCAAGGGACTGATAACAGGGAACCGGATACTAGCGGTGCCAGCGCCAACCCTGCTATACTGAGACTTGCCAACAACGATGATTTAAATGTAGCCACGCTAGCCCGGGAGGCCAAAAAGGCAAGTCCCGAGCCGCTAGATGATGAAATTGTTATTTCACTTCGCTAAACCTGCTACTTTGATTGTTTTTAGGTGGGAAAACATATATGGATCCAAATAATCTACCATCAATGGGTAACGCAACACCAGGACAGCCTGGACAATTTAGCTCTAACCCAGGATCGGGAAGTTACGGCGTTTACGCGCCGCAACCAGCGCCAGGGCAGCCAACAGTCGCGCCGGTCAAAACCAACCCCAACAGCACCCAGAACACACTGCAGATTGCCGAAATTCGCGACGGTATTGTCATCATGAATGATGGCAGTTTCCGCTCGGTCGTGATGGTTAAATCTATTAACTTTGACCTGATGAGCCCGCAGGAACGCGAAGCTGTAGAGTACAGCTACCAGGGCTTTTTGAACTCGCTTTATTTCCCGGTGCAGATTTTTATCAGGTCGCAAAAAGTAGATTTGCGCCCTTATATTGAGCGTTTGGACAAAATCCGTTCCGAACAGGACAACATGCTGCTGGCGCTGTTAATGGAAGATTATATAGATTTTATCGCTCAGCTTTCGGCACAGACGAACATCATGGATAAGAAGTTTTACGTGGTTATCCCGTATTTCCCAGTGGCGGACCTAACCAAGGCCCTCACTCAAAGCAAAAACTTTTTTTCGGGCCTAACAGCCCTGTTTAGCAATAAAGAACAGCACGTCACCATCCATGAAGCCGACCTTAATAAAGCCAAGGACGAGCTACGCAACCGGGTCCAAGCGGTGCTGGCTGGCCTGCAGCAGTGCAGCATCCAAGGCCTGCCACTGGACACCCAGGAGTTAATTGAACTGTACTATGACACCTATAATCCTGATACTGCTACCCGACAACAGCTCAAAAATTTTAATAACCTGGCTGCCCCCGTTATAGAAAGAGGCCAGGGCTTGGCACCCCAACCCGGCCTAGACAGGGAGATCCAATGATAAGCCATAGCAGATATAGGGGATTTTATGGCTAAGCAGAAGCTAGACCCCGTCGCCTTGGCACAACAGCAAAGCTTGCGCGAGCAGCAAGAAGTCCAACAAGCGTTCCAAAAAGGCGTGACAGCGCTGCGTGATTTTATCGCGCCCAGCTCTATTGAATTTAACGCCACACACTTCCAGCTAGGTACCCGCCTGGCTAGGACGTATTACATATACGGCTTCCCGCGGCAGGTTTTTACAGGCTGGTTATCGCCTATGGTTAATATGGACGAAGTTATTGACCTGTCGATGTTTATTTATCCGGTCGAAAGCCAGGTAGTCCTGGAAAACCTGCGCAAAAAAGTTTCACAGCTTGAGGCCGGTCTACAGATTGACGCCGAAAAAGGGCGTGTCCGCGACCCGGGCAAACAGGCAGCCATTACCGACGCCGAAGAGATGCGCGATAAATTGCAGGTCGGCGAAGAGCGGTTCTTCCGCCTGGGGCTGTACTTTACCATTTACGCCTCGTCAATGGACGAGCTGGAATTTGTGGCACACAAAGTAGAGTCTGTCCTGGGGCAGCAGCTCGTTTACTCCAAGCCTGCGACCAGCCAGCAAGAACAAGGCGTTAACAGTACGGTGCCACAGTTTAGCGACCAGTTGCAGATAAGGCGCAACTTTAGTACCGGGGCTTTAAGCACCAGCTTTCCGTTTACCAGCGCCGACTTAACCCAGGACAATGGCATCCTTTACGGCATCAATATGCACAACTCGGGCTTGGTCATTTTTGACCGCTTTAGTTTGGAAAACGGTAATTCTGTAGTATTTGCTAAGTCGGGCGCCGGCAAGAGCTTTACCGTTAAGCTCGAAGCTTTGCGCAGCATGATGTATGGCACCGAAATCTTTATTATTGACCCCGAAAACGAATACCAGCGCATGGCAGAGGCAGTTGGCGGCGCGTATGTGCGCCTGAGCCTAAATTCGGCCACACGGATCAACCCGTTTGACCTGCCGCACGTCGTAGACACAGAAGAAGCCGATAATGCGCTGCGCAGTAACCTGATTACGCTGCATGGCCTGCTGAGGCTGATGATGGGCGGCGCACAGGCGCAAATACAAGGGGGCAGCGCCGTCACCATGCCGGCATTGGCACCAGCCGAAGAGGCTGATTTGGACGCGGCCCTGATTGAAACTTATGCCAAAGCCGGTATTACCAACGATCCGCTAACCCACAACTCCCAACCCCCCACCATTGCTGATTTATATGACACACTGCTACACATGGGCGGTACCGGCCCACAGCTGGCGCAGCGGTTGCGCAAGTACACGACTGGCACATTTGCCGGCATATTCAGCCAGCAGAGTAATATAGACATCAATAACCCAATGGTGGTGTTTAACATTCGCGACCTGGAGGACGAGCTGCGGCCGGTAGCCATGTATATCGTGCTTAACTTTATCTGGAACAAAACTAAGTCTGACCAAAAAAAGCGGATGCTCATTGTGGACGAGGCCTGGCAGCTTATGAAATATGAAGATTCTGCCAGTTTTATGTTTTCCCTCGCTAAGCGGGCCCGTAAGTATAACCTGGGCATTACCACGATTACGCAGGACGTAGAAGACTTTATGGGATCGCGCATGGGCCGGGCCATTGTGGCCAACGCCAGTATGCAGATTCTGCTCAAGCAATCATCGTCTGCAGTGGATGTGTTGGCGGATACGTTTAAGCTGACCAGCGAGGAAAAGAAGCGGCTCAGCCAATTCCCGGTTGGGCAAGGCTTGTTCTTTGCCGGCCAAAACCACGTGCACATCCAGATAACCGCCAGCCCCACCGAAGCAGGGCTGATTACCACCAACCCCGAGCAAATTCAGCAAGGCGAGTTTAACCAGCCGCAGGGAACGATCGATTTGCAGAATCGTCTGACACCCGGGTTATAATAGTTTGTAAAGCAAAGGCAAGTTGTCCGTGAGTGATTCGGATCTGAAAGAAAAAGAAGAAACCAGCGTAGACGACCTTGAAAAGGAGCACGGCGCTGATTTTACTTCTGACGAAAAAGACCGCCTCAACGCCTTAAGCTCGCAGGTGGCAGATAATGACGAAATCCCTTACAGGGAAGAGGATGGCAAGAAGCCCAAAAGACGCCTGAACCTAAGCCGGAACCAGAAAATTATAGGTGGGGCGGCAGGCGGTACCATTATAACCGTGGTAATTGGGTTTATGCTGATGCTGCCTTTAAAAATCAATAACCTGGTCGAGAACCTTCAGACTCGCTTCTTTGGCACCAGCCAATCAGCTGTTGAACGGCGGACCGAGAGGCTTTTTAGCGATTATATAAAAAAGAAAGTCTTGCCCGGCCTGGGGCCAAATTGCCCTAAAACTAAAGTCAGTAAAAGCTGTGCGCTTGTGGATGGCAGCAGTGGAAAATTAGCCAATCTCTATAACGGCTGGCGGGACGCCAATTTAGAGGGACGATTAGCCGAAAAGTATGGTATCGAATTTGAGCTAAAGGGCAACACTACCTATATTATGAAGATTGATAAGATAGAAACCGACATTACGAAGCTAAAAACTGGTGAAGTTGTAGAGTTACGAGACATAGATGGCGTAGGTCGCTCGGAAGTTCGAGCCAAGTGGATGGCTGCCATTGAGAATGAGGCACGTTTTACCAGAGTGCTTTATCGCTTTAAAGTTGGCCGGTTATTGGAGCGCAAATATGGCGTTAAGCGCTGTATGTTTGCCTGCGAACGTCGGGACGGGTTTGCCAACTGGAAAGGCAATGAGGCACGGGCGGCTAAGGTGATGCTCGCCGAAAGGGTACTTACGCCTAGAAGTGATTATTTGGGCTTGTTGTTTGAGTGCGTGATAGCCGGTGGCTGCGACGCCAATGATACCAATGGCAAAGATGGTGAAAAGCGCGATAAATTCCAAAAGCGCCTAGATGAAAAAATAGCCCAATATGGACGGAGTTTTGGCAGCAAACAGGCCGGCGAGGAGGCTATTGAAAAATTAATTAAAGAGTCTGACAAGTATTTGGCGGGCGGCTTTAGAAAGTATTTAGTTGAAAAAGTGTTTAAGGAGGCGTCTGCTAAATCGATTAACCAGGCAGCTGACAAAGCCTTGCCAGTTATTGGGTGGATAAATACGGTAGCAAATCTGACCGTACAAGCAAAAAGCCTAGGAAGCAAATACCGGCGTTGGGTCTATATGACCAACGCTACGGCCATGGTAGGCTTATATATGATGGACCGCTCGCTCGCTGACGAGACAAAAAGCGGCGATGTGGACGTTGCACTTTTGGGATCGGCTATTAATATGCTCGGTGCTGATGCCAGCGACAACCATAAAGGCCAGCCTGCCGAGGTAAGCCCGCTTTATGGTAATTTATTTGGCGAAGACCCTAACCCGCAATCTGCCATTTCTGACTGGGTCAATCCGGTTGCAAGCGCCCAAAGCACGGACGATCCGGAGCTTACGGGTTATACGTGCGATAACGGCAAGCCGCCGGAGGCTGGCAAACTGATATGCAAAGAGGAGAGCTTGACGAGCCATAACGCTATAACTGACTTTTCGGAAGCATTTAGCCAACCGCCATTAAACAGCTTAACTTACTTGGCAGAAGCATGGCACGGAACGCTGGGAGTCATCGTAAACTTCGTGGCTAACCTGGGGGGTGCTGCTCTGAACTTTGCCCTTGAACACACTCCGGGGTACCCCCAAGCGGCCGAGCTTGTAGGCAGACTTATCACACCATTTATGCAAGCCGTTGCCGACCACCTTATACCCGACCCCTTTTCGGATATGAGCGGAGCCAGGCGCGTAAATATGGATATCGGCGGGGCTGATGTTGCAGGCAATTACTTTGCGCATTATGGGCTAGGTGGCAAGCTTATTACTCCCAGCGAACAAGCCGCCATTCTTGATGGCCAGAGTGAAATGGCAAGGATCAGGCTATCCCAGAGACCCGTGTTGGCACGGTTACTCGACACAGAAGAGCCCAGATCCTTAATTTCGCAGGTAGCCGTGGCGCTGCCCACGAATTTATCCTCTGCCAGTATGGCGCTGACAAGGTTGACCAACCCCCTGACAGCTTCATTTAAGATACTCGGCAGTGTGATGGCTGGTAAACGGGTGTTGGCTCAAGCCACCATCACGAATGATCCTTTTGGTATCAGCCAGTATGGCTACCCCTTAAATGATTCGGCGCTTACGGCCGACCCGGAACAGTACACCGAAGAATACTGCAAAAATAAAGATACAGACTGGGTAGAAAATGCCCAGTTCGAGAATCCGGATACGGCCGTGCAGGAACATACGGTCACCAATCCTTGTCGGCTTGAGTCTGCCGCCATCACCAGTGCTGGCGCACTGTTCACAGATTCGGTTTTGGACCCAAGCGATACGCAATTTGACCCAGGGCAATAACTGCATATGAAAATAATGGATACGTCATGGGCAAGCATAAAACGAAAGAGTGGTATTGCGGTTTTGTTGTTAGGGCTCATGTCCCAGTTTTTAATTGGCGGTACGGTGGCAGCCTTACCGGAATGCGACTTAAAGAGCATCTACCAGACATCGGAACATTTCGTGGCCAATGACTGTGACAGGGTTGCTGCCAGTTGTTCGGCAAACTTAGATGGTAATAATAATGCGGAAAAGGTCTGGAATTTCCTGACCGCACCGGGTCGCCTGCAACCGTGGCAAGCAGCCGGAGTCATGGGCAATATGGAAGCCGAGTCGCATTATGAACCAAGGCTGGTGCAATATGGCAAAAAAAATACGAGAAATGAAACATCCCAGCAAGGCCAACCCTCCAGCCTTGACGATACCCCGCCAGCAGGAAGTGACACAGGCTATGGAATCGTGCAGTTTACACCAGGCACCAAGATTCTTCCGGCAGCCAATCGATTAGGCATGGCTCCAAATGACCTGGGTTTTCAGTTAACGCTTTTATGGGAGCAGCTGGAAGGCAAAAGCGAAATACCCGAAAAGCCCGCAGGCGACCATTTAAAGCAAACCAAGACCGTAGAAGAGGCTACGGCTTCATTTGAGACAAAATATGAACGACACGCCCCAGACGCATCTGACACGGTACGTCTTGGGTTTGCCCGCGACAGAATGGCACAGTTTGGCAGCGGCGCAAAAGCCAGTCCGGGCGGTGCCACCTCGAGCTGCGGGGGTGGAAATTTTAGTTATGGTAAATATGCCGGCCTAACCAGACAGCAGCTAATAAACATCATCCTAAATGCCCCTAACTGGAAGCCTCAGGGGCCAGGACCCAACCAAGACATACAGTCCGGAGCGGCTAAAGACGACCTACTGCGCCTGATTGCGGCCATGCTGGAAAGCTTGCCGGGAGAACAA
>DATLEQ010000011.1:0-7539 GCA_035525115.1 Candidatus Limnocylindrales bacterium
GGGCCAGCAATGCCATCCTAACTGTGATTGCGGCCGGTTTTTAGAAATAGCTAATAGCGTATTCATGGCCTATAAGCGCACCCAAGACGGTGTTGAGCCGCTGGCTAAACCCAATGTGGATTTTGGCGGCGGCCTGGAGCGTATTGCCGTAGCTGCTATCCATAATCCGGACGTGTTCAAAATTAGCTTAATGCTCCCGATTGTGGAAAAGCTGGAAGCAATTAGCGGCAAAAACTATGACAGCTACACCGAAAGTATGCGTGTTATTGCCGACCATTTGCGGGCGGCCACGTTCCTAGCTGTGGATGGTGTCGTGCCCAGCAACAAAGAGCAAGGCTATGTTATGCGCCGCCTAATCCGTCGCGCCATTCGCTATGCCTTTGAGTTGGGCGTAGAACAAAACTTTTTGGAACAAATTGTACCCGTGATTACGGACTTGTATAAAAATGATTTTCCAGAAGTTGCCAATAATCGGGATAAAGTAATCGACATACTAGTAAAAGAAGAAAAAGTCTTCCGCCAGACTTTACGCAAAGGGTTGAAAATACTTAAAATCAAGAGTAATCAGAAAAAGTATTTGCTGACGAAAAATGGCAAATATTTTGAGAATTTAGGGGTTGATGAACAAGGAAGGTCTATGTCGGGATATGAATTATCTGAAGACGGTGTAACGGGCATCATCACAGGGAAAGATATATTTGAACTATATGATACATATGGATTTCCATACGAACTATGCATAGAAGAGATATATAAGCAGAGTATTTTAATAACCGAAGATTGGAAGGATAGTTTTGAGGCGGCTATGCAAAAACAGCGCTTGCAATCCCAAACATCGAGCAAGGGTACATTCAAGGGTGGTCTAGGCGGGCAGACTATGCAGCATAAAAAGTACCACACCGCGACGCACCTTATGTACCAAGCCCTGCGCGATATACTGGGCAGCCACGTAGTCCAGAATGGCAGTAATATTACCGAGGAGCGCCTGCGGTTTGACTTTAGCCACTCCGAAAAAATGACCCCAGAGCAAATCAAGCAAGTAGAAGACATCGTAAACGATCAAATTACCAAAGATTTAAAAGTGTCGTGGGAAGAGTATCCTACCAGGGTCGCGATAGACGAAAAGGGCGCACTAGGCCAGTTTGGTGACCGTTACGGCGACACGGTCAAGGTTTACAAAATGATTGCCGACGGCGCCGACAAACCATTTAGCTTTGAAATCTGCGGCGGCCCGCACGTAGACCATACTGCCCAGTTGGCAGAGGATGGCAAGCGGTTTAAGGTTATAAAAGAAGAAAGTTCATCCGCCGGTATCCGCCGTATTAAAGCCGTTTTACAATAAAGCCATGAGTGGCCCCGAGCAAGTTCCGCCAGACGCAGTACTACTGCCGCCGTGCATTGCGGCGTACAGGTACCTTATGAACCGTGGACAGGCAATCACGCTGGGCTGCCGGGATAGTGAGGGTGGGGGGCCCGAACCGTACGCTGCATGTGCGGGTACCAGCGACCCGTTTTGCGAAGGAGGCTCTGTAGCCTGGCCTCCAGATGAACGGGCCAAACAAGACGAGTTTGCCATGGCAATGGCAGGTATCTGCACTGCCAGGCGCTGGTTTTGGCGTACAGATAATGGGAAAACTATTCCAATAGAAAAACTGGGCGACTAATCCCTTATGGCAGGATGCTATAATAAAAAAGATTATGCTTGATAAAGTTAAGAGCCTGAAAAGTGCTATTGTTAGCCGCACCAAAACAAATAAATCCAGCAAAGAGCAATTTATAGTTGCCCTGGATATTGGGACGGAGTTTGTTAAAGCCCTGGTTGCCCGGATAGACGGGGACGAGTTGGTAGTTATAGGCGTAGGGCGCCAGCACCAAGGCTTGACTGACATGCAAGCAGGGGCAATTGCAGACATTGCAGGGGTAGTCCGCAATTGTGACGCAGCCTTAAACGCGGCCGAGCAGCAAGCCGGGGTTAGTGTGCGTACGGCGGTTATAGGTATAGCCGGGGAGTTGGTAAAGGGCACAACGACGACAGTGAGGGTCCGCCGTAAAAATCCCAGTAAGCAGCTGGATATAGAGGAAACGGAACAAATTATCAAACTTGTCCAGGAGCGGGCCATGTCGCGGGCCAAGCAACAACTGGCATGGGAGCTTGGTGGCAAGGACGTAGAAATCCGACTGGTCAACAGCGCCCTCGTACGCATAGATATTGACGGCTATCCTGTTACTAACCCTGTTGGGTTCCAGGGCAAAGAAATCGTGGTGCAGCTTTATACGGCGTTCGCGCCGCTGATCCATATTGGGGCCCTGGAACGCACTGCCCAAGAACTTGACCTGGACTTGGTGGCTGTTGCGGCCGAGCCGTTTGCCGTGGCGCGTTCGGTCATCGGCAATGACCCCAACGCCAGCATGAACGCCATCCTTATGGACGTAGGCGGTGGCACCACAGATATCGCAGTTTTGCATGACGGCGGCGTACAAGGCACCAAAATGTTTGGGATTGGCGGCCGTGCTTTTACCCGATCAGTGGAACGCGAACTATCAATACCTTTTACGCAAGCCGAAGATTATAAATTGGCACTAGGAACCAACCGTCTGCCGCCCAGCAAAACCGCGGCAGTTAAACGTGCCCTGGAAAAGACACTTAACGTATGGACGAGTGGTATTGAACTAGCCCTGGGCGAATTTACCGGCTTGGAGCATTTGCCGCACCAGGTATTGCTATGCGGCGGTGGTTCATCTTTGGACATGCTCATGGACCAGCTAGAACAATCGCCTTGGCACCGTGAGCTGCCGTTTACACGCAAACCAGTTATTAAACATATTCAGCCTGGTGAAGTTATTGGAGTGACCGACCGGACCGGTAATGTTAACGACCACACGTTCATAACCGCTATGGGGTTGCTTAGGGTGGGGTGTGATACCCTGCAAATGCAAGACAGTACGTACAAATCAGGCTCTGTCAAAGAGCGAATAGACAGGATGTTACAGATATGAGTAGCCCCGCTTCTAAAGATACTATTTATATAGACGCCGAAGACGAGATTACGGCCATAATTGATAAAATGCGGGCTTCAGAGTCTAAAATCGTAGCCTTGGTATTGCCCAAGCGCTCATCGGTTTTGCAGTCTGTAGTTAACCTGAAGCTCCTAAAACGCACCGCTTCTGAGGCCAAAAAGAATTTGGTGCTTATTACGTCAGACAACAACCTTTTGCCATTGGCTGGCGCGGTAGGCCTGCATGTGGCCAAAACCCTGCAGAGCAAGCCGGCTGTGCCTGTAGCTCCTGCCCAAAATGATAACGCCATCACAGTGGACGGTGCCGATGCTGAGCCAGTCGATGCTATGCCTGACCCTAACACGCCTGTGGGTGTGCTTGCTGGCGAAACGGCTGCCGAAGAAACAATTGAACTGGATAACGATAGTGAGAGCGACGCTGCGGTTGCTGCGTCAGCAGCTACCGGCGCCGCTAAGCCGCTCAACAAAAAGCTTCGTGTGCCTGATTTTGACCGGTTCCGTTTACTATTGTTTGCCGGAGTAGCCCTGTTATTGTTATTGATTATTGGGGGCATTTTTGCATTTGTTGTTTTGCCCAAAGCCAAGATTGTCATCAAAACCGATACCACGAGCGTAGCAACCGACCTTACTGTAATTGCAAACACGGACGCCAAGGCGGTTAGTATTGACCAGCTGGTAGTGCCGGGACTTAAAAAAGAACTCAAAAAAACCAACACCGAGAAGGTGCCGGCAACCGGCAAACGCGACGAAGGCACTAAAGCCACCGGTAAAATAACCATTACTAATTGCAGCCCGGATATTGTAAACCTAAGTGCCAATACTACTTTTAGTTCCGGTACGTTTAATTTTTTAAGCACAGAAGCGGTAAGCGTTCCCAAGAGCTCGTATTCGTTTACGCCCGGCGGGTTTGTGTGTGATAAAAACGGCACCCATACAGTAAGCGTCGTTGCCCAGAATGGCGGCGATAGTTATAACCTGGGTGCGCGCTCATATCAAATTGCCGGTAGCCCCGCCAATGTAACCGCGGCAGGTTCGGATATGAAAGGCGGCACCAGCAAGATTGTCCAGATTGTCAGCCAGGAAGACATAGATAACGCCAAACAAAAGGTTACCGACCGCTTAAACGCGGCTGCTACAGCGGAGCTCAAAAGCCTGTTCACAGCCGATAACGCCTTACCCCTTACAGAGACGTTTGCTGGAGGGGCGCCGATTATTATCAGTACGCCCAGCGTTAATGAAGCGGGCAGTGATGTTAACGTCAGCGTCAGTATCGCCTATACGGAGCTTGGTGTTAAGCAGGATGACCTTAAACAATTAGTAGAAGATAATGTTAAAAAACATATTGATAATAGCAAACAAACCATTCAAGATAATGGCCTGGGTAAGGCAGCTTTGCGGGTAACTGATAAAACCTCGCCCTCACGCGTGAAGTTCCATCTTCAGGCCGTGTCGGTCGCTGGGGCGCAACTAGACGCCGAGGGGATCAAGAAAGAAATAGCCGGCAAGAAGAAAGGTGCTACCCAGGCCTTGATTCAGGCTCGCCCGGGTATTCGCGAGGTGGATATTAAATATAGCCCATTTTGGGTACACTCTACACCCAAGAAGACGAGCCACATAACCATAACCTTTGAACAGAATGATAGCAGCCAATAATTTTTTAGCACTGGACATAGGCGGCGAGCGTGTTGGTATAGCCTGGGCCCATGCCGAGGTGAGCGTGCCTGTGGCAATAACTACACTGCTTAGGAGCCAGCCGGATTTTTGGGACCGTTTGTCAGAGATTGTAGACAAGCGTGATGTTGGCCGAATTATACTGGGCCTGCCTAGGGGACTAGATGGCCAAGAAACCGCCCAAACCGCAGCTGTCCGCCTCTTTGGCCAAGAATTAGGCCGGCACCTATCCCTGCCAATACATTGGCAGGACGAAGCCGTAACCTCCATTAAGGCAGAAACGTCCTTGAAAGCCAGCGGCAAGCCCTACGCAAAGGGAGACATAGACGCCCTGGCGGCGTGCTATATATTAGACGACTATATAAGCTCTGTTAAGGCGCCTGCATGAAGCGTTACGATATAGATAAGCGCCAGCGCAGTTTAACTAAATTATGGCTAACACTGTTAACGGTAGCCTTGGTAGGGCTTATTATATCTTCTATGGCCGTATATAGGACCTATAATAAGGGCTTGCAGCCCGTCAGCGCCTCACAGCGTGCCGTATCAGTAACAATCCCACAAGGTGCTACAGTCAGGGAAATTGGAAAAAAACTGCAAGACCAAGGCCTTATTAAATCGTCGTGGGCTTTTGAGCGGTATATTTATAACCATAACCTGCGGAATAGACTGCAAGCAGGCACCTACTCGCTGCGTCCGAACCAGGGGGTAAAAGAAATTGTCATTGTGCTTACGCAGGGCAAAGTGGCCACGGACTTAGTGACCATCTTGCCTGGCCAGCGTTTAGACCAAATACGCAACTCCCTCATTAATAACGGTGGGTTTTCGGCCGAGGCCGTAGATGCGGCCTTGGACCCTACCTTGTATGCTGACCACCCAGCCTTAGCCGACAAGCCGACAGGCGCAAACCTCGAAGGCTATTTATACCCTGATTCGTTTCAAAAAACTGCTAACACCAAGCCAGAGACCATTATCCGTGCCTCTCTGGATGAAATGCAAAAACACCTTACGCCAGAAGTTCGGGCTGCCTTTGTAAAACAAAACTTAAATGTACACGAAGGTGTGGTGCTGGCATCCATAATTGAGCAAGAGGTGGGTAACCCGGCGGATAAGCCGACTGTAGCGCAGGTGTTTCTGCGGCGGCTCCGTGAAAACATGCAGCTAGGCTCTGATGTTACAGCCTTTTATGGGGCGCTCAAAGCGGAGCAAGAAGCATCGGTGACGTATGATTCACCGTACAACACACGGCTTCATCCTGGCTTGCCGCCGGGGCCGATCAGTAATGTTTCGGACTCATCCTTAGCCGCCGTGGCCCAACCGGGTACGGGTGATTATTTATTCTTTGTGGCGGGTGATGATGGCAAGACGTATTTCTCCCATACTTTGGAAGAACATGAGGCACTAACCAAAGCCCACTGTAAAACGCTTTGTAAT
Organism: Candidatus Limnocylindrales bacterium; assembly: GCA_035525115.1. Lineage (GTDB taxonomy): Bacteria > Patescibacteriota > Saccharimonadia > Saccharimonadales > JAICHO01 > JAICHO01. The sequence goes on from DATLEQ010000011.1 coordinate 6,120, forward strand.
TAAAGCCTACAGGGGTACGAATGCCAAGAAGACTTGTATTTGGCTTATGATTTTGGTATATTCTTATGGATAACTCGCACATTTACTAACAGGGGTAATAGCCTGGATAGAAAAGCGGTTATCCCTGTTATTGAATAATAAGTAAGGCGTAAGACGGTTTAACTTCTTACAATCAACAACTACGTCAATTAACAGAGTAACCCGATTATTCGGGACCGGAGCTGTATATTCGTACTCAATCACCGACACTTACCCGCAGGTTTTCTGCTGGTCAAAATGTCAAACGATCCTCACGGCGTAAACTGCAAAAGTTCTTTTTGCGTTCACGTAAGCGATTAATACGTTTTAGCTTGCTAACTGCCAATTTAGCATTGCTGGTGGTAGTTGTATTCTTTGTAGCCAAATCTCCTTCGGCTGGGCAATCATCCCGCCACAACAGTGTGACTAGCCCCTTGTCTTCGGACGCCGCAACTGGCCCCCTTGACCAAGTTTCGTCAGCTGACATCGCGGTGCACGTCGCTTACATTACGGGGCTGCCCGAAGCCACCTCAGTGGCGAACCATGCGGATTCCATTACAGCTACAGGTGCTAGCTCGCCTGCTGACAATAGTGTAGTCGCAAAGCCTCAGGTTGTATCGGCCGCCCTACCATCCGTTAAGGACATACAAACCTATGTCGTGGTAGAGGGAGATACTATCAGTGCAATTGCCACTAAAACCGGCGTATCGTCTGACAGCGTACGCTGGAGCAATGGCCTAAACGGCAATACGGTACCCGTAGGCAAGCAATTAGTATTGCCGCCGGCTGGTCAAAATGGCATCGTTTATACAGTCAAACAAGGTGATACCCCTGATAACCTGGCGCAAAAATATAAAGCCGACAAGGACCTACTGGTCTCTTTTAATGACGCGGAGATTAAAGGCCTAAAGGTTGGGCAACAAATCCTCATCCCTAACGGTGTCATACAAGCCGCTCCTGTCCAAAGCGCGTCATCTTATAGTTATTATAGTAGTGGCTTTGCCTGGGGCGGCAGCGCGCCTATTTATGGCCGCAATGGTTATGATTACGGCTGGTGTACGTATTACGTAGCAACCAAAGTGGCAGTGCCGGCAAACTGGGGTAACGCTAATACCTGGGACAGCGGTGCCCGTGCCAGCGGTTGGACGGTTTCCTCCGTACCGCGTGCCGGTGCAGTGGCTCAATCTGACCGCCAGAGCTACCTTGGCCACGTCGCATACGTAGAAGCCGTTTCAGAAGACGGAACGATGATTAAATATTCCGATATGAACGGGTTGGCAGGCTGGGGCCGCGTGGGCTACAGCGGTTGGGTATCAGCCGGCACTTTCCAGAATTACATCTACCGGTAATAAATATGACGGCTGCAGGGTTTAGGCCAAATAGTCGGTACCTCTAGACTCCA
>DATLEQ010000016.1:0-10414 GCA_035525115.1 Candidatus Limnocylindrales bacterium
CCGTCGCCCCGACACCGACACCCACCCCAACCCCAACCCCAACACCCACCCCCACTCCGGTCACCCCCGCCCCCACGAGCACTGCCACCGGCCAAGCCATCACCGGCGTCGGCAGCAGCCGCTGCGTAGACGTCCCCGGCCAACGCTTCACGGCCCTCAACCCGATCCAGCTCTATGACTGCAACGGCAGTGCCGCCCAAAAGTGGACCTTCCTGGGCAACAAAGGCATCCAGACCAGCAACAACATGTGCCTTGACGTCAGTGGCGGCGCTACCCACGATGGCGCCGACATCATCATCTACCCCTGCCACTTCCAAGCCAACCAGCAATGGAACCGCAACACTGACGGTACTATCCGTTCAGTAGCTAGCGGCAAATGCCTGGACGCCTACGGTGGCGGTACCGGCAACGAGACCAAGCTGATCATCTGGACCTGCCATGGCGGAACCAACCAGCGGTGGCGGTAAGAAGCTTCCCATGCGTAAGTGTTTAGGCTATAACGAATTGTACTGGGCTTCGCTTACGGCTATATAGAAAACACTGGCCTGGGCGGCATAAGCCCGCAACGGAATCCTTAGAGCCTGCTCTTTGTATTGTGCGTAAGGCACGCCGGCACGGGCAGATTCCTGCGCGTATGCCAGCGAGTTGATATAAACTTCGCGGCCGATATTAACTAGGTCTGCCTTTTGCTGCAGAAGGTTGGTGCTAGACGTAACATAACTCATGTCAGGCCTTTCTTGGTCAATCTCATGTTCGGATGCCACGTCTAAATCAAACCACGTTGTGGTCTGGCGAGCTTCGGCGCCTGCGTAAAAGCTGTTGGCGGGCATACCATCTACCTTATCTTTGGCAGAGTGGTTCTTAATCAAGGTCACATTCATGTGCTTGCCAGGCATACTAATGGTAGAGCTGTCTTTAAAGTCCTTATATGAAGGCCCGGTAAGGATCTTTAGTTCCGAATTTGCATAAATAATGTAGCGTGTATCAGTGCCGTCACGGGTGAGCTTAGATGGGCTAGCCTTGAACGTTACCAGCTTGCTTACGCCTGGCCCCAACTGAACTTTGGTACTAAAAGACGAGCCTTTGGCGGCGTCAGCCTCGGCTAGGTTTATGTCATTTTGGAGTTCTTTTAAGGGTACGGCAGATTCACAGCCATCAAGATTAATAACCACATAGCGGGCGGCGTCGGTGGTAAAGTCGGCGGCCACGTCAAAGCTGTGGCCAGCTAGGCCTTCATATTTGGTGTTGGCAATTATTTTTTGCACCTCTTCATCCGCCAGAACGCGTTTTTCGGCTGTTTTGGCCTCTGCTGGGGCCGTGATGGTTGAGCTTGGGCTTGCGGCCTTCTCAGCGGCTACGGCTGGCTTAGGTGCGGTAGTAGCTGTCGTGGACGGAGAAGTTGGCAAAGACTTCACCTCTGCGCCCTGAGCGATGGTCGTGGGCAGGCTTGTTTCTGTGTTAGGTGGGGCCGTGCTGGGGGCGGCTTGCGGCGCGGGGCTGGCAGTGGCCACCGGCCTGTCAGCTGTAGCAGCAGATGGAGTGTCGCCCCCACCGCCTCGTGCCCATAAGGCCGCGCCTGCCAGCAGGCCTACTCCCAATGTGGTAGCTAATAGCTTTTGGCCTATTCTGCGTGGTGCACGGTCAACATGCATGCTTGGCGCCGGAGAGGCATCGCCTAGCTGTTGGTTAACATGGGATGTGTCTATAGAAGCTGCATCGGAGCGGGCAGTTTCAGCGGGATCCCCGGGGATCGTTGATGGTTTTCCGACTTGGGTCCAGGCGTATCTGTCTGGAGTCGCTGTGGGCGGCAGGACAGTTTCCAGCAAAGGCGCAGTACCGTGCTGTTTCCAATCAAAAGGCACGGCGTTCGCGGCCGGTGGTTGGGTTGGCGTGGCTGATGGCAATTCTGGGTTTATTTTAGGCTGCATATTTGTGTTTAAGTGACTGTACTAATCTATCATAGATTAGTTAATATGTCAAGCTTAGGGCTTGATTTTTGCTATAAACTGATTATACGGGCTAATGCGGCTGTTGTTTTTCAAATAAGCTAATAGCTTTTGACACTTGGCTATCTTGTTTCAAGTTTTGCCAATAAAGCAGGTCAGCTGCAGCCCGGTCCTTATATTGTTCCGGCGTCGCCAGGACTAAGCTTGTTTGGGTGCTGGTGCTGCCGTTGGGGTTGATTCCATCCGCCGCCCTCAGTACGTACACATGGTTATTGCCGGCCAGGAAATTTCCGCTTAAGCCTGATGCCTTAGCAAAGAAGGCGGTGCCATCCGCAAAGAAGAAAGCTTGGAGCTGGTCGGCTTTTAGGTAGCTATTAATGTCTGGTTTTGGGTACGCGTCCGAAGGGGTGGTGTTATGGGCTTTGAGGTATTCAGCCATGCCCACGCTTTCCTGGCTGGTGGCCGCCAATTTTTGGAGTTTAGTAACTTTAGCTGCCCTGACGTAGGTAGCTTGCTCGGGGCCATGTAACTCATTGCCTCCAAAGGTCAATGCCCCGCCGTTTTTATAAAAAAAGTGGGTTAGCCGCAAATATTCATCGTTAATTTTGTTAACGTTGCCATAGTATGTTTGCGTGCTGTCAATCGCAACCTCGTAGTAGTCGGCCTGGTTCAGCGGCGTTTTGCTGTTATCGGCCGGGTTAACAAATAGCTGCTCCACCTCTTTAGGAGTTGAGTTTTGCCTAAGCGAGGAAGGAGTACCTTCTTGGACGGCCTTGCTCAGGTTGGACTTAATAGTTTGCCGGGCTACCAAAAGCGAAACCAGCCCCAGGGCTACCAGACCGGTAACAATACTTATAATCAACCTCTTTTTGTTGCCAGGCTGCTTAGTCGGCTCGGTTGGGCTGGGCGGAAGACCGGAAGTTACATCATTATGAGGTTCTGGCCGAGTACCGAGGGCATTTGGTTCCATGGGATTATAGTAGCATGGCTTAAGCTCGTCTCGCTTTACGGAACCAGCAGCTCAGATCTTTCTCTCTGGCGGAGAGGGAGGGATTTGAACCCTCGGTACCGTTGCCGGCACGGCAGTTTTCAAGACTGCTACCTTCAACCACTCGGTCACCTCTCCACGTCATGATCGTTTACAGTTTCCGTAAGCAAAGGCTTTGCTTAGCTCCAACTTTCATCGCTCATTCCTTATAGATTTCTAAACAGTCGGAGCGGCCAAGCCGACTCCTTGATTTAGAAATCTACCAAACCATCCATAATAGCTAGTTAAACTAAAGGGGTGGAACCATGCCAGTGTCTCATATTTTTTTGATTTTAAGAAGTCAAATTAGCTTTGGCTAGATACTTTAAGCTTACCCTGGATTAAGAAAAAAATAGGTACACTATTAAATAAAAAATAATGCAGCATGCAATTAGGGCAAAAGGTTTCACGATATTTTTAATCATAATTATGGCCGCTACAACATCAAGCATAATAAGTAAGGTAGTCCCGGTGTAGTTTAGATTAAAGTCAAATCCATTCTGAAAGCTTGGGAATAGTGCGATAATCATTATAAAAGCAAATATATGAAAAATAATTAGGGCTATAGTTATGGATGCAAATCTTTGCAGGTTCATAGGGCTACTTTAGCATAAGTGTACTCGCAGGGTGCGAGATCTACTGCGGTGTGACAGATGGCGCCGGGCTTTTTCTATTGTTAATACAAGGAGAGATAGCGCTGCGCTTCTCCACTGCGGCGTACTCGGAGCTAGCTCCTGCGTGCGTCCTCGTTCCACCGAACACTCGCTAATCGCCAGCGAAGCTGTCGACCGCGAGAGTTCGGATCTCTCACAGAATAAAAAGACCTGGCCGAGGCCAAGTCGTTTTATTCTGGCGGAGGAGGAGAGATTCGAACTCTCGCGGGAGATTGCTCCCCCCTAATGATTTAGCAAACCATCCCCTTCAGCCACTTGGGTACTCCTCCGTGCTAACAGATGAAAATTATAGCAGATTTTTGTATATAAGGGATATACGGCTAGCTTCTTGCAGATAATCCGCCGGCCAGATGGTACAATACGCTTATGCAACCGGGAGAGCTTATGACACCTGAAAGCCAATCTGGTAACCAGTCGGATAACGGCCAGCCCGAACCAACCTCAGCCTTGGCGGCTGCCGCACAGACAACCGAACCCAAAGGGCCGGAGCCCACTCCAGCTAGCTGGGCATACAGGGAGGGGTCAGACGGTTCTGAGGACCCGCTGGAACCTATAACTTGGACCGCCTCCGAATACATTGATCACGAAAAAAGGGCTAGTTGGTTTCTGGCAGTTGCCGGTATCGCCGGGCTTATGGCGGGGCTGATCTATTTGCTGACCCATGACGCAATAAACGGCATTGTCATAATAGTGGTCGCGGCATTGTTTGCCGTCGCCGGCGCCCGTCGTCCGCAAACCCTGCCATATGGCCTGGACGCTGGGGGGATACATATCGGCAATAAATTCTATGGCTATGAACAGCTCAGGTCTTTTGCTGTCATGCAAGAAGATGTATTTAGGTCAATCCAGATATTTCAGTTCAAGCGTTTCACGACCCCCATTACGCTTTACTTTCCTCCCGAACAGGAAGAAAAAATTGTGCACTTCTTGGGTAGCTTTTTGCCTAATGAAATTCGTGCCCATGACCCTATTGACCGCCTTATGCGCAAAGTCCGATTTTAACGATGGGACGCCTAAAAGTCTCCTCATCGCGCTGGTAAGTGGCTAAGCCGCTTACTCGTCTGCTCTTCCCGAATGCAGAGACTAGCTAGTACCCCTGTTTTATGTTAGAATTCTGATCTGTTCCTTGCTCGTGCCCGTAGCTCAGCTGGATAGAGCGTTGGTTTGCGGTACCAAAGGTCGTAGGTTCAAATCCTGTCGGGCACACCAATGAAAGAGTCGGCTATAAGCCGGCTTTTTCATTTTATTGAAAACGCTTGACTAGGGGTGTATAATATTGCTAAGTAGAAATTATATTATATAAGATAGGTTTTATATGCACGCCCCCGCCCCCATAGAATGTCCTCTTTCTGCCGGCTTGGTTTTGCCCGAACTGCGTCCTGATGTGCACTTTGATGTAATAAGTAGCCATGTGGAGGTGGTTTTAACAGGTTATGGCGCCGGGTATGACATTATTGACCCTACCGTTCGCAGGCTGGAGGACTTTTGGCATCCTGAAAAACCAGAAGATGCCGACGCTAACCGCCTGGTTGTCGTGCAAGCAGTTGCGGCAGGTCCTGATACACAAGCTAACCGTCAAGCAATTAGCCGGGTTACGGGCGTCTACATTGACCCGGTGCCAGTTACGGTCGCAGACTTATTGCAAGATATTGCCAAACCTTCGGAACTGTCCCGCCATAGCCAATCCGGACGTCTGTGGACGCCGTCCCACAGAGAAGCTATGAGAGACCACCCCGATAAGGCCATGCGAATTATCTTAGCCTCGAACTTTCCAGATTATTTTCGGGGTCGACCATTCAAAAAACCTGTGGCGGTTGCGGTGGGACATCACCACAGTAACCAACCCTGGCCTAGTATTGAGTACGGTTGCGACGAAGCGTTGGACTTACTGAGCGCGCCAATACGTGATTCAATTGCGCCGTCCGACTGGTTTGGCGCTAAGTTTTACCGGGCTAACAGTGGCAATTGCGATGAGTTTGGCCGCCCGTTATCGGACCAGGTACGTTCGTTACAGTTCTGGAATTATTTGGGCTACTTCTTTAGGAAATATTGGTACGTTAATGAACGCAATAATGCCGGACAAGTCAGGTGTGCTTCATATGAAACATTTGAGGCGAACCACCCGTCTAGGTTGAGTGATCTAGACACAGTGATTAGGCTTGAGCAGGAAAGCCGTGAAACTTTTGAGCGGGCAGCTTAAAGTTTAGGCTTGCTGCGCGGACTTCGTAACTGTTTGGTTTGGGCAGCATCATAAGCCTGCGACAAGATTCTGCCTGCTACGTCGCGTCCACCCAAGCCAAAGGCTAGCGCTAACCCCAGCGCCAAGGAACCCATAATGGCCGTGTAGGTGATATTAACGATATCCTTAGCAATTTGTAGCTGATTTAAGATCATGAATACGGCGATAGACATGGTTATGGCTGGTAATATGGCGCTAATCAGGCCTGCCATTGGCCCTTCGCCTAATACTTGCTTAATAAACTTTTCGGCTCCAGCAGTAATGGCACTGGCTACTAAGAAGATCAAGGCGGCAGCTAGTATTTTAGGTATATACGAGTAAAAGCCGGCAACTAAGATGTTAAGGGCGGGAATGTTGAGGGTACTGACAGCGGCAGAAATAAACAACAGAAAAACTATCCAGTAGACGATTCGGCCTATGAAGCTGCCTGGCTTTTCTACAAAGCGGGCTACGTATCGGCCAGCCGGCGATATGGCAAGTGCCCTTTCAAAGCGGATCTTGTCTAGAACTCGGGTGACAACACCTTGGAGTACTCGGGCAATAATATGGCCGAGCAGTAAAATTAGCAGCGCGCCAACGAGCTGCGGGATATAATTTATGAACTTGTCTACGGCGTTTTGTACTGAATCTTGAAGGCGGATATTGCTCATCGCTTGGGGTCTCCTCTTATTATTTACGGGCTTACTGTCAAAGGACCGTTCATCTTCTAAGGTAAAAGTACGGCTATAGTTAAGCTATGAGATTTTTAACTTATGAAGGGTTAAACAGTTAATAGTGTCAGCGCCTGGGGCAGCTATGTATAATAATTGTCTGGTACGGAGAGGTGTCCGAGTGGTTGAAGGTGCCGCTCTCGAAAAGCGGTGTGCCCCTTAAAAGGCACCGAGGGTTCGAATCCCTCCCTCTCCGCCAAGGGAGGCAGCCATGGCCGTAGGTCGTGGCTGTTTCCCTTTGAGAAAGATCCGAACACTTAGGTTCGGTGGAGCGAGGACGCACGCAGGAGCTCGCTCCGAGTACGCCGCAGCGGAAGAGGTGAAACCGATATCCCTCCCTCTCCGCCAAGGAAACGAGACACCGCTTCGCGGTTTCTCGTTGCGCGGGCAAAATGAAATACATTTTGTCGGGCTGCTCTTCCGGATGCAGGAAAATTCCAGACCCGAATGTCCCGCCAGGTACCTAGGCCGGGGGAAAGCTCGTTGGCGGTGGCAGCTCGGAGGTGTCGGGCGCGGGCGTACTAGGGGCGTCAACTCCAGCCTGAAGCTCCTGTACCCTGTTATTAAAGTGCAAAGTCAGCAAGCCTAATACTCCTAAGACGGTATAAATGCCGCCGAACCAGAGGAGTTTGTTTGTGACGGAATTCTGCAAAGACAAAAAAGCATGCCACAAAGGCTGTTGAAGCACGTTGATATTTTGCGGCGCTTTCGGCTGTGATACCGACTTAAACGCATAATTAAATAGTAACGAGGCAACGAGCAAAAATACGCCACTCCCGAGAAGTGTTAAGGCTATGCTCCGTAGCCCCCGGCGTTTATCGCGGTGCAAAGTTAAGAGCATCACCCCAAAGAGCGCCGTTAACCCGGCTATAATCCAGGGGGCTTTAAGTAACAGTTGGAACGTGGCAGGCGCCTGTGAAGCACTCTGGAATACGGATCGGCCCTGGTTGTCCTTTGGGAAGCTATCGGCTGTTATGACCGGATTCTTCAAAAACTCCTGGTTATTGGCTATGTCTGATACTACTTTGGTACGCAGGGCACCTAGGTTGTAGCCGGGCGGTACGCAGGGCACGCTGAAAGGGTCAATGGTTGTAGCGGCGAGCTCACGTGCCTGCTGCAAGGTACAGGCTGGCAAGTGCTGTGCCCGGTCAATTGCAGAATCAGCCAGCGCTTCTGCAAATTGTTGTTTGGCATCAGTCAGGTCAACCCGGAAATCGGGCTTGTCCGAGCCACTCCGCAGCCACCCATAGAGCCCATCAATAATTTGTTCGCTACTATTTTGTATGACGGCGGGCGTGAAAGCGGTTTTGGCGGCCTGTTTTATTTGCGGTTCCTGGGCTGTTATGCGGGCAGCCTGTTCGTTAGGCGTATCCTGGCTTTGGGCCGTTTCACTAATGATACCGTCAATGGCCGCGTCATATACCTGACTGCTGCGCAGTGCTTGCTTGACGCCGGCAGACGTACTAAAGACCATCACCAGTGCTGACGTGAAGGCTAACAGCACCAAGCCTAACTTGAGGCCAGCGGATGCGAGACCTCGCAACAGGCTTTTTAGGAGTTCCATAAGCTTAATTCTAAGCAGCAACCGGCGTTACGTAAACAAAATTATTTATTGACGGCGGCGAAGGCGTGTGCCCAGTGCCCAGGTAGTGTTAGCCATGCCGTATCGTACCCACGCGTCCTAAGCATTACTTCGTGGCCGATATCGGCAATTCCCCTTCCCCAAACTTTGGGCCCCTTCACCTGGCCCTATGATGCCTACTTTCATGTGTGCCTCCCTTCGTAAGACCTGTCGACTATGGGATGAAGGCTGTTTTAAAACTATGAGATAATCTTATTCATGGAAGATTCGGTATTTACCAAAATTATTAAGGGCGAGATCCCCTGCCATAAGGTTTATGAGGATGACAACACCCTGGCATTTATGGACATACATCCTATACAACCCGGTCATGTGCTGGTGGTCCCAAAAATTCAGGTCGGGCACTTTTTTGATTTGGCCGACCCCGACTATCTGGCGCTCATGACTACTGTTAAAAAAGTAGCCCAAAAGTTGCAGCAGGCTTTTCCGGAGAAGCCCCGCGTATGTGTAATTATTGAAGGTTTTGATACCCCTGAGCATGTACATGTAAAAGTTTTCCCTGCAAGCAGTGGTGACGAACTCCGATATGTGCCAGACATGAATGGTGAGCCTGACCACCCTGCCCTAGCCGCCATGGCGGAAAAGCTAACCATAAGGTAAACTACGAGAATGTTTTCAAATCTTACGATTGGGTTTTTGGTGGGCGCTGGCTTTGGTGCCTGGGTTTACAGCAAGGTGATGCGCTCTACGGGTAACAATACCAAAAATGCCCTGACGGTCGCGGTCATAGCTGGTGTATTTGCCATGATGCTTGTCGCCACTCTTCTGGGTATTTTCTTTAAAGCCAGCTAATCGTCACTAGCCATTTGATACTAGTTTTAGCTTGGTATTTATAGCTAAAACTAGTATTCTAATGCTATATGGATGAGGTGGGACTGGGTAAGCGCCTACAAGAAGCGCGGCAAAAAGCGGGACTGACGCAACAGGACCTTTGCCATAAAGCTGGCTTAAGCTATTCGACGCTAGCCAAGATTGAGCGCGGTGCCATTAAAGCGCCGTCAATCTTTACGATTCAGGCCATAGCAGCCGCCCTTGGGTTGTCACTTAACGAGTTACTGGGGGATTTGGCACCTACCGTGCCGCCCGCCAAAAAGTACCGGTCTAAAAGCGGCCTGCGGTTTGTATATTTTGATATTAACGGTTGCCTGGTCCGGTTTTTTCACCGTGCCTTTACGGAGCTGGCTCAGGATACCGGTGCCTCGGCGGACTTGATTGAAACGACCTTTTGGCATTATAACGATGCGGTTTGCCGCGGCGAGATGAGCCTAAAGGAATTTAATCAAACGATGGCCAAGCAGCTGGGATCTGATAGCTTAGATTGGCAAAAGTACTATTTGGCTGCCATAGACCCTATTAAAGAAATGCATGATTTAGTCGGCTGGGCCGAGCAGTATTATGGCGTGGGGCTGCTTAGCAACATAATGCCCGGTTTTATAGATGCCATGCTGAGTGCTGGCATATTGCCTAACGTTCCGTACACCGCCATTATTGACTCTTCGGTCGTGGGGGCTATTAAACCCGAGCCTAAGATTTATGAGTTGGCACAAGCTAAGGCTGGCGTCGCACCAGAAGAGATATTGTTGGTTGACGATTCGCGGTCTAACCTGATGGCGGCAGAAAAGTTTGGCTGGCATGTCCTCTGGTTTGATGACTACCGCCCTCAGGATTCTATTGGCCGCATCAAAAGTTCTTTAGAACCGGAGCTTATTGTTTAAAACGTTCGTATTCGGTCTGCTGTTTGGCTAATAACTCTTTAGCCTCTTGCAGCTGCCGCCTGGTTTCATCAACGAGCTCCCTCGGGGCTTTGCTTACATAGGAAGTACTCGATAAACGGCTTTCCAGCTGGGAAACCGACTTTTTGGATACTTCCAGCTTGTCGGCGAGCTGCCGCAAAAAACGTTGGATGGTAGCTGTGTCCAGGTCAAGCCAGCCGGCATGGCCTGTAGCCGTCAGGTGCAAGCCATTGCCTGCCTCAGCCTGCCTTACTGCCGATAGCCCAGCTAGATTTTTAATGAGGTCCGCTTGCTCGGCTATAAATACGTCTCCGCTGTGACACAAGCGTGGCCTTCGTAGCTGGACGCTGCTACTAATAAACCGGATTTCGCTGACAATTGTTCTTAGGTCTTCAAATTCATCGGCTTTTTTAGTATCTGCCTTAAGAGGCTTTGGCCACGGG
>DATLEQ010000029.1:0-20386 GCA_035525115.1 Candidatus Limnocylindrales bacterium
AGAGAAATAGACCGGTAGTACGATTTGTTTAAAGGATTTGCCACGGCGCAACTTGGCAATCCTAAACCGCCTTATAGTTATAAACAGTGTCCTGGAAGGGGATATCCTTACTGTATAATGTTTTGCTCGCCAGCGTTGCATGTAAGGCCTTTTATCTAAATTTGTAAAGTGGAAAAGCGGCAGCTGGCACATTGGCCAGCCGCCACTTAAAAACCATTTTTGCTATAGGCTTGTTTTTATTTACGCTTCATTCCATTTGCGCATTACTAGGGCAACACCCATGGTGCCAACAGAACCGACTACGCCTAGTAATGACATGCCCAAAGATGCGGGGGCAGCACCACCAGCGCCAGCACCTACTCCGCCTTGAGGAGCCTGTACCTGCTGTGTGCTTGTTGCAGCGACGTGTGGGCTCGTTGAGTGTGCCAATACGGCTTCGTGCGCGCTCCCGCCGCTTCCGCTACCGCCAGCAACCGGTGGAACTGGTGCTGCTACTTGAGTAACGTTGGTAACGTTATGGGTACTGCAATCCGGTGAAAACGTTACGCCAGATGTCTGGTTGCCGGTGGCAGTAGTGTTAGCCGTGTTGGACTGGTTGTTAGTAGCTGAGCCTGTGCCTTCTCCGCCAACACCTGCACCAGTGCCTTCTCCAACTGTGCCTACGCCGGCACCCGTGCCTGCGCCACCAACACCTGCACCAGTGGTAGCACCACTAACATTGGCTTGGTCCGTAGCTGCAACAACAGTTTGTTCTTGGGTTACGTTGTTAGTAATAATCGCTGAACAATTACCCAAGGTAATGGTGTAGTTACGCGAATTGTTGACATCTACATTTGGACAAACATTTGCGCCAGCCACACCGTTGACACAAGTTGTTGCTTGCTCGGCGGCAGCAACTGGAAATGCCGTCCCCAGGGCTAGAGCTAGGGTTGTTACACCCGCTCCAAACGCGAATTTAATTTTTTTCATAATTGGTCCTCCTCCCACACCTTATACTTACTATGTAGTCTCAATATAATCTTATTGTTTATAGCTTGTCAATTATATTATATTGTGGTTATGCTTAAATTAAAATTTAGGTTACCTATATCGCAAGAAGGGGGCGTTGCCCCCTTCTTGATTTACTTGATACTATTGCTTTTTAGTTAACAGAAACATTGTTGGTTTGTGTGCCGGTAGCAGTAGTGCTGCTCCAGTTGCCTTGGTTGTTAGTGGCAGTACCTGTGCCAGCCCCGCCGGCTCCAACGCCTGTGCCTGACCCCAATACTCCTACGCCCAAGCCAGTTCCGGCTCCGCCAACTCCGACGCCGGTTGTAGCACCGCTAAGGTTAAGTTGCGTAGTCTTAGCTGATACCGATTGAGCTTGAAGCACGCTGTTACGGACAATTGCCGAACCGGCGCCTAACGTAGTTGACCGCGTCCTAGAATTATCAACATTGACGTTAGGGCAAAGATTTAGGCCCACAAGTCCATTAACGCACGTTGTTGTTTGGGACTGAGCTGCAACCGGAAAAGCCACTCCGAGAGCTACCGCCACTGACGCTGCACCAGATGTTAGTACATACTTTAGTTTACCCATACCGTTCTCCTCCCACTTAGTTTAGTAGTAGGTTCAATATAGCGCTATCGCTTAAGCTTAGTCTGTAATAAATAGTACATGCCATGTAGCTTTATAAACACACCTCGCAGAAGCGAGGTGTGTTTAATGCACGTCTTAGCGGTTCGTAGTGCTTATCTGGCGTCGCCAACAGGACTGGCTGGCGCAGAGGGGCCAGCAGACACTTTTTTGCCACCAAATTTTTCCCTTATCTGAAACAAAAGATAGAACGCGATAGCTGAACCGATCAGGCTTCCAATGAAGCTACCGATCCCGCGACTATAGGTAAATATCTGGACGACACCGTAGGCTAAATTAATTAATACGCCTAGGAACAATAGGTCCCAGCCGGCTTTTTCACGCTTCTGAAGTTTAGGAAATGCTACTAATAAGATGATGGCGTCAATCACCAGCATTAGGACACCAATGTAGATAAGGGTTTTGTCAAAGCTGGTGGGGCCAGCAGGCTGCCCTGCGTAGTAAGCAGAAAGTGAATTTGCCACATCTATCACACGGCTAGCGTAATTAGCCAAGTGATAGAGCGCTAATGCAGCCAACAACTGCAGGACACCACCTATAAGTGCAAGCCATGGCCAAACCTTGGCTAGGCTTTCTTTTAGGTTGTCAGGAAGGGCAGGCAAGTCCTTAAATACGGGTGCCATTTTGTTTTCTATGGTTTGTAATGCCGACATCGCTTCTCTCCTCAATTTATGCCTTAAGCATAAACTGCTCGCCGGCAATACACAATAGGCTGTATATCCTCATACCTAACTGCCCCCACCAATGTACAATGTAACTGTGGAAAACTATGAAGCTGAATACCGAAAATTAAATAGCCGGCAGCGGCTAGCCGTTGATACCCTTGAGGGGCCGCTGTTAGTTGTGGCCGGACCCGGCACGGGCAAAACCCAACTATTAGGCATGCGCGTTGCAAATATTTTAAAATGTACCGATACCTATCCGAGTAGCATCCTTTGCCTAACCTTCACCAATAAAGCCGCGGCCAATATGCGCGAACGATTAGTATCTCTCATAGGAGCTGACGCCCACAGCGTCCAGGTTAAAACGTTTCACAGTTTTGCGGCAGACGTAATGAGCGAAAACCCTGATTACTTTTGGAACGGCGCGCCACTAGTAAGCGCCCCGGACGCTGTAGGTCTTGGCATTGTCCAGGATATTTTAAGCAGCCTGCCTCTGGATAACCCCTTGGCATTGCAATACGGCGGAATGTATACTGCCGTTCGTGACGTGCAGCAGGGCTTAAAGTTAGCCAAAGAAGCTGGCTTGACCCCGGAAAAACTAAGGGCATTAATTAATGCTAACCTGGCTTATATAGATGTCATAGAGCCGCTTATGGCCGACATCTTGTCGGCACCTTTAAGCTTCAAGAAACTTGACGATATCCAAAACCAAACCGATAGTTTGCCGCGTCAATCCACCGATAAGCTTATAACGCCCCTTCTGCCGCTCGACAGCGTCTTACGAGAGAGCCTGGCGTTCGCAATTACCCAAGATCAAAAAATACACAAAACGAGCAATACGGGTGCCTGGAAAAGGCGTTGGATACAAAATATTGGCGGCACAAAACTAATGTATGATGAGCGGCGCCGTAATGAATGGTGGCTTAACTTGGCAGATGTATACGAACAGTATCGGAGCGCGCTTAGTCAACGCGGCTATTATGACTATGCCGATATGTTGGTAGAGGTCATCAGCCAGCTGGAAAATTCAGCCGAACTGCGCGCTAACGTCCAGGAGCAATTCCTATACGTGCTTATAGATGAGTTTCAGGATACCAATGCCGCTCAACTCCGGCTGTCTCATTTAGTAGCCGATCAAATAGATAGCGACGATGCACCCAATTTAATGGCCGTCGGGGACGATGACCAGTCCATCTTTAAATTTAACGGTGCAGAGCTAAATAATATGTTGTCATTCCAGGCATCTTACCCTTCGGCTCAGCTAATAGTGCTAACGGACAATTACCGTTCGTCTCAAGAAGTTTTAGACACGGCAAAAACCGTTATCGAGCAAGCGAAGGACCGCTTAGTTAATAGGGAACCGTCGCTCGTCAAAGATTTGGTGGCTAAAAATCCCGGTGTGGAGGCAGGTTTTATCCAACATCAGATCTATCCTACGAAAGAGCACCAATACCAGCTGGTGGCCGAAGAGATAAGTCGCCGGCATAAAGCCGAACCAAACCAAACTATTGCCGTACTTGCACGCAGCCACGACAGTCTACGCAGCCTGGCGGCAGCCTTAATTAACCAAGATGTGGCTGTCCGTTATGAGCAGCAACAAAATATTACCGAAAATGAAGCCGTTGCCCAGGTCATCCTTATGGGCCAAGCAGTACAAGCCATTGCCTCCGGCAATGACAGCGCCATTAATCCAGCCGTTGCCCAGCTCGTACGGCATCCCATGTGGGGATTTGGTGCTATGACACTTTGGGAGTTAGCCACGACTAACTTTAGCCAGCCTAATTGGCTTGCTAGCCTATTAAGCCACCCCGACAAGCAAGTGGCTGCTTTGGGTCGCTTTTTGATGTGGTTATCGAGTGAAGCCAGCTATCAGCCCCTGCCGGTAATGATGGAATATATGATCGGCCTCCGGCCCGGTGAACATATGAGCAGCCCGCTGCACGACTATTTTATTAAGTACCGGAAGACGACTAACGCCTACTTGCAGGCGTTGTCAGCCATTCATAAACTAAGAGGCTTGGTTACTGAGTTTTGTAAGGGCAAGCAAGCAAGCTTGGCAGACTTTAACGAATTTATAAGGTTAAACCAAAGCAACCAAAAGGTCATAACCGACGAAACCTGGTTTGTCAGCGGCGCCAATGCCGTTGACTTACTAAGCGTGCATAAGGCCAAAGGCTTGGAGTTTGACACGGTCTTTGTTCTGGACGCAGTAGAATCGGTATGGCAGCCCCGTAAGAGTGGGCGAAAACCGCCAGCCAACCTGCCGCTGCAGCCTTATGGCGATGACTACGACGACTACGTCCGGCTCATGTACGTAGCCATCACGCGGGCCAAGCACTCCATAATAATCACTAGCTATGCTACTAATGAGTCTGGTGAGCCGGTTCTGCCGACACCTTTTATACATACCGTGCCAGCATCGTCTATAGCCCTGCTTGAAGAACCAAGCACCATCACTGCCTTGGAGCGCGCTATTCAGTGGCCCAGGCTTGAAACGGCTGATGAATACGAAATGCTTAGGGGCAGGCTTGACGCCTACCAGCTTAGCAATACCCACATGATCAACTTTTTGGACGTGACCAATGGCGGCCCTCAGCACTACTTTGAGAAAAACCTGCTAAAACTCCCTGACGCCAAGTCACCCAACATGGCGTACGGTACTGCGGCCCATAGGGCTATGGAAATAGCCCAAAAACTGGTTAACACCAAGAAATTTACACTAGCGCAAGTGCTGGCGGCTTATCAAGACAGCTTGCAGGAGCAATTCTTGCCGGCTAGTGAGCACGCGCGTTATCTTGCCCATGGGCAGAAAATGCTAGAAAAACTATTTACAGATTTAGATTATGACCTGCCAGCTGGCAGCCTGCCGGAGCAATCATTTAGGGATATTGGTATAGGTGAGGCGCGACTCAGCGGCACGGCAGACCGTATTGACCTTCAGGGAAGCGATCTGATCATTGCCGACTACAAAACCGGCAAACCTTTAAATAGCTTCGCGACCAAGGACAAAAACAGGCAAGTTAAGGCCTGGCGACACCGTACCCAGTTGATATTTTATACACTATTAGTCCAAAACAGTTCGCGCTACAATAAAGTCAACCACATTACCGGGCAAATGGTTTATCTGGAGGCTGAATCGCACGCACAACTTATCCGCGAGTACCAGGCCACACCCGAAGAACTTCAGCAATTAGCCGAACTTATCCAGGTTGTTTGGCAACACATAATGGGCTTGTCGTTTCCCAGTACCGACCATTACCCCGCCGGAATGGTCGGTATTCAGGCCTTCATAAAGGACCTACTAGCAAAAAAAATCTAGGGCTTTGGAGACAATTCCGGCATTAATAAGCTGTCTTGCAATGGGACCAATCTCTTCACGCTTATTAAACAGGATAGCCGCGTTACATCTGCAGACGTCATCAGTCTCGCTCAGCGCCAAGATATGTACGTTTCGTTTTTGGACACCATTTAATAAATGCTCAAACTCCTTAAGTGTGCCGCGGTATTCTCCGCTAAAACTTACGAGTGATTTATTAATCTGGCTATTGGCAACAAGCATAAGGTAAGCCGTCATGGCGGTCATTCTAAAGTTGCAGTCTATGATGTGCGCATTACTGTCTTTATCAATTAAAACATCAAAACAACCAACGCCATACCAGCCTAATTCCCGTATTTGCGGTAACACCTGTGCTAACAAGACTTCTTTGACACCTTTTAGCTCATCATAGGCCTTTGAAAGTTCGATGATACCGCCTATAAATTCGCCGTCTTCGGTGGTTAATTGCTGGTTAACGCCAATAATATCGATAGGCTGATCAGACTCATACGGGATGCCAAACTGTATACCATAATTAGCGGCCGCTTCTATGTATTGCTCAACAAAGATTGCGCCTTGTGTATTTTGTAATAACTTTTTTACCTTTTTTTGCATCTTTTTACTAGTGCAGATATAAACACCGTCTCCAGCACTAGAAGAAGAGACCTTGATAACACAGCGCGCAGGGAACTCACGCGCCGATTCATAAAATTCTGAGCCGTTTTTAAATGTCACGTACCGTTTGGGCAAAAAGCCCCTTGGTATGTAACTATCCATGTTCTGTTTGTCATTCAGCCAATTTGTAAGGCGCGGTGGGATTTGGTACAACGGCAACAGGTCTTCATCCAAAAAAGGTTGAGCCATAACAAGACTGCCGGGCCTAACGAGTTGTTTGAGGTTTTGTTTAATTTGTTCATTACGATCCTTACCCTTAACGCCCGCATTTATATGCGGCGAGAGCATCCGTATGTTTCTGCTATCAACCACCGTTGAACCCATATCCTTGTAGACTACATTAGTGACCTCAGGCCGTACTGTGCTTGCGAAGGTTATAATGTTGATGTCATTTCCTGCACATACTAGCGGCCGTGCCGACACCAGCTCCTCAATAATAGGCGGTACATGATTCAGAAAGCCTGACTCTTCACCGCTTGGATAGCCGTAATAATAGTTTGTTCCTTTAGGGAAATACTTGGAAAGCGTAAAGTCCTGCCAACCCAATATTTTACGCGCATTGTACCCCGTTATTTTAAACATTGTCTGTCTCCATGCTTATGTTAACTATGTACAAAATTTCTCGCATAAGGGTGAAATATATCACGTATAGATTGTGCGTTCAATCACAAAGCTTACATCATGATAGTTTGCCAGGCTCTTAGCGGCGTCGGCGTTTTAGGCCAGCCACCTGGAGGCGGACTGTACTGCGGTCAATAAGTGTTTGGGCGTGCTCCAGGGATACTTGGTCTTTGGCATCACGCTTCATTTGCTCGGCGCGCTCAATGGCTTTTTGGGCTTCGGCTTCGTTAATTTCCTCGGCATGGTCGGCTTCGTCTACAAGTACCCGCAAGGTATTGTTTGCTACCTCAATAACGCCGCCACTAATGGCAAAATATTCCATCATATCATCACGATCGGCGGGCTTGCGCCGCACGCTTATGGCACCATGCGTGGCTGCGCTGATTAAGGGCATATGCCCAGGCAAGACACCAATCTGGCCGTCGAGGGTGGGCAAGATAACTTCGTAGACATCCTCGTCAAACTTAACGCCCCCAAGTGATACAAGTTGGAATTTAATCATGGCTATCCCATCTGCCCTCGTCGGGCCATACATCTACCACACCTTCTACTGTTTCAGGCGTTAAAGCAGCTCCAATAGTACCCTCGGTTAAACTCGCGCTTTCGATTATTGTTTGCAATGCAATTCGTGCATCTGATACGTACGGAGCCGGAGTGCCATTATCTGGGCCGAAATGAACTTTAAGGATATCTTCCTCGGGCATCTATTTCTCCTTGATGACTTCCGAAATATCGCCCTTCATGTAGAAGGCCGACTCGGGTAGGTCATCGTGTTTGCCATCCAGAATTTCGCGGAAGCCGGCAATCGTATCAGACAGAGACACATAACTACCCTTATGGCCAGTGTAGACCTCAGCGACAAAGAAGGGTTGTGTTAGGAAACGCTGTATGCGACGTGCGCGGGCCACGGTTTGCTTATCGTCGTCAGAAAGCTCCTCCATACCCAAAATGGCAATAATGTCTTGTAGGTCCTTGTAGCGCTGCAGGACACGTTGTACCTCACGGGCAACCTCATAATGTTCCTCACCAATGATTTCGGGGTCCAAAATGGTCGAAGATGAGTCAAGCGGGTCAACGGCAGGATACAACCCTAGCTCTGTTAGGGCACGGTTTAAGACTATCGTGGAGTCAAGGTGGGCAAATGTCGTAGCTGGCGCAGGGTCGGTAAGGTCGTCGGCGGGCACGTAAACAGCCTGCACAGATGTAATAGACCCTTTGCGGGTACTGGTTATACGCTCCTGCAAGGCGCCCATTTCTTGTGCCAAGTTAGGCTGGTAGCCTACGGCTGATGGCAAACGGCCCAGCAGGGCAGACACTTCGGCGCCAGCTTGCGTAAAACGGAAAATATTATCAATAAACAACAGCACATCGGAACCCTGGTCGCGGAAACCCTCGGCGATAGTCAGGCCGCTAAGCCCCACACGCAAACGCGCGCCTGGCGGCTCATTCATCTGGCCGAACACTAACGATGTCTTGTCCAGTACGCCGGATTCAGCCATTTCGTTATATAGGTCATTGCCTTCACGAGTACGCTCACCAACACCAGCGAATACAGAGTAGCCACTGTGGAATTTAGCAATGTTATTAATCAGTTCCTGGATCAACACAGTTTTGCCCACGCCGGCACCGCCGAATAAACCAACCTTGCCACCTTTAGTAATCGGGCAGATTAGGTCAATAACTTTAATGCCGGTTTCCAGCACCTCTACGTTGCCGGATTGTTCGGTCAGGGCAGGCGGCAGGCGGTGAATCGGTGCGTTTTCTTTGAATGTACCGGCTTTGCCGTCAATAGGATGCCCTGTTACGTTAAACATCCGCCCCAACGTGTCTTGGCCGATGGGCACGCTAATGGCCGAGCCGGTGTCGGTGACTATAGTTCCACGTTCCAAGCCGTCGGTACTGCCCAAGGCGATTGCGCGGACTGATGATTCGCTCAAATGCAAAGCCACTTCAAAGACCAGCTCTTTGCCGTCAAGCTCCGTGGTAAGGGCATTATAAATTGCCGGCAAATGGTCGCGCGAAAACTCCACGTCTACCACGACGCCCACGACCTGGCTAATTGTTCCCGTTAGTTTGTTCGCTGTTGCTGTCGCCATTATTGTATTCCTCCATCTGTTAATTCACGTCTTGCATCCTCATATCCCTCTGCGCGTCCGAACCTATAGGCCTCAATTGGAGCGACCGGTTCGTTACTTGTAGCTTCCAAGCCATAATATATCCCATCCAATATCTTTCCAGCCGTATATTCCTCAAATTGTGCCACTTGCTCATCTGTTGCGTCAGGGAATAAGGATCTAAGGAAAAGAGCCGGGGAATCATCCTGGCCGGCCATTGCTTCGGCAGTTGCATGATAGGGAATGAATCTTTCCGCTGTTTCGCTCATTGTTGGATGGCCTCCGCGCCGCCGGTTATTTCTGCTAATTCCTGGGTAATAGCGGCCTGACGTGCCGTGTTAAAGGCTAGTGTTAGGTCGTCAATCAGGTCGCCGGCATTGTCGGTCGCGTTTTTCATAGCAATCATGCGCATTGAATGTTCTGATGCCAAGCTTTCTAGTAATGCCTGCCAAACCTGTACTTCCAGCAACCGTTCAGTCACATTGTCCAGGACTACTTCTATGGACGGCTCAAAGGTCGTATTGTTGAGCGAGTTTTCTTGGTCGTCTGCATCATCAAAGCGAGCAGGCAACAGCGATAGGGCCGTCGCCTCCTGGACCAGGTTTGACTTGAACTGCGTGTATAAAACTTTGACGTCATCAACTGTTTTGTCGCGGTACATTTCTATGGCCGTATTCAGAATCGGGCGGATGTCATTGGCGGTGGGGTGGTCCGGGATCTCCGTGTAGGCCGCCAGCAAGTTAAGCTGTGGAACGCGGCGCACAAATTTAGCGCCCTGCTTGCCTATGGCTATAACTTGTCCGCTGATTCCTGCTTTTTCGTCTGCTAAAAAAGCCCGGGTAAGCATGCGTATTATATTGGCGTTGTAAGCCCCGGCTAATGTACCGTTACTGGTAACCACTACGTATAAGCGTTTCTTTACGGGCCGTTTCATAAATAAAGGGTGTTCGCCGACCTCCGTAATAGCACTCAGGCGGGTAAGCAGGGAATAAGCAAACTCACGGTATGTCCGGCCGGCTAGCGCGTACTCCTGGGCTTTGCGCATTTTGCTGGCTGCGACTAATTGCATCGCCTTCGTGATCTGCCTGGTATTTTTGACAGACCCAATGCGCCGCTTAAGGGTTATCGTATTAGCCACGGACAGGCACCTCTACAAACGCTTCATGTGCCATCCTACAAGCGTTCATGATTACGTCATAATCATCAAGCTCAAACGAGTAGACGTGCCTGGCAAAGTTAAAGGAGTCTCCGCCATCCTCTTGTTCTCTTAAGTATGCCAGTGCATGGGTTCTAAAGTCAGGGCCAAAAGGGTCTAGCCTTCCTGTATAGCAAGCCCCTGCCAAGTTAATAGCAGTCATGGTTACAGTATTCAGCTCATTGCGGGCACCAGTAAAGCGTATGGCAGGATCTACAAACTCCGACACGACAGTTTCTATTGGCAGGGGTTCAAGCAGTTCAAGTGTCTTATAAGTCATTTGATTATTTGCTTTCTGCTTTAACATCTTCTGGTTTATATGAAACAGCTATCTTGTTGGCAATATCTATGATAGTTTTTTGGACTTTTTCATCTGCTTCGGCACCGGTGTTAATCTGGTCCATTTCTTTGCCATGGTCGTGCTTGAGGTCACGCAGCAGGTTGGCTTCGGCTGACTTTACCTTGTCTAATGCGATGGAGTCAAAACAACCATTGGTCGCCGCTAAAAGTGTGGCATATTGTTGCCAGATAGAGTAGGGGCTGTACTGGGGCTGTTTAAGTAGTTCCGTCAGCCGTTGGCCACGTTCGAGGCGGTGGCGGGTTTCAGCATCAAGGTCGGTAGAAAACTGGCTAAAGGCAGCTAACTCGCGGAATTGCGCCAGTTCAATACGCAGCGACTTGGCTACCGACTTTACCGCCTTGGTCTGGGCTGAGCTACCAACACGTGACACCGACAAACCGACAGAAATAGCCGGGCGGATACCCTGGTAAAACAGGTTAGTTTCCATAAAGATCTGGCCGTCAGTAATAGAAATAACATTGGTGGGGATGTACGCGCTAATATCGCCGGCTTGGGTTTCAATGATCGGCAGGGCAGTCAGGCTGCCGGCGCCCAATTCGTCACTTAGTTTGGCAGAACGCTCCAACAAACGGGAATGAAGGTAAAATACATCACCCGGATATGCCTCGCGCCCTGGCGGGCGGCGTAGCAGCAAGGACATCTGGCGATATGCCGCGGCATGCTTGGTAAGGTCATCATAAATAATTAGTGCGTGCTGTTTATTGTCGCGGAAATACTCGCCCATGGCAGTCGCAGCGTAAGGGGCAAGGTACTGCAAACTGGCTGGGTCGGCCGCGCTAGTCGCCACTATAATAGTCTGCTCCATGACGCCTTCTCGCTTGAGGCGCTCTACCATGCGGGCAACCTTGCTGAGCTTCTGGCCGATAGCCACGTATATGTTTATAACACCTGTGTTTTGGCGGAATTGGTTAATCATTGTATCAACCGCAATGGCAGTCTTGCCCGTCTGGCGGTCACCAATAATAAGCTCACGTTGGCCACGGCCTATGGGTACCATGGCATCAATAGCGGTAAGTCCTGTCATTAATGGTTCATGCACGCTTTTGCGGTCCAGAACACCAGGGGCATTACGCTCAATACGGCTGGTGCTACTAGCCTTAAGCGCACCTTTACCATCAAGGGGGCGGCCCATTGGGTCCACGACGCGACCGACCAGCTCGGGGCCAACAGGGACTTCCAGCACTTTACCTGTCAGTTTGGCACTGGCTCCAGCTTTGACAAGGGTATCATCGCCCAAAATCACCGCACCAATTTCGTCTTCGCCCAGGTTAAACGCAAAGGCAGTAACGGCAGTGCCGTCTGTGGCAGTAATTTCAATCATTTCGCTAAAACCACATTGGGTTAGGCCATATATCCAGGCTACGCCGTCACCGACACGCGTGACAACGCCCACCTCTTCTATTTCAGGCCGTTTTTTTAGCTCGGCAATCGCCGCGCGAATATCTTCTGATAGTTCTTGTATGGATATATCTTTCACGTCATTGTCCTATTCTTTATCAACGGCTGTAAAGCGCTTTAGTGTTGCTAATTTTGCCCCGATGGTCATGTCTAATTGTTCATTTGCCATGTCTACACGTAAACCACCGATCACGCTGGCATCGGTACGCGGGCTAACGTGCACGGTCTTGGCCTTAGGATAGGCACGACCCAACAATTGCTTTACATCATCTACGACGTGCTGGCTTACGTCATGCGCGGTCACAAGTTCCGCTTCTATGGCACCTTTGCCGGCACGATATTGCATGACGTCACGCAGGATCGATTCCAGTTCGGCGGTACGGCGTTCCGTTAACAAATAGGCAGCAATTTCGCGGGCCAGCAGCTTACTGTCCGCGATATTCAGGGTGCGCTCGGCAATTGTTTTGGCCAGTATGTGCCGCGGTACTTTCATATATGCTATTTACGGCCTTTCAGGGCTTTATCTATCAATTTAGCGTCTTTAACAGGGTCAACCTTTTCTTCTACAATCGCTTCTGTAACCTCAGATACCAGGCCAACAATTTCTTTCTCAAGCCGGCGTTTGGCTTGTTCGGCTTCTTCGTCAATCCGGCCTTCGGCATCAGCCATCATGGTGTCAACTTTTCGCTGGCCAACTTTTTCGGCTTCGCGGATTATTTCTCGGGCCTCTTTTTGGGCATTGCCTATAATCTTGTCGGCTTCGGTCCGCGTATCACGCATAACTTTTACCACTTCGCTGTCCAACTTTGCGCGCTCTTTTTCCATACGCTGGCCCATCTTAACGCCATCTTCAATAACCTTACGCCGTTCTATAAGCATGTTGGTAATGGGCTTAAACGCAAACTTTTTCAGTACCAGAAACACCAGCAAGAAAGTAATCAGCTGGAAAATCAGACTTTTGGTGTTCACGCCCAAAGCGGCAAGTGGCGAACCCCCGGCCTCCTCAGCCGCAAAAAACATATGCACCATATGGCTAGTTCCTTTCTTTCGTGGCTACTTTATTATAAAAACCGAAGCGAAGACCAAAAGCGCCATCAACTCAATGATAGCGATGATCACCAGGATTTGCCCTAGGTATTTAGCCGCTTCGGGGTTACGGCCGACAGCGTTCATGAACGCGTTACCAATCAAGCCGATGCCGATAGCCGGGCCGATCATGCCAAAGCCCATCATGATACCTTTGGCTAATACTGCGGTGTTGATCGCTTCTTCTGCAGCGAAGTAAATCATTCTAACTCCTTACTTTAAACTTATTCATTATATTACTCTGGGACTTGCTTGCATGAGTGCAGTTTGGTTCAAAAATGAGCACCGTAAGCGAACCGTACTCTAGAGTACGGTGAGTGCGGCGCGCAATTTTTGGGCCAAAATGTGCCATGCCTGTAAGTCCTTTACGCACTGTTACCAACCTCCGCATTGACTACATCATCAATTGTCAGGTGGTCTTCAGGGGTTTCATGCGCATCATGCGCACTGTGTTTAACAGCAACAGCCAGATACATAATGGACAACATGACAAATATATAAGCCTGAAGCGCCCCGACCAACAGCTCCAAGATGGTAAACGGCAAGGCGGTGATTGGGCCTGCCAGACCGCCAAGGGCAGAGAAAACCGCAATAATAATTTCGCCGATGGCAACGTTCAAAAACAGACGTAGTGCCAGGCTCGCGATGCGGGTAAGGTCGCTAAACATCTCAAAAACTCCCAGCAGCAAAGTAAGCGGATTTTTAAGGCTGCCATTAAAGTAATGACGCATATGCCTGAAAAACCCGGATTCACGGATTGCAAAATACTGCACTAGAAGCCATGTGATAATCGCTGCGGCAAGGGTGCCATTAAGGTCGGCAGTGAATGGCCGGGTGAGTGGCTCGCCGTGGGCGGTAAAAGCTTCGCCGACAATTGGCAAAAGCCCTAGCCAATTGCTAAATAGGATAAAGAAAAAGATCGCTACGAAATAGGGCGCGTATTTAACGGCCTTTTCTTCGCTTTCTAGGGCGCTTTTTAGCGTATCTGTTATAAAGTCTGTGCCTACCTCCACGAGCTGGGTGATACCACCCTTGGGATAAACAGTCATGCGGCGAGCGACCGTAATCAGTAATACAAGGATTGCCAGCGAACAAACTACGCCGTAAAGCATGGAGTTAGTGATGTCTATGCCGCCAATGGTAAGGACGGTTAAAGGCGTGATATGAATAACAGGGTCAATCGCGAATTTGGTCAAGAGGCTACTAAACATGGTTTTTTCTCCCGTTGGTTTTTTTAGGTTCGTCCCGAAGTTGCTCTTGATTGATCTCCTTGATAGTTGCCCATACGGCCGCGCAACCCGCCACGGCCGCTAACATTACGCCCAAAAGCGTAAACGATGGCGCGGTTTTAAAGTGTTCATCAATTTTGACTCCACCGACTATAGGTATTACCACCGTGAGGGCCAGCCGCCACCCCATGTTGCTGGTCGCAGCCAAAAATTGGCGCTTGGCAGCAAGGGCAGCAAGATTCTGCTCCACATCATCAATATTAGTCGTCTTCCCGGCGGCCTTCCTCATCTTCTTAAAGTATACCATTTTACTCTGATTGGCCGCAATACAATTTTGGCGCCGTAACGCTTGCGGGCTCAGCCGCGCAGCCGTTCGTAAAGGGTGACTACCATGAGCAATAACGCTAACCGCTGTTGGGTAGTTTCGTCCAGGGCGGCCAGGTTATCTCCAGCCTCAAGCTCAAATTTACCTTCTAAAAAGGCCGGTAACTTCTTAATTGTCGCTAGATCTGCCCCATCGGCGCGCGTTACTTTATAGGCAGGATGGAACACATAACCAGCAAACAACCCGACTATAGGAATTTCACTAAAAAGCGCGTCCCACACTTTGGCCCAGGGGCTTGTTTCGCTGACATGGGCGTATATTGTTCCGCCAATACTAACGTCATAGCTTGCCCGCAAAATAGACTTGCGTCCGTGCCGCTTGACACTACCCACCTCATTACCGGTAGTGTCGCGCATGATCAGTTCCGGCGAAAAATCAATCACACGGTCAGCACCAACCACAAACATAAGCTCGGAACGGCTACTATCCCGAAATATTTCAATCTTTTCCTTCAGTTTAAAAGCTTTTTGTTTAACGTACATAATTTCGCTGCCCATAGCGTCAGTCACTGATACCTGGTTAGCTAGCGCAATCGCCTTAAACTTAAGTTGAAGCGGGTAGTGCATGTTTACTCCTGTTATTTAGCGGCAGTATAGCACACGGCAGGCCCACTCACGGGTTCTTGGCATGATAAAATATACACATGGTAACTATTTATTCTGCGACCTGGTGTGGGTTCTGTCACGCGGCCAAGGCCTACTTGGACAAATTAAATGTGAAGTATGAAGACAAAGATATAGAACGGGATCCCGCCGCCGCGGCCGAATGTGTGCGAAAATCCGGCCAAATGGGCATTCCGGTTATTGATATTGACGGTACGATCATTGTTGGTTTTGACCGCCCCAAAATTGACCAAACCCTCCATGCCAACAACTTAGCCGCTTAGTTATAGTCCACAAAAGCTTTATACTTAACACCAATGGCTTTTGAGGATTATAAACAAAAAGACTCGGTAGTTGTGGTCTATACGGGTGAAGGCAAAGGCAAGACGAGCGCCGCCGTGGGCCTAATGGCGCGGGCACTCGGTAACCGCTGGAACGTAGCCTTTGTCCAGTTTATTAAACACTGGGGTGTGGGTGAGCATGTGTTTATCAGGGATATACAGCCCCTGTTTAAAGACCAGTTGTTTTTTTATAAAGGCGGCAAGGGCTTTTATAAGGCCGGCGACATCAGCGCCCAATATGTCAGCGAAGCGCAGCACAAACAAGCCGCGGCCGAGACGTACCAAACCGCTCTGGAGTGCGTACAAAGCGGCAGCTACAAATTGGTAATTTGCGATGAAATCAATAACGCCGTACACGACGGGCTTTTGACAGAAAAACAGCTAGAAGGGTTATTTAAAAAAAGAGCACCTATGACTAGCCTTTGTCTAACTGGCCGGGATTTCCCGGCAAAATTTTTGAAATATGCCGATATCGCCACGGACATGTCTAAAATCAAACACCACTTTGACGACAAATTCCTCGCCAACAAAGGTATTGATTTTTAAACAGCTTAATTTTATAATATACTTATGACCGAGCTCTCAGGAGGTACAACCATTCACGATCTGCTACCGGTTCGTGATGAACTATTGCAAACCATTGCTGGCTTAAAAGCAGCACCAAAAAATAGATTCCTAGCAGAAGCTCAAGCCGATCCATACTATAGTCAGGCTATCACGGCACACGGCTTACTTAAGTCACTTGCAACAGCAATGGCTATCCGGACGGGCAGGTCACTTTTGAGGCCCAATGCTGATTTTGTACTCCCCCCATTGGAGGACTGGTTAGATGAATCAATATTTGTGGCCTTGAAAGATGGCGGCGATCACATTATAGAGTTTGGGTCCAAGGTTAACCTAACTGAGCATGCTAAGGACGAGACTATTCGTACTGCACTAATTTATGGAGCTCATAGAGCAGCTGAACGTAGCGATCATCCCAGATTTTTTGTAGGCACCAGAGGTTTTTACACAGATGAGTCTAATGCAAGAGTAGGCATTTTTTCCACTGGCAACAGCAAGGAGCATGAATTGGCACCAAAGTACTGCGCAGAATTAAAAAACTTGGAAACAGCAGCTGATCACGGATTTACAAAAACAGTAGCTCTTGTGGTGAGCGGTGACCCACATCTAGACGATGACAGCAACAAAATGCCTCCAACCTTGCATCCTTGTTTGGACTGCCGAGAAGAGCTAGCGACAAATCCCATTGTCGACAAAAATACCATTATTATTTGTGCAAATCGGCAAGGCAAAACTCAAACATTTACCGTCAACCAACTGCGACGCTATCATCATGAATTTTAAAGTAAGCCACTAAACGCTGCTAAAATAACATTATGGCGACACTTTATCTTATGTTGGGGTACCCGGGGGCAGGCAAAACCACCACCTCTAAAACTATCCACGAATTAACAGGGGCAGTGCACTTGTGGGCCGACCAAGAACGCCACAAAAGATTCAAGAACCCTACCTATAGCCACGAAGAAAACCAACAACTTTACGAACAAATGAACCAGGAAGCCCATGATTTATTGGCCCGCGGCCAAAGCGTCATTTTTGATACCAATTTTAATTACTATAAAGACAGGGAACACTTGCGCATGCTGGCAGCCCAAGCGGGCGCCATGACGAAACTTGTGTGGGTTACCGTCCCGAAAGGGCTTGCACACGAACGGGCTACTGCCGATACCCACAAACAAGACAACGGTTTTTCGGCTAACATGTCTGACCAGGATTTCAAGCGCCTGACTGATAACTTAGAACCACCCAGGCCTGATGAATTGTGTATTGAAGTAGATGGCACTAAGGTTACGCCGGACTATATACGTGAAAAACTAGGGCTAGGTTAATCACTGTGTCGCGGCGGCGGGCAAGCAAGCGGCAATTAATCAGTCTGGTAATAAGCCTTATCGTTGCTGTGTCGGGTTATTATGCCGCCAAGCATCCTAATCAGGCAGCACAAATTACTGCTAATATCCCGGCCGGCACTTATCGGGTAACCGAATTCGTAGACGGCGACACCATTGCCGTAGACATGAATGGCCGTAGTGAAAAAATCCGCATGATTGGTGTTGATACGCCCGAAACCCACGACCCGCGCAAAAGCGTAGAGTGTTTTGGCCAAGCGGCGGCAGCCTATACCAAGGAGCTCATCGGCGACAAACCGGTACGCCTGGAGGCTGACCAGCTAAGCACCAACCGGGACCGCTATGACCGCTTGCTCCGTTATGTATATACGGCTGATAACAAGCTGGTCGAAGCCGAGCTTATCAAAAACGGCTATGGCTTTGCCTATGTAAGCTTCCCGTTTATTAAGCTAGAAGAGTTCCGCGGCTACGAGAGCGCCGCCCGCGATCAAAAAAAAGGTTTATGGTCAGGCTGCCAGCCTTACACCGATAAAGACGGCCACATCCACAGCAACGCCGCCCCTTAAACTAAATTAATTGTGTGGTCGTGGTGAGTGACTGAGCTTTTTGAAGAGCCATAGAAGCGAAGATAGTGGTAGTGTTACAAGCCAAACCACCATCAGTACAAAACAGATTAATATTGCTTTTACGTGATATCTATTGACCCAGTATGTGTTTGGCCACGGCCACAAATAGCTAATTGCCTTGCGCGGGCCAAGGTTGCCGCGTAGCAGCGATACCCCAACTGTAAGTTTAGGCCATCGGCGAATTATCATATTGTGAGCTTTTAAATGCAGCGTCAGGTCAATATCCTCATGTATATCCGGACGGCTGATGCAATCATTACGCACCGCTTGCCACGCAGATGTTTTCATAGCCATATTAGAACCCCACAGCACTTCTGTCCCGGCTATAAGTTTCTGGGCGCGGTAGTAAACGGCGTGGTGTATCAGCCTAAAACCACGCCGGAAAGGGAAATCATAAAAATAGCAATTGCCCGTGACGGCCGCTGCGTCAGTGTTTTGTTCAAAAAAATGCTTTATTTGCGTGGTCCATTCTGGGGGCATAATTGTATCGGCATCAATACGGCAAATTATATCCATGGTGGCCGCATCGTAGCCAGCACGGCTGGCGTACAGGACACCCTGATTACTTTCTCGCACGACGCGTACGTTGTTATATTGCAGGGCTACGGCTACCGTACTATCTGTTGAATTGTTATCTACAACAATAACCTCGTCTGGCTGGAGCGCCTGGGCCATAACGGCGTCTAGGCACTGTTTAAGGTGGTGTTCCTCGTTATAAACTGGTATAACTAATGATAATGTTAATGCTTTTTGCATGGAATTAGTTTGATAGTAGCAGATGCCAGGAAAACCCAAAACTCATAAGACCAGCCTAACCTCGGAATTAAGACGGCGAGCAAAAAATATCGCCAGTGGTGTACGGCCATGGGTAAGTAAAAGCTGGATTCACCGTGTCTTTGCGCTTTTGCTGGCACTCATTATTATTGATTTTTGCGGCATGTACGCGGTCTCACAGTGGTACATTTGGCAAAACCGGAACAAGCCGATAGAGCTGGGAGCTACGTTTATCCCGGATTACGCCACGCACCTTGGCGTTGACCCACACGAAACCCTTGATGCCATTATTAACGACTTAGGTGTTAAACATTTGCGGCTGGTTAGTTACTGGGACAATATTGAGGCCAAGCAAGGTACCTATGATTTTAGCGGCCTGGACTGGCAATTTGCCGCTGCCGAAAAAGCTGACGTTAAGGTCTCGCTAGCTATTGGCCTGCGCCAGCCCCGTTGGCCGGAATGCCATATGCCCGAGTGGGCCAAACAAGAAAACAAAAGCCAATGGTACCCCCAGCTGCAAGATTTTATGAACAAGGTTATTGAACGCTACCATACCAGCCCTGCCTTAGAGAGTTATCAGTTAGAAAACGAATTCTTTTTGACCGTATTTGGCAAATGCACGGACTTTGACCGTGAGCGTTTAATTGAGGAAGCGGAACTAGTTAAAAAGGCCGACCCCAACCATACGCTTATTATTAACCGCAGCAACAATGGCGTCGGCTTGCCCGTGGGCCAACCCAGGCCTGACTTGTTTGGAGTCTCCGTCTACAAACGAGTATGGGACCAGACTGTCACGCACCGCTACTTTGAATATCCGTTCCCGGCCTGGTTTTATGGCACACTTGCCGGAAGCGGCAAGATCCTGACCGGCAAAGACCTCATCATTCACGAGCTGCAAGCTGAAGCCTGGACGCCGGCGCATTACGACATCAAGAATGCCCCCATCAGTGAATTATACAAATCCATGAACCCAGAGCGCTTGCAGGACCGATTTGAATATGGCAGGGCAACCGGCATGAAGCGCATGGACCTATGGGGCGTAGAGTGGTGGTACCAAATGAAAACCAAACGGAACGCACCAGAGCTGTGGGACACTGCTAGGGCCGAGTACCAAAAAACCAAAGACGCGAATAGCAATTTGCAATAAGCCGCCGTCACAATTGCGGTCAGCCCAGCTAATCTATATGATTGAACAATGACACAAAACTCAGTGCAGATATCGGTAGTCATTCCGGCATACCGCGAGGCAACCTATATTGACCGCTTGTTGGGCGCGCTAAGCAAGCAAAACTTCAATAGCTTTGAGGTTATTGTATCTGATGCGGAGTCCAAGGATGGCACCAAAGAGGTAGTCGATAGCTTTAAAGACCGCTTGCGCATTAAATTGGTTGAATCACCGCCGCATGGGCCGGCCGCCGGCCGCAACATCGGTGCCGCAGAGGCCACGGGTGAATG
>DATLEQ010000030.1:0-5442 GCA_035525115.1 Candidatus Limnocylindrales bacterium
TTCGGGCGCCAACCACACCGGAAAACGCCCTGCCGTGTGTTCGATATAAGCGGCCAAAAACCTTTCAATTGAGCCCAGCAAAGCAAAATGGACCATCACAGGCGTCTTTTCAGCTCCATCCTGGTCCACATACGTTAGCCCAAAGCGCTCAGGCTGCACAAAGTCCAGTTGCGGCGTAGCTAACTGCAATTCCCTGCCCATAGCGTCTTGGCCCATAAAGTCAATTTTGGGGCCATAAAAGGCTGCCTCGCCAATACCTTCGTAATACTCTAACCCTGTCTCTTCTACTATCTTTCGCAGAATAGACTGCGCCTTATCCCACAGTGCCAGGTCGCCTAAATAAGCGTCGCTGTCATCCCTAAACGACAAACGGACTTTAAGGGGAAGATTAAGGACCTTGTAAAAGTCTTGGACTATATTTACCAGCATTTTAATGACGTCTTCTATCTGTTCTGGCGTACAGAAGGTGTGGCTATCGTCTTGGGTTATAGCCCTCACCCGGGCCAGGCCGATAAGTTCACCCCCCTTTTCATCACGATAGTCTGTAGTAGTTTCCATATATTTAAGGGGCAAATCCCGGTAGCTACGCAGGCGCGAGGCATAGATTTGTTGATGATGGGGACAATTCATAGGCTTCATGACCAAATTGTCTTTAGTTTCTTGGCTCACAACTTTTAACCACTCATCGCCAAATTTTGCCCAATGGCCAGAAGTTTCATACAGGATCTGCTTGGCTATGTGTGGCGTCCAAACCCTTTCATAACCCTCCTGATACCTGAGCTCTTGGGAATAACGATTAAGTTCTTCCCTTAACACTGTCCCCCGGGGCGTAAAAAGCGGTAAGCCCGCGCCTACAAGCGGCGAGATAACAAACAAATCAAGTTCTTGGCCTAATCGGCGGTGGTCACGTTTTTTGGCCTCTTCCAGCATCTGCAGGTGGTTGTGTAGCTCCTCTTTGCTAGTAAACGCCACGCCGTAAACCCGTTGCATCTGGGCATTTTTTTCGTTGCCGCGCCAGTAGGCGCCGCTGACGCGCATAAGCTTAAAGGCGCCGGTTTTGCCGGTACTCTCGGCGTGCGGGCCGCGGCACAAATCGGTAAAGTCACCATTTTTATAAAAAGAAACCCTGTCGGTCTGGCTTTCACCCTCGGCAATGGTGCCCAGTTCGGCCGCATCCAGGTCTTTGGCCGCAGTCGTACCAGCCCGCTTGAGGTCGTTTAACAGTTCTTCTTTATACGGCTGGTTTTGCTCCTTTGCCCACCTTATTGCTTCATCTATAGGCAGCTCGTAACGCTCAAACGGCTGGTTTTGGTTAACCACCTTGCGCATTTCTTCTTCTATTTTGGGCAGGTCCTCTTCTGATATTTTGTTTTGCCCTAGGTCAATATCGTAGTAAAAGCCGTTGTCAGTAGCGGGCCCCACGCCAAATTTGGCCTCTGGCCAGATATGCTGGACGGCCGTAGCCATTATATGGGCCAGGCTGTGCCGCATGGCAGGGAGATTATCGGGGGCTTCACTCATTTTAGACTCCTTATTAACTAATAATGAAAAACGCGCTGGAAAAGTACATATACATGTAGTCTTCTAGCGCGTCTCGGTCCCCGCACAGCTTTTGCGGCTCGGGGAGGTTCCACCGGACTTCCAGGTTATTTTACGACCTAGCACTTATGGCATCACGTCCCGTACGTTTGCCTGCCCACGAAGCTCCATAGGTGGTGAGTCTACATCATCGCTTATTTCCAGTATAACACCCCTGTTATAAAACAAAAAGCATCGTGCTATCTCGCAAATAAGCACGATGCTGGGTGGTGAGGCTTAAAACACCTTCTAAAACATCACCGTTACTACAGCATACCATACTAGCCATATCATGCTAGTACTTTTGTATTGTTATTCTTACACTAGCACTGTGGATTGTTTACAATTACCCCAGTAGTTTGGTATGCTTTCCCTGTTAGATAAACGGGCGATTAGCTCATTTGGCTAGAGCGCCACATTGACGTTGTGGAGGTGATAGGTTCGAATCCTATATCGCCCACCAAGTAATAAGACCCGGTAGTACTACCGGGTCTTATTACTGAGTTTCGCTACGCTCAGCCGCAGTGAATTTGTGTTCTGTATCTGTTAACAACATCTGTGTTATAGCTTATGTTATTGACTTATTTGTGCTTTTATGTTAACATAAGCACGTTAATCGGGAGGCGCTCTCTTTTGAGTACCAATAACAGTTCTTTGGAAGGTTTTAAGTTATTCTATGAAGAACTTAGTAAACCCATAAAGAACGCCAGCAGTCGCTTACGACGTATACGTCCAGATTCATCTGTTAAATAGGTGGCCTGGACATGTAAAAGCCCCTAGGATCACCCCAGGGGCTTTTTATATCCCCAGCCTTTCGTGACTTATCCACTTGTATAATCACTAGCGTCATGACAATATGTTGACATGGTATGTATATATTGCGGCCACGATACGCAAGTTACCAATTCAAGGCTCCAAAAGACCCGTAACCAAGTATGGCGCCGGCGGCACTGCCAGCAGTGCGCGTCAGATTTTACGACCCTAGAAAAGCCCGACCTCCCAACAGCTCTAGCCGTCATTCATAGTAATGACTATAGGCCGTTTTTAAGGGACAAACTGTTCCTAAGCGTCTATGAGAGCCTAAAGCACCGAAAAACAGCCCTAAGCGATGCTACGGCCCTTACAGATACTATTGTGGGCCAACTTTACCCTTGTATCAAAAATGGCGGCATTAAACGTGGCCAAATAATTGCCACCGCCTCTGAGGTTTTGCATCGTTACGATAAAGCGGCAGCCAGCCACTACAACGCCTACCACCCCTAAAGTATTTTTTGATTATCCTCGTTTACCACCGCTTTGTCGGTGACATCAAATTCGGCCAGGTATTTCCCAAATATTAACCTGGTCTGGGAGTTAAGGGCGGCAAAAGAGTTGTATGCAATCGTAGTAACCGGCAGCATAAACCACTGCAAAATCATAAACACCGACCGGTGCCGCTTATACCTTAGGGGCTTGGGCGGCAACATCTTAACACTTAGGTAAAGAGTTATGATGATACCTGTTAAGGCAACCCTCTGGATCTGGCTGGCCATGTGCGGTAATTGGTTAGTCGTAAAGCCAATCGGCCCAAGGTTATTAGCGTTAATGAGCCCGGGGATGAACGCGGAAAACGCTAAAATAAGAGGCGCGACGGCCCAGGTGACATGGCCTTCCAGTAACCGGCCAAATTTAAAAATCAGGTCAAGCTTAGGCACCTTATTTTCCGTAAAAAAGCCTTTTTCGGCCACATAGGCTACATCAGAAGCCCCCCAAGCCCAACGGCGCAGCTGCACAAACTGGGCTTTGAGCGTCTTCCATAGTGTGTCAGACAGCACCGCATCCTGATAAATCGGGACGTACAAGGGATAAACTTCGTGATGGCCTTCGTAGCGGAAATAGGTCCTCCAGAACTGGTGGCCGTCTTCCACAATAGTCCGTACGCTCCAGTAATCCGTATCAATAAGTGTCTGCAGGCTCTGGGCGTGCGCCGAAAAATTGCGGATCATATGCGTCCGCACCGACAGTACCATATTCCAAAATGAGTTGCCGGTAGCGATCACCCGCATAGGCGCCGGCGCGTCCCAAATATTGTTGTTATAGATCGGCACCGGCTGGTAGGATACATACTTTGGATCGGGGGTGACAGCATACAAATAGCTTAGCGCTGCCAAATAATACTTGTGCGGCCGGTTGTCGGAATCCAACGTCGTCACAATGACGTTAAGCGGGTCAATCTGTTGTTTGCTGACATAATTTGTAAGTTCGCGGGCTGCGTAGGTAATATTACCCCCTTTGCCCCGTACTTCCTTAGGCGTGACCGGATGTTTCACGGCAAAGGCATGCTTAAACTTGGAGCCATATTGCGCGATTAACTCCTGTACGGCCGGTTCGGATTGTGCCCCGTTCCGTTCCTCGTACGCCATAACCAAAATGACTTTTTTGGAATCATAGTCAGATGCCAAGACAGATTGGATAGTCGGCTCCAGTACTTCCCGGCCCTCGTTGTAGGTTGCAATAATAATGGCATGGACTATATCCTCTGCTTTAATCGGGGTGGGCTGTTCGGACAGGCGCACAATATGTTCATAATGCCAGGTCGGGATGTGACGGTCAGGCTGGTCAGGCTTGCCTGTAGTGAGTTCGGTTAACATTTGGGACCATGGCAGTTTTTGGTGCAGCGTAATCATCTGATAGCCCTGTATCGCCCTAATATTCAGCCCGACTGCCTTAGCAAACCAGATCAATAAGTACCCCATTATAAATATCCCGCTTATAGGGAGCGGTACGCCAAAAACATGTATTGCCGCATTGGTAAAGCTCAGTACAAATGGCAACGCCAAGATGCTCCAGCTGAGAAGCCCTGGCAACATCTCAAAAAAACGGTAGCGCTTGCCCCTGTTTTCTACATATGGAATTTCTATATTTCGCACGTAAATTACCTAAGCAAAAGCAATGAATAACTAATGATTAATGAAAGTATGATCAGCAATAGCCCCATCGCTAATATGGTAATTGCCAGATGTCGGCGCACTGGATAGACGCGAGCACTGAGGATGGTGTGAAAAACCAATACCAACAACGAAAAGACAGCAAAGCTCAGTATGCCTAAGCTGTTTCCGCGGAAATAGCGGCTCAAACCCAGGCTGGGACGATATTGAATAATGTAAGCCTCGGTGCGGGCGCTATCCAGCTTGAGCAGAATTAACACGCTGGTTAGAATGGCAAAGAAGGTATTGGCTGTCAGCAGTAGCAGCACAAGGCGGTCATGAATATAACGTTTTGGTGTGGCCATTTCCACTAAGTGTAAGGTTAAAAGCTAAAACTTCCAAGGGGTAATAGGCCGACAGACGGTACGGTTTTGGTGCGGGTGGCGGGAGTCGAACCCGCGTCTTATCCTTGGGAAGGATACATAATAGCCGTTATACGACACCCGCTTGCAAATCTTGCAGATGCTGGAGCCACCTGCCGGGATCGAACCGGCGACCTACACGTTACGAATGTGTCGCTCTACCAACTGAGCTAAGGTGGCAAAATGCCAGACCGTCAAATTATACCAAATAGCTTTGATAGTGTGGGTGTTTGCTTTTTACCCCTGTAACTGCTATGATCTCACCTGTAGTTTTATTCGTATGTCGCTAATACGGGCTCGTAGTGAAGTGGTTATCACGCCTCCCTGTCACGGAGGAGATCGCCGGTTCAAGTCCGGTCGAGCCCGCCAATGAAAGTGAGTCATCCTGCAGGGGTGGCTCATTTTCATTGTTGCGAACTTGTTCGCTATTGAACCGGCATAGCCCGAAGGGCGCTGGGTCGTGGAGCGAGGACACGTGCAGGAATTCATTCAGAGCACGCCGCAGCGTAAAAGGACGAGGTCCGCTAGTCCGGTCG
>DATLEQ010000013.1:0-15155 GCA_035525115.1 Candidatus Limnocylindrales bacterium
CTGGGATGGGGTTTGGACCAAGGGGAATCGGTTAGAGGCGTCTGGTGGTATTGACCTGGATGGCGACCTAAAGACCTATAAAGATAATTATGTGAGGGTAGAAACATTTAACCACGACTTTGAGCATTCTTTTGGAGACAATCCCAACCCTGGGAGCGACCTAAAGTATGTGGTAGATGGTATGGCTAACATTGAAGATTTCTTAGCCAGGGTTAGGGCTGTTACTGCCGCAACAGTTTCATAGCGCTCATTCTTGGGTAGGAGTATTTTACTGGTGGTCCTAGGGGCTACTCACCCTGCAGGAGTAATACTGTTTAAAACGTGTTCTATCTTTAGGATTAGTTCTTCTGGGGTGGTGTCGTTGACTATAGTGTAGTCGGCGTAGGCTATGGGGCCGCCTTTTTCTATGTTTTCAATTTCACCGACTTCACGTTTGATAAGTTGCTCCAGGGTATAGCTGCGGTGGCTGTCTTTGCGTTCAAGCACCCTCTGCCGCCGCAACTTTTTAGGGGCTGTTATGGCGATGACAATTAGGTTATCGCCTAGCTCTTGGTCTAAGTACTTATACTCGGACCACATGTACAAGCCGTCCAGTACTACCATCGTACTACCTTGCTTAAAATAGTCCCGGGCTTTTTTGAGCGCGTGTTTGGCAAGCACGGCCGGGCCTTCTTTGTCGCGTAAGTCTTTTTGGACAAAGGTTTCATCTTTTACATTATCCAAACCCCGCCTTTGTACTTCTTCGTAAAGCATGTTGCCAAAATGGACGACCGGCCAGCCGTACTTATCGTGCAGGTAATTTGTACAAGTGCCCTTGCCAGCCCCAGGCATGCCCACAAAGGCAATAACTTTTTGCTCATTCATAGTATGTATTGTACTAAAAAAGTACTAACAGAGTATAATTTAGATCTGTTATGCCTAAAGTTAAAGCCACCGATCAAACAGATACCAAAGCCTTTATGGCGAAACTGAAAGCATACAAAGCAATTATTGATGCTGACATCGCTGCGTATGGTAAGCACATCCAAGCTGTCACGCTGGAGCAATATGGTGCCGATGCCCGGCTAGAAACCGATGTCTTTTTGGACATTCTTGCCCGTGGCGGCAAGCGTCTCCGCGGCGCCCTGACCATGGTTGGCTATGAAATGTGCGGCGGCAAAAATAAAAACATGATCTTGCAAGCTGCCCGTGCTATTGAAATGCTACATGCTTACATTTTAATTATTGATGACATACAAGACCGTTCGCAAGTCCGACGGGGTGGTCCGGCGGCACACATTGTACTGCGTGATTATCATCAGCAACACCATCTGGCAGGGGATAGCGGGCACTTTGGTGTCTCGGTAGCACTTAACGCCGCCGTGGCGGGGGCGCATGCTGCGCAAATGATCTTGGCCAATACCGATGCGCCGGAGCACTTGCGCCTAAACGCGTTGTCTATTATTAACCGCACGATGGTTATTACTGCGCACGGCCAAACGAGCGACATCATGCACGAAGCCGTTGGCAATGTTGGTATGGAGGATATTGAAAAAGTGATGGCTTGGAAAACTTCACAGTACAGTTTTTTGAACCCGTTACACGTTGGTATGGTGCTGGCTGGTGCGGATTGTCACTCAACTGATGCTATCACCGACTATGCCACTAATATCGGCAAAGCGTACCAGATTTCTGATGATATCTTAGATACCTTTGGCAGTGAGGGCACCATAGACGATATTCGTGACGGCAAACGCACCATATTAGTAGTATATGGGCTGGAAAATACAACCGGGGGTGACAATACCTTTTTAAGGCGCATGCTAGGCAACCAAGCTATAAATGCCCAGGAGTTTGAGCGTTGTAAGGATATTTTAGTGAATTGCGGAGCCTTAAAGTACGCTCAAAAGCTTGGCAAACAATATATAGAACAAGCAATTAGCGCGCTGGACGCAG
Organism: Candidatus Limnocylindrales bacterium; assembly: GCA_035525115.1. Lineage (GTDB taxonomy): Bacteria > Patescibacteriota > Saccharimonadia > Saccharimonadales > JAICHO01 > JAICHO01. The sequence continues at coordinate 1,936 of DATLEQ010000013.1, forward strand.
AAGCCTCTCAGTGGACATTAGACAGCTCACAATTTTTACACGGGATGGCAGGATACATACTTTCTCGTACGCTTTAGCTAATTTGAATTCACTAAAAAGTATGCTATAATATGTATACCTAAGGGGAAGTATGGCTGATTTTTCCAATTTTGAACTCGGTGATGATGTGATGACTTTAGCTGGTGGTCTGTTGCCAGAAATGGCCGAAATTTTTGAAGTAGACCTTGGACAACGGACGGCCGAGGATATTGGGCGTCTGATTGGCCGAATGGGAGCAAGCCAAGTGTTGCAAGAAAACATCCCCCTAGTACAAGAACGGCTTGGTACTGACCAGAGCGCGCTAGAGATTGCTGCCAATTGGCTGGATCGTTCAGGAGTTCAAAAATCTCTGAACCGCAGCTTATGGACCCCCTCGCTCCAAGCCCCTAAGCATGCTGTTACGGTTATGACAGGCGCAGTTGCGAATTGGCAGGATAGGACGGCATATTTAGTTGCCGATGCATCCCGAGAAGCCGGAGGTGGGGAAGTTTATATACCTATAGGCACTCGAGTTATGGATTCGGTTACAGAAAAGACAAACTTTAATGTTGATGTATTTTTTAGTGACTCGGGACGTTATCCTACAGAGGCAGAATATGCCGGAGCTTTCGTAGTCCCACTTCTTGAGGCAGCGGGGAACAATGTCTTCCTAAAACCTTATAACACCACGAATGGACAAGAAATTGCTGAAAGATTTTTTGAAGACGAACCTATGTTGTATGCAAGCGGCTATATTACGTTTGCGCGTGTTGCTAATGCGGGCATACTGCTAGCTGGGCAATTTGTACGTGCTGCGAGGGATTCCGGTTTTGATCAAAATTCAAATGACCCACAGGCATTTGTGCGTACAGATACATTCCCAGTAGCTCGAACTGAAGCTGAAGTTAAAAACCCCAAGGAATACCAGAATCCATTTACGGGTATACGCCAAATAGCGGTTACAGCTAAAGAGATTGTATTGCTAGCAGCCTAGGCTTGATGCAATAGTTCTAAGATGGCATTTCGGGAGTGGTGGCTGTTGGCGTAGCGCTGAAGTTCGCGGATAGCGATGAAGATTGCGGCGGCGCCAAGCGCAAATACCCAGTCGATCAAACGTAGCGGTCCGGAGCCAAAGTAAACGTTCAAGTAAGGGTTATAAATGATATTCATGACGCACACAAGTGAAAATGCCATGGCAATCGCAAGCGCCCGGTTGTGGAACTGATAGCGCGTAAATAGCCCCCGCCGTGAGCGCCGCTGCAGTATGTTAAGCAGCTGGCAAAGTACGATTGTTAAGTATGTGAGGGTAGTGGCTTTTATGTAAAGCGAGGGATTCGTAAGGTTGGCGTCAGCTGCCGCCATGCCATGGCGCCAAAAGAAGAGGATAAAGTTGCTAAATGCCAGCCCGCCAATAAGCACGCCGCACCATAGCAAGTCAGTAATACTGCTACTTGTGAGGATGTGGTCATGGGTATTACGGGGTTTGTCGCGCATCAGTTCGCCATCGGCTTCGTCCCAGCCAAGCGCAGCAATAGGGAACAGCTCGGCAATCATATCTATGGCCAGTATCTGCATAACGCTCATGGCCAGAGGGACGCCAAAGGCTGCCAGGGCGGCCAAACTAACTAAATTCAGTACTAACTCGGCCGCGTTGCTGGTAAAGCAGCTTAGCGTGCTTTTTTTAATGTTTTGGAAAATTACCCTGCCTTGCTGGATAGCGTTCACAAGCGTCGAAAAACTGTCGTCAAGCAAAATAATTTCGGCTGACTGCTTGGCGACATCGGTGCCGGTTTTGCCCATAGCCACACCTATGTCGGCGCGCTTAAGGGCGGGTGCATCGTTGATGCCGTCGCCCGTTACGGCTACTACATTGTCATTGGCTTTTACGAGGTCCACGATGCGTAGTTTGTCTTCTGGGCTGACACGGCTAAAGATAACGCCGCCGCGGGTAGCCAGCCGTAATACTCGTGAGTCATCCAGCTGTCGCAGTTCTTCGCCGCTAACCACAATAATATCCTGATCTTTTTTGGCAAGTCCCGCTTTGCGGGCTATTGCCTCGGCCGTAACCGCAAAGTCCCCGGTTATTATGGAGACGTTTATATGCGCCCGGTGCGCAGCTGTCATGGCGGCGGGAACTTCCTCGCGCAAGGGGTCCACCATCCCAGCCATTCCCAGCCATGTTAAGCTGCTTTCCGCATCTTCCATGCCCAGTTTTTTAATATTGGTGCCTTTGGGCAAGACCTTAAAGGCATAGCCAAGGTTACGGGAGGCTCCCGTTGCCCAGGCATGGTTTTCGCGGTCAATCATGTCACGGTCCTTTTGGGTTATTGACCGTACGTGGCCGCCGTCCCAAATGTCGTTGCAACGGTGCAGTATACTTTCGGGAGCACCTTTGATAAAGACGTATAACTTGTTTTGAGGACCATAATTTCTGACTGAACTCATACGCTTACGGGCTGAATCAAAAGCAAATTCCTTCAGCTCGGGTGACGTGTCATCAAGCTGGCTCAGGTTTATACCGCCTTTTTGCGCCAATGTTATAAGAGCCCCTTCGGTGGGGTCGCCAATGACGTACCAGGTGGCGTGTTCGTCATCCGGCTCACATACGCGGGCATTGCTGGCCATAACACCGCAGGTAAAGAATAGCGAAAGGTCTCCGAGTGCCTTTCCTGTAACTACTTTGCCGTGACGGTTTTTGATCTGGCCGGCTGGTTCGTAACCCGTACCAGTAACCTCATATTTGCTATGGCCGACCAGAAACCGTTCTACGGTCATCTGGTTTTTGGTCAGTGTGCCGGTCTTGTCCGTGCAAATAACTGTTGTTGCGCCCAGCGTTTCAACGGCGGAGAGCTTTTTGACGAGGGCCCGCGCCCGCGCTAATTTGCCAGCCGCCCGCGCCAGGCCGGTATTAATTTCGGCAGGCAATCCCTGGGGGATAATTGAGCTAGCGATGGCAATGGCATACAAAAAGGCCGTCTTAATGCCCAGCCCAAGATAGATAATAGCCGGTAGCAGCAGGGCACATAATAATACGGTGCCTTGGGTAACACGTGCGGCGATATGGTTAAGTTCCCGTTGCAGGGGGCTTAAATCGGCCGAGGTATCGGCGCTTAGGCTGGCTATTCTTCCGAGTTCCGTTTGCATCCCGGTAGCTATGACCACGCCGTAGCCATGGCCGGTGGCAATAGTTGTGCTCATGAACACTAAATTATGGCGGTTGGCTAACTCCACGCTACCACTGATGGCGTGGGTAAATTTCCGGGAAGGGTTACTTTCGCCTGTCAGGGCAAAGTCATTGCTGCTAAGTTCTGACTCGGTGATGATGCGCAGGTCAGCTGGCACGCTGTCGCCTTCTTCTATATAGACAATATCACCTGGGACGAGTTCGGCGGCGGCAATGGTAGCCAGCTCGCCATCACGGATGGCTTTCGCCTCGGTAACAACTAGCTTCTCCAGGCTTTCCATCAGCTTTTCGGCCTTAAATTCCTGGCTGAATCCGATGATAGTATTAAATAGAACCAGGGCTATCAGGACCGCTGCAGTTTGTCCGTCGCCCAATAAGGCGCTAATGGCAGCGCTAGCCAACAAGAGGAGTATCATCAGGTCTTTGTACTGACGCAAATATTTGTGCAGCAAAGACTCGCGGCTTAGTTCCTCTAACTTATTTGGACCGTATTGTTCGTAACGGTCTCCAGCCTCTTGGCTGGTCAGGCCTTGCTTTACGTCCGAACCAAGCTGGCCCAGAACGGCTTTACTGTCTTGCCGGTAATAAGCTAATTGTTTGTCGCCCCCCATATTAACTATAAGTATACGCTACTATCTAGGGTACAGAAGCCAAAACCAGACTCTACATAAAGCTTACGGTTGTCATAATGGTCGCCGCTGTCGTACAGCATGGGCTGCAGATTGAGTTTGTGCCGTTTGTCAATGCTGCTACGAGTGCTTAGTTACTGTAGATAACAGATGAGCCGAAGTGTATACTCATACATATGAGTGAGGTTATTCCGGCCAACAAAAAGAAATTGGCTATTATTGACGGCAAGTCGGTCTTTTACCGCGGCTATTTTGCCATGTCCGGCCTTAGTACTAAAGACGGCACGCCAACAGGGGGAGTGTATGGGTTTGCTACGATGGCCCTTGAGGTTATTAAACGGCTTAAACCGGATTACGTGGCTGTGGCCTGGGACAAACCAAAGACCAACATCCGTAAGCGTCTTGAACTTTATCCGGAGTATAAGGCGGGCCGCAAGCCGCCGCCCCCCGACTTTTACGAACAAATTCCCATCCTTCACGAACTGTTAGGTGCGTTTGGCTGGCCGTTATACGAGCTGGACGATTACGAAGCCGACGACATTATGGGTACTCTGGCTACCCAGGCGGCCAAACAGGATATCGAAACTATGCTGATTACCTCCGACCTGGACATGCTCCAGCTGGTAGGCCCGCACATTCATGTTTTTGCGCTCAAAACAGGGTTAAGCAATATTGAATTGTACAGCCCCAAAAGTTTTGAGGCCAAATACGGCATTAAGGCAACGCAATTTTTGGACATGAAGGCGCTCAAAGGCGATAGCTCGGACAATATTCCAGGCGTACCGGGCATTGGCGAAAAGGGGGCGATTGAACTCATCAAGCAATACGAAACACTGGATGGCGTCTATGACAATTTGGTATTAATCAAAGATAGTATGCGTAAGAAGCTTGAAGCCGGCAGGGAGCTGGCATATCTGAGCAAAAAACTGGCGTCCATTTGGACCGATGCACCGTTAAGATTGAACCTGAAAGAAGTAGATGGGCATCTCTGTGACCCGCTAAAGGTTAGGGATATTTTGCAAAGGCTCGAATTCCGTACCCTGGTCCGCCAGTTGCCCGAAGTCATGCGCGTCCCAGAAGGCGAACAGGCAACAGCAAGCGGTCGGCAGCCTACGGATATTAAAGTAGGGAAGACGGTTATAATTGACACAGAAAAAGCGTTGGCTGCGTTGAAAATTAATCCAGCCCAGACCTATTATGCGCATTCACGCAACGCGGCTAAACACGGCCGACACCCGCGGCTGTTAATGCTCAGCGACGACGGCGTGGAAACCCAGGTGTTAGACCTTACTAAATTATCCCCTGAGGCTGTCAGCTCCAAACTGTCTTCTCTCAAATCAGTAGTTGGTTATGATATTAAGAGCACCTTAAAGGCCTTAATTAACCTCGGCGTAGCGTTGCCGGCTGTTACGCATGACGTATTAGTGGGGGCGTTTTTGCTAAACTCTTTGCGCAGGGAACAAACATTGACCGAGCTAGCAATTGCTGATTTAGATTATCAGGGCAGTAGCCTAGACGATATGCCGGCAGATGAGCTGGTGACCCGTGCTAGCGAAGTTATTGCCATTATTAAAGCACTGTACATGCAGCAGGCAGCTGGTTTGTCAGAAATGCCCAAAGTTAGTAAATTGGCAGGCAACATTGAATGGCCGGTTATTCCCGTCCTAGCCCGCATGGAATACGAAGGTATACAGCTGGACACCGAATACCTGGGGCTTATAGCCGAGCAGTTAAATGATGCTGTTTCGGATCTTGAGCAACAAATTTATGGCTACGCTGACCAAGAGTTTAACATCAGTAGCCCATCGCAATTAGCCGAAGTTTTATTTGTCAAAATGAAACTGCCGGCCGCTGGTATCAAAAAAGGTAAGACCGGTTATTCAACGGCCGCGAGCGAACTGCTAAAGTTGCGTGAGGCTCATCCAATCATTGACTTTATCAGCCAGTACCGCGAAGTCATGAAGCTTAAGAATACCTATGTAGATACATTGCCGCTTATGGTAGACGAAAAATCCCGATTACATACGACATTTGCTCTCACTATTGCGCAAACCGGCCGTTTGAGCTCCAACGATCCAAACCTCCAGAATATCCCTGTTAGGACAGAACTGGGCAAGAAAATCCGGACGGCGTTTGTAGCTGGCCCTGGCAAACTACTAGTTAGCGCCGATTATTCGCAGTTTGAACTGCGTTTAGCGGCTTATTTGGCGGATGACAAAGAACTAATCGCCATGTTTAACGACGGCGCCGATATCCATACCATGACGGCCGCCCAGGTTTATGGCCGTAATCCCGAAGACGTGACTAAAAATATGCGCCGTGAAGCCAAGGTAGTTAATTTTGGCATAATTTACGGCATGAGCCCGCATGGCTTGAGCGTGGCCACCGGCATGACATTTGAGGCGGCCAAAAACTTTATTGATAAATATTTTGAGCTGCGCAAGCCGCTACTTGACTACATGAACCACCTCAAGGAAAAGGCTCGTACTGACGGTTATGTCGAAACGCTGTTTGGCCGCAGGCGCCCAACGCCGGATATTCATTCGTCTAACTTTATGGTCCGCCAAGCTGCTGAGCGTGCCGCAATAAACATGCCCATACAGGGAACCGAGGCTGATTTAATGAAGATGGCCATGATAGAGGTAGACAAAAAAATTGCCGAGACTGACTGTATGCAGCTGTTGCAAATCCACGACTCTATCATGGTGGAATGCCGCGAAGAGCAGGCCGAGGATATGGCTAAAATGCTAAAAGAAACCATGGAAAACATTTACAAGCTACCCGTAAAACTCGATGTAGACACGAGTATAGGCAAAAACTGGGGTGAGCTGTAATAATGCCCGTGTTAATGTTAACCGCAGAGATATAGTCTGCATCTGTTAAGAAAGTGCCCAGGGGTTTATAATTACCAAAGGAGAATCTATGGCTGTTCCGGATGTGAGATTAAATAATGGGGCTGCGATCCCCCGGCTTGGCTTGGGTTTGTGGCTTAATAAAAACGAAGAAACCTGCAAAGCAGCCGTTAAGCATGCGCTAGAGTCAGGCTACCGGCATTTTGATACAGCCCAAATCTACGCTAATGAAGCGTTCCTGGGCGCAGCCCTAAAAGAGGCCAAAATACCGCGCCAAGATGTGTTTATTACGACCAAGATATGGAATGAAAACCTATGGTGGGATGGATTCGACCCTAGTTTTGATGAATCTTTAGAGAAACTACAAACAGACTACGTAGATCTCCTGCTCATTCATTTTCCTGTTACCAACCAACGCCGTCCAGCTTGGTACAAAATGGAAGAAAAGTTTAAAAAAGGGCAAGCCAAAGCCATCGGCGTAAGCAACTATACCGTGACCCATTTGGAGGAACTGCTCCGTGAATGTAGTGTTAAGCCGTCAGTAAATCAGGTAGAGCTGCATGTTTTTTTGCAGCAGCCAGACTTGGTTGAGTACTGCAGGCAGCACGACATTGTCGTGGAAGCCTACTCACCATTGGCGCACGGCTACCATATGGACGATCCCATATTGCGCCAGGTTGCCAATAAACACAGCAAAACAACTGCACAAATAATGATAAGGTGGTGTCTAGAGCAGGGCCTTGTAGTATTGCCAAAATCCGCTAACAAAGACCGGATTGCGGAAAATATTGATGTTTTTGACTTTTCGCTGGACCAAGAGGATATGGTTAAGCTAAAAACCCTAGACAGAAACTTTCGAACTGCTTGGGACCCAACCCACGTAACATGAACGAAGTAAAGAATTATCATGGTTAAAATTTTACCTTTGGACGAGGTTGCAGATGCAACAAAATTTGGGGGAAAGGCGGCTAACCTCGGAAAGTTACTGCGGGCTGACCTGCCAGTGCCAGCGGGATTTGCCGTACCGATTCAGGCGTTTGACGCCAGGGGTAGGCTTTTGGCTGAACACACCAAAGAAGTTAAAGCCTGGTTGTCGGCCGGTAAGCTCTATGCGGTACGCTCGTCTGCAACCGTGGAAGATGCCGATGAGGCCTCGTGGGCTGGACAGTTCGAAAGTTACCTAAATGTGGAGCCTGCGGGACTAGTGCAGTATATTGAGCGGTGTCATAACTCTGCCAAAGCTCGCACCAAAGCTTATGCCAAGCAACAATCTATTAACAAAGAGTTGACGAGCCAAGTTGCCGTGGTGGTGCAAGAAATGGTACCGGCAACCTTCGCCGGAGTAATGTTTACCAAAGATCCAAGCAATGGGTCAAATAAAACTATTATTGAATATGTGCCAGGCCTTGGTGAATCTTTGGTCCATGGCGACGCAGACCCAGAACGAATTGCCTGGAACCGCACCAAGCGCGCTATAACCGAGCAAACAGAGCAAAATGTGCCAATACCCTCCCAGCAATTAATTAAACTAGCTGAAAAGATAGAACGCAGTTTTGGGGGTGTACCTCAGGATATTGAATGGGCGTTCTCGGGTAGCGAAGTGTGGATTGTCCAATCCAGGCCCATCACGACACTGCAGGAACGAGGTACCGGCAAGCACTATTTAGGTAATCCGGATAAATTATTTTACTGGGGCCCATCGCGGGCCTTACCCCTGTATATGAGCGATTTTTTGCTTGCTGAACAAGAAAATTACGACAGGATGGTGGACAATCCTAAACTGGTTAACCCACCTAAAACAATCGTCATTTTTATAAACGGCCAGATGGTCTGGCTTAATAAGGCGGCGGAATTTGGTAAGTTTGTCCGCTCGTCCTTCAAAGAATACGAGCAGGGCAGGTCGTTAGAAATTGATCGCACCAACTGGAATGCCGCAGTCCAAGAACTGGACGACTACATGACAGCTAATAAGTATATAAAGTATACAAAACTACGCGAATTACTTATCAATGCCTGGCGGCCAACGCTGCCAGCCGAGTTTGCCTTATATGGTGCTGAATCCGTGCTAGAAGAGCGCATGCACGAGCTTGAGCCTGCCGATCGGCTAACGGTATGGGGCGCCATGACGCTCGATGATGAGCCTACGTTTATGCAACGTATTGATATTGAACTCGCTACGTCAAAGAGCCCAGGGGCGGCGGCCCGCCAGTACCCCTGGATCCAGGACGGTTACAGTGGTGTTTTTGAAAATGCCGGCAAATATTTCACTGAGCGACTGAAAATTATTGCGGGCAGTACCAAGCTTTCTAGCGGGTCACCAGATAAGAGACAGGCCATCATTAAGAAGTACGGTCTCAACGACAAGCAGGTAGCAGGCCTAAGCCTTGCCAGGGGCCTAGCAGAATTTATGGATGACCGTAAGGCATGGATGATGCGCACAAGACGTTACATAAAACGGGCAGCCAGCCAGTTCGCACATGAAAAGGGCGTAGGCATAAAAGCCGTTGAACGGCTTACGCTAGACGACCTAGTGACCGGTACTACCGAACCCTATCATGGCTGGTCATACTTAAATGGTCTGCACCAGAGCTTTAACGCCCAAGATGCCGCCCTGGCATGGGATTGGTACGTAGAGTTTAAGGCTTCTAAGTCGGTCTTGGCCGGCATTGTAGTTAGCTCGGGCGGCCGGCATTTTATCAACGGAAAGGTGTTTGTTGCCGAATCACCACAATCACCTATGCCTGACGAAGCCATTTTGGTGGTCCCATCAACCAGCCCTAGCTATGTGCCGCTTATGCGTAAAGCACGCGCCCTGGTGACTGACCATGGCGGTATGATGTCCCATGCGGCCATAGTGGCGCGGGAGTTTGGGTTGCCCTGTATAGTTGGCACAAAGCGTGCCACCAAAATCTTACATAATGGCGACAAGGTTGTATTGGACTTAGTCAAAGGCGAGGTAAACCGATGAGCGAAGAACTGTATGATGTGCTGGACGAAAAAGGAAATAAAACCAGCCAAGCATTGCCTAAGTCGGTTGTACATGACCAAGAGTTGTGGCATGGCTCGGCTTTTGTCTGGATCTATAACGCGAAAGGCGAGCTGCTGCTGCAGTTCAGGGCGGTGAATAAGAAATTGTATGCTAATGTATGGGATGTTTCAGTAGGTGGGCACATAAGTGCGGGCGATGACCCCATTGCAACGGCAGTACGTGAGGCCGCCGAAGAATTGGGGGTTAAGATAAAAGCCCAGGAACTTACCCAACTGGGATATTGTAAGGATGAAGATATAATGATAAACGGCAAACGGCACCGTGAGCATGATTGGATTTTTTTGCTATCCGCAGAACTGGCCAAAGAGCAACTAATCCTGCAAGAATCAGAGGTTACTAATGCTAAATGGCTTCCCGTTAACCAACTTGAGGCAGATTTGTGCGAACCCGGCTGGAAAACACGCTATGCTGGCCGCAATAAGTACATCTACGAAACCGCCATTAAAGAGGTCCGTAAAAGGCTAAATAGTGAGCTAAATCAATGATTATTGCTACGAAAAATGAGAATTATCTCGCAGAACAACCATATAGTTTGGATGATAATAGGAGACAAGCTCTAACACAGCTTAGTTAATTATGATTATAGTTTCTAATCGGTTGCCCGTAAGCGTTAAGAAAGTAAATGGCAAGCTAGAATTTCACCAGAGCATTGGTGGTCTGGCAACGGGTTTGTCGTCCTATATAAAAAGCCGTAAAAACATGTGGATTGGCTGGCCAGGCCTAAATTCTGAGGATCTGAGCGAAGCCGAAAAACAGGAAATTACCACCGAGCTACGCAAGCGTAATTGCTATCCGGTATTTTTGTCTAAAAAACAGGTGGATGAGTTCTATAATGGCTATTCTAATGAGATGCTATGGCCCTTTTTCCATAGCTTGCCCGTCCCCGAGGAAAAGCTTGATAAACACTGGGCGGCTTACAAGCACGTCAACTTACTATTTGCTGATGTAGTCATGGGCGTCACTAAACCCACGAGTACGGTGTGGGTGCACGATTACCAGCTAATGTTGGTACCGCACATGATCCGCCTTAGCCGGCCCCATGAAACGATCGGCTTTTTCTTGCATACCCCATTTCCTCCTGCCCAAGAATTTACTAAATTACCACATGCCAAGACGATAGTCCAGGGTTTGTTGGGTTCTGATTTAATCGGGTTCCATACACAGGAATATGTACAGAATTTTGCCGATGCCTGCGAAGAGTTGCGGGCGGGTATTCCGTCAGGCGGCCAGGTTATATTGTCTAACAGGGCAGTGCAAGTTGGGGATTTTCCCATTAGTATTGACTATGAAAAGTTTGCCGAAGCCAATAACTCAGAGATAGTGCGCATAAACTACCAAAGGCTTAAGCAAAAATTTGGTAAATACAAGGTCATACTGGCATTTGAACGGCTTGATCCAAGCAAAGCGTTTATTGAGCGGTTACAGGCTTACCGTGAGTTTCTAAGGCGTAATGCTCAGCTACGCGGCAAGGTTATTATGATCATGATCGCCGTCCCGTCCCGGACAGACATACCTGTGTACAAAAAATTAAAAGAAGATGTAGAGCTGCTGGTAAAAAAGATTAACAGTGAGTTTGGCAAGCCCGGCTGGCAGCCGGTGCATTATATGTACAAGATAATCCCATTTGAGGAAGTGCCGGCTTATTACCAGCTAGCCGACGTCGCTTTTATAACCCCCTTACGTGACGGGATGAATCTGATGGCCAAAGAATATGTAGCCAGTAAAGCCAATAAAGATGGCGTGCTGATACTAAGCGAAACGGCGGGGGCAGCTCAAGAACTAACGAACGCTTTACTCGTTAACCCTCACAAACAAGATTCATTGGTAGCTGGCCTTACTAAAGCCATGACCATGACACCCACTGAGCTACAGCACCGTTTAAGTGAAATGCAGAAGCATATAGCTGACAATACTATCCATAAGTGGAAAGACAGTTTTTCCCGGACGTTACGCTCATCTGACCTGGTATTGCAGCACAGGACACATCGATTGAGAGACGGCTATTATCAGCAATTATTGGAAGATTTTGCCAGTGCCGAACGCCCAGCTGTTATCTTGGACTATGACGGCGTCCTGTCGCCTTTTTTTGATGAGCCAAAACACGCCAAGCCGACTAAGTCGGTGTTCTCGTTGCTAGAAAAACTATCCAGAAGGGTCCGTAATAACCTACTTATCATTAGCGGCCGCAGCAAAAAAGATATAGAAAAGTGGTTTAGTGCCATGCCAGCTACTTTATCGGCAGAACATGGTGCCTTAATACGCCCACACGCTAAAAAATGGCAATCAGAGCCAATCCTCAACCAGGGCTGGAAGCAAATAATGCTGCCTACGCTCCAAAAATACGCCGCTAAAACCCCCGGAGCCTCAGTAGAAGAAAAAGAAACCTCGCTGGTTTGGCATTACCGTAAAGCGTCACCGTATTACGCCCAAAAAAATATTACGATCCTAAAACGCGTACTACGGCCTGTCCTAAAAGCCTACGGCTTGGTCCTGTACAGCGGCAATATGATCCTCGAACTCAAGGCTGCGGACGGTGCCAACAAAGGGAAGGTTGTTAAGGAGTGGCTGTACGGTACCGAAGATTTTATTTTGTGTATCGGGGATGATTTTACAGATGAAGACATGTTTGCGGTCCTGCCGGAGCATGCTTACACGGTTAAGGTGGGGCCAGGAAAAACCTTGGCTAAATATCGGCTGAGGTCATATGAAGACGTGTCGCGGCTTTTAACGCGGATGCTTAAACAACCGGCGCTATCGGACCGGCCGGCGTATAATCATCTCCATGAAGGACGATCAGTACTACTTGAAAAAAGCAGTTAAACTGAGCGACGCCAAAAAACCTCGGTTTAATTTCGCGGCACTAATCGTCAAAGACGGCAAAATTATAGCCGCCGACACAGAACACGTTTACGACCATCACGACCCTTCCGCCCATGACGGTATATCTGCGCTCAGGAGCGCTGGCAAGAAAGCAGGTGACTGGCGGCTAGAGGGCTGCACCATGTATTGCAGCGATGAACCATGTGTCATGTGTTTTTGCTGTGCGGCATGGGCGGGAATTGAGAGGATAGTATACGCCCGGCCAAAACCCGTCAAGCATGGGTATGAATTTAATGGTGTGTCGCTTGAAGATTTAGCCGCCAGCCTGCAGCGGCCTATGAAAGTGCAACGGATCAGCCTTGAGTAAATTACAGCTCGCGGGTTGTATTATTACAGACAGTAAAGGACGTATTTTGTTAATGCACCGCAGCACACCCCAACGAACACAGTGGGAAATTCCAGGTGGCAAAATAAACCCGGGGGAAGCCGCCGTGACAGCTGCTGTCCGCGAGCTAAAAGAAGAATTAGGAGTAGATGTAACAATTATTAAACCACTAGGCAGTAAAGAGTTTATAGAGGATGGTACCCGTATAAATTACACATGGTACATGTCGGTCATTACCTCCGGACGGCCAGTTATCATGGAGCCGCAAACCTTTGATGACATT
>DATLEQ010000026.1:0-6015 GCA_035525115.1 Candidatus Limnocylindrales bacterium
GATGTACAGGACGAAGGCGAAGAGTCAGTGATTTATACTGATCCAAAGGAATTAGCCAAAGTCCGTACTAATTTGCAAGGAGATGGGGTTGAGGTGCTGGAAGCGGAGCTAACCTTCGTGCCAAACAATACCGTAGAGGTAAACGATGCGGCCACAGCTGGCAAAGTCATGCGCCTTATGGATGCCCTAGAAGACTTAGACGACGTGAGCGCCACGCATGTAAATTTCGACATCCCCGAAGAGCTACTGGGTGCGTAAAAAAGGCCTTTGGGAAAACCAACATGCGCATACTAGGCATTGACCCGGGGACGGGCATATTGGGTTTTGGGGTTATAGAGATTGATAGCCACAATAAAGCCCACTTAACTGACGCGGGTGTTATCCGCACGCCCGTACACGAAGACGCATCGGTTAGGTTGCTTACGATTTATAATGAGCTTACCGATATCATCAAAGAATTAAAGCCGCAATTAATGTCAGTTGAAAAGTTATTTTTTGCCCAGAATGTGACGACGGCCATGACTGTGAGCCAGGCTCGCGGAGTCGTATTGTTATGCGGGCAGCAACACGGCTTAAAGTTGTATGAGTATACGCCACTTCAAATAAAGATGGCCCTAACCGGCTATGGCCGAGCTGACAAAAAACAAATGCAGGAAATGGTCCGTGTGATCTTGGGATTAAATGAAGTGCCTAAACCCGATGACTGTGCTGATGCACTGGCGGCGGCGTTATGCTGTGCCCAGAGTGTGAGATAATACTACAATAATGATTGCGACACTTACTGGCACAATTGCCGAAAAACTGCCCGATATGTTAGTGCTTGACGTTCGTGGCGTGGGCTACGGCCTGCTTATGCCTTTGACGGATTATGCCCGGCTGGCCGTTGGCGACCCCGCTAAAATCTATGTGTATGAACATATTCGTGAAGCAAGCCATGATTTATTTGGGTTTATGCAATTGGATACAAAGCGTTTGTTTGAGCAGCTACTGAACGTCACGGGCGTAGGGCCTAAAATGGCTATAAGCATCCTCAACACCGGCAACCCCAACGACGTCCGGCTGGCTATTGCCGAAGGCAATGTTAAGTTTTTGCAAGCTGCCAGCGGCGTTGGCAAACGTGTGGCCGAAAGGGTGGTCGTAGACCTCAAAGACAAGGTGGGCCTTATCAGTTCCGATACGGCAACAACCTTTTTACAAGATTCATCCTTGCCAAATGGTGATGACGCTGTCCAGGCCTTAGTAGTGCTGGGCTTTAGTCCTGGCGATGCGGTCATAGCACTACAAAACATTGATACAGGCCTGCCCACTGAAGAGCGTATAAGATTAGCGCTGAGGAGTTAAGGTGTGATTGAGCGGATTGTACACACTAACACAGATGCGAATGATCCTGTGGAGCAGGAAATTGAGGTTACGCTCCGGCCACGGGACTTTGCTAATTATATTGGCCAGGAAAGGTTAAAACAGAATCTACAATTAGCTATTAGTGCTGCCAAAAAACGCGGGGATCCCCTTGACCATATATTGCTTTATGGGCCGCCGGGATTGGGAAAAACCACCATGGCTACCGTTATCGCAAATGAAATGGGCGCACAAATCAGGATAACGAGCGGGCCGGCCGTAGAACGGGCCGGCGACCTTGCCAGCTTGCTGACCAACCTGCAAGACGGCGATATATTGTTTATAGATGAAATACACCGGCTGCATCGAGTAGTTGAGGAAGTGCTATATAGCGCCATGGAGGATTACAAGCTGGACATTATGCTGGGCAAGGGGCCTAGTGCCCGGAGTTTGCGGCTTGACTTGCCTAAGTTCACTATCATTGGCGCAACCACTCGAACAGGATCATTAGCCGCTCCGCTTCGCGACCGGTTTGGGATGATCCACCGTTTGGAGTTTTATAAACCGGCGGAGATACAGCAAATCATTGAGCGGGCCGCCGCCATACTTAATGTAAAAATAAACAAGCCCGCAGCCGAAGCTTTAGCTACCAGGGCTCGCCTGACCCCTCGGATTGCAAACCGCCTGCTTAAGCGGGTCCGCGATTACGCTGATGTTAATGGTGACGGGATTATTGACCATAAAATAAGTGCCCAAGCATTAGAATTATTGGAAGTTGATGAGTTGGGGCTTGACCCTGCCGACAGGATGTTGCTGCTGGCAATTATTGAAAACTACAATGGTGGCCCAGTCGGCGTAGAGACCTTAGCCGCACTTATCAGTGAAGAAAGAGGGACAATTGAAGATTTTTATGAACCCTATCTTATGCAAATAGGTTTGCTGGAACGTACTCCAAGAGGGCGCAAAGCTACGCGCCAAGCCTACAAACACCTGGGGAAAGAATCGAGCCATTCAGATCAAACTAGTTTGGTATAATTCTAGCAATGGCAGATATAACCGAGCCCTATCCTGATGTTCCCAGCCCGACACCAGGGAATGAAGACATTGTTGACCCCACTATTCCAGAGGGTAACGCAGCACAGGTAACTATAAGACGGCACCCTTTTGGAATCGTTGCGCTGTACTTGCAGGCTATTGTAGGCTTGGGGGTAGCCTTGGGCTTGATTTATTTCCTGCTCCCCGGCCTTCTAAGTGCCGAAAATACCCAAGCAGCGAATCGGTATTTGTCCATGTTTGCCACGATAGGTATCGCCTTAACTGCCATTTTTTTGCTCATAGCGACTGCCGTTTATCGCCAGAACAAGTGGATCGTCACCGACGACAGCATTACGCAGTTTACACAGTCAGGCATCTTTAGGCGGCAGATTTCAGAGCTCTCAATGGCTAATATTGAAGATGTCAGTTCGGAGCAATTCGGGATATTGGCTGAGATGTTTGGTTTTGGTACGCTCAAGGTAGAAACAGCTGGTGAAAGGTCTAATTTCCATTTTATATACTGCCCTCAACCAAACAAATATGCCAAGATTATTCTGGATGCACGTGAGCGGTTTATTCATGAAGAGCCGGAAGTGGCTAAAAGGGCTAACGACCACCTAAGTGTCCCCCGAGGCTGATGGGTTTATTCGTTAAAGGGGTTATTGCGAGCCTGGTCAAATAATGAATGGACCTGTACGTTTTGGTCTTGTAGTTGCTGAATTTTGTCTAAAGCTGATTGGTCTACCTTCGGGCGTTGAACGGCTTGAAGCTTCTCCTCCACCGCCTCATCGCTGGGTTCTATACGGCTATATTGGTTGATGCGCAATACGAAGAAACCAAAGATACCAAGAAGTAGCATAACAAATACAAACACGGCATAGCGCTTTAGAAAACCTATAACTGGCTTTAACTTGCTTAAGGCGTCTTTTAGTTTGTCTTTCATGGTTTTATATATACCGTTAGGGTTAAGGTGAAATTAAGGCCTGTTCGGTTCTGAGAATCGGGCTGAATGGATATTTGTGAGACGGTGGCCGTACGGCGATTCTGCTCAAGCCGACCTAAAAAGTCAACTAATTTAGCATAGGTGACGGGCTTGGTGGTGTCTGACACAATAGTTATGTCTAGCTTATAGAGGCCTTTAATGCCATCCACCGCCTTAACCTGGGTGACCGGTGGAGCAGCTGGAGTGGCAGGTTTTGGCGCATCGTCAGATGACGGAGTAGTGGCTTTTGGCTGGGCTTGGCCTAAGTTAGACGCCGGGAACGTTATACTGGATATTTTTATACCGGCCTGGTCCGCTATACTAACAATCTCCCTGGTGGCACGAGCTTGATCTTTGTCTTGGGGTACAATCTGTTGAGCTATTGTTTTTAATTCTGCGTATTTTTGTAGGTCTTTATTGGCACGCACTAAAGAAGCCTGTTGACTTTCGATAACTTGGTTATTGAGCTTGAGGCTGACTAGCTTATCAGATTGCTTGTGCAGTAACGTATCACCTAACACAACCGTCCCAATTATTGATAAGCCGAGTACGCCTGTAATGGCGCACAGTATATAGAAAACTTTTTTACTGCTCATTGTTTAGCTCCTGTGCTAATAAAAGAAAAAGGATTATTCTGTGCAAACAATGCCCTCAGTTGAATGGTACAAGGGTAACGCACTTTAACGGGATCGCCGCCGGCCGGTTGGTTGGCGCACTGGATGTTTATGATATCGGCTTTTTCAAAGATTTTATTGCTTGGATCCTGCAAGTTAACCTGCACCTGAGTGGCTGTTTGATAATCAGTAGCCGCAGCTCGCAAATCCAAGCCACCAGATACTTTGTTAATACTAAGGTCAGTCAGGACCGAGCCATTCGGCAGGGCTGCCCCAACTTGGGTCAATAGCTTGGAGAATAATATTTCGCGTGATAATACTTGGACTACCAATTTTAGGCTGTTTGTCAGATCTTGAACCTGGGTCTGGGTTTCTTCCAGCTTTTGAGCCTTTAATTGATCTTCTCCTTGGCTTACCTGGACGGCATAGGAATTTATGGAGCGCTGTAAATACAGGTAGCCCATGCCCACGGTGGCAGCAATGATTGCAATGCTAAACAACAACCCCATTATCCAGCGACGTAAGCGAGTGTTGCGCCGTGCATAGAGTATATTTTCTTTAACATTAGGAGGTAGCAGGTTAATCATGCAAAAATCTCCTGAGGTTTCATAAGTGCCAGCCCACAAACAGTTACGTACATAGACTTTTCTACGGTATTAGGTGGTTGCAAGCCGTGAAAATCCATATGTTGCCAAGGGTCGCACATCCTAACCGGCAGACGAAGCAAATTGGTCATATGTTCTGACAGGCCCGGCATATTGGCACCGCCGCCCATAGTTACTACTTGGCCAATTTTACGGTCGCTTCCCGAACGTTCTTCATAATAACGCATCATGCGTTTTATCTCTTTAATCATTTGATCCAAGATTGGTGCCATGCCTTCGGTAATCTCTTTTTGTTTTTTGCTAAGACCAAGCCCGTACTTGGTTTTTATAACATGCGCCTCGTCGCGGGTAACGTGCAGTTTTGACATTATAGATTGCGTAAAAATGTCGCCACCCCCAGGTACCGTACCCGTAACTACCAGGCCTTTATCAAATATGGTTATATCCGAGGACAAGGATCCTAGATCAATCAGAACAGTGGGTACGTCGCTCTGTTCAGCCTGCAAAAACAAACGGCTGGCCGCCCCAATAGTTGTTTCCAGAGCTACTGTTTCCAGGCCTAGCAAACTAGTGAGTGTTAAATAGGAATCAACAATCTTTTTGGGAATGGCAACGGATAATAACTCCATCTCTTTTTCCGTCGTGTTAATAACACCATAATCCAGGTATAGGTCTTCCAGGGGTACGGGGACGTATTGTTCGGTTTCTAGCCGCACGGCATCTGCTAGGTCTTTATTGCCGAGTTTAGGTAGCGTAACAGTTCGCGTAAAGGTCCTTGCAGCAGGCACTGCCAAGGCTACGCGCCGGGTTGTAATGTCTCCAATAAGGTGCTTGCTAAATAGGTCGTAAGCAGCTTTGGCGATGGCTTCAGGGTCAGTAATAATACCTTCCTTGACGATACCAGGGTCAAAGCCGGCAACACCGTAACCTGTCACTTTATGGTGTTTATTTTGCTGGTCAATCTGCATGACCTTGATACTTGAAAACCCAATATCCATACCAAACACGGGCTTGTCCTTATAAAAGTAACTGGATTGGTTTGTTTGAGTTATTGTCTTCATGCTGCCCACCCGTAGCACAGGTTCTTATCTTAAATCATAGCATACTTATGCTTATTTTGCGTTCCTATATACGTCGGTACCGTGCGGCATGCCACGCCAGGTCTATGGGTATGGCGCTCAGGGGGAACTGCGGATCAATCCCTAGGTCAAACGGTGTTCCTGAATTAGTAGAGATATAAAGGTTTTTACCAGAGACGCCTCCTAAGGCAACAGTTGAACCGAATTTAGTTTTATCAAGGCATAGGCCGTTTTGGGCAAGCAAATAGGCAGCCGGCGCAGACGTTTGGCCGCTATTACCCATGTATAATGAACCGCCGGTAGGGCAAACGCTTGCCAGCGAGGCCGGATCAGCGCCATACGTAATAAATACAATCGGCCCG
>DATLEQ010000070.1:0-7382 GCA_035525115.1 Candidatus Limnocylindrales bacterium
ACCCAGACGTCAATGTGGCCGAACGCTACCAAGGCGGCATCGGCGACTTTTTGTACATCATTTTCTGCTGTGGTGTCTGCCGTCACATGCAGGGCCCGGACGCCGTACTGCTCGCACTCATCAGCGACCTGGCGTAGCACTTTTTGCCGGCGGGCCACTAGTACGACGTTATAGCCATTACTTGCGAACTCCACAGCCGTGGCGTGGCCAATCCCGCTGGATGCCCCTGTTATAACTGCTACCTTATTGTCCGAAATTTCCGTTATTTCTGTATCATCTGCCATATGTGCTCCTCCGGTTATGTTACGTATTAATTAAGCGCCCCGAAGGGGGGATTGGCAGTTAGATCGCTTACAACGCCAGCCTACATTCATCTAACAGGATATCTATAGCGTGTTAATAAAGTTATGGCTAGCAAGCTCGGGCGTGAGGCTGTGGGCCGATGACAACATAATCCGCCACGTCGCAAATTTGAGCGAGAGCACAAGATGCGACACAAGCGCCGCGCTCTTTAACCAGACCTTGCAGCTCGCTTGTATTAACGATTTGCTCTAAGTGTCGGTTGCGCACAACATCCAAATCTTCAATAACGCCAAAATCAGCCGGCCGAAAAGTTCGGGTTTCTAGAGCTTCAGTTACCGCGCTAAGTACCTCATACCTAGAGCAGTATGTGCCCGTATTAGGACAAATCCTGACTGACATGATATATACAGTACTTAATTATGGTATTTGAGTCAAGTATAGGATTTAAAATAATAAGAAAACCGCCCTCCAGAAGCGAAAGGCGGTTGAGGTATTCTGCCTCTTAGGCAGATACCGGAATAAAAAGGAGGCTAGGCGCTAAGTACCCCACTTACCGCACTGCTTGATATCTGCCCGTTAGATTTAGGACTTTTCAATAGATTACCTCCTTTCTAAATAAATAATGACCTTGTTATTATAACTCTCATGCTTGCCAGCGCAAAAACAAAAAATCAATAGTTTTGGCCACCTAGGAAAGAGTAATAACAGCGGTAAACCCTTTTTGTGCTGCAAGGGCTTTACTATTAAACTTTGCTTCTCCAAACCCATATTGAGGACTGGCATCCTGGCCACAAACTACCGCATCCTTTACGCCTTCAACGTCATAGGAACGTTCTATTAGGACCGAGAAGAACGCCGAGTTAGGATCAGTAATATCTGAAGGCACCATTAAAATATTCACGCCCTTTGAGCCATGCTCTCCGGTGTAGGCGTGCCCTCCTTTAGGGCATTGTGTACCGGGAGGTAACTGGTGAATACCCCCTGTGGCTGCGGTTTGGGCGACAACCTCGGGAAGACGCTCTGTGGTTGAGCCACTGCAAGCATTTGCGCATAAAGCTAGCGCTGTAGCGGCTACCAAGTGTTTTATCGATCCATTACTACGGCTTGCTCTTAATAGTGGATCACCATTAAAACCTAACATACAACTCCTACACAATAATTTATCGTCTGTATACTAGGCGAAATTCTTACTTTTTGTCAATGATTATGTAAAGCGTACTGGTTGGCCTTCCAGCAAGGTAAAGCCCTTGAGGATAGTTTGGTATTCAGCGTCTTGCTCGCCGTTTTCATGGACTGCCTGGCCTTCTGGAGTCATTTTGCCCCTATACTGAATGACTTCATCCTTGGCCAGCCACTTATATTCTGAATGGTCTTCTGGCTGGAGGCTTATGTGGTCTAGCGGATCCGCGAAGGTAGCAAAATAAATAACTTCAATACTATGCGAGCCTTTAACCGTATTCAGGTACGTAAAGGCAGCGAAGGGGTCACCAATGTTGATGCCCATGCCGAACTCTTCCATGACCTCTCTTTTAAGGCCCGCAACGATATCTTCGCCGTAGTCAACATGGCCGCCAGGCAGTTCATAAAACCCCGGTAAAAATTTTTTAGTGTCAGCCCGCTTGGGTAAAAAGACCTTTGTAACGCCACCAAAATCGTGATGTATAAATGCACAGACGCTTATAACTTGCTGGCCTTGAGCGGGGGTTTCGCTGTCGTGTAGTACCTTTGCCACAGCTTTAGTATACGTGTCAGCGCTTATCTTGCTCAATAGTCGTACAAGTTGTCCTAGGAATAATAACCCCGATTTTGGTATACTCTAATGATGAAGAGAAATGTATTTGTCCCCATATTGTTAACCATAATTTCGGTTTTTGCTATCGCTCCAGTGGCATCTGCCGCGCCTAAAACCACGGCCGCTGCCGGCACAAACAACCAAGTGGGGATGGATGTATCCTGGCCACAATGCGGCAAGGCATTGCCGACTACTCCCGCTTTTGGCATTGTTGGCGTTAATGGCGGCACCGCTTCTACTCAGAACCAGTGCTTGGCCACCCAGCTGGCGTGGGCAAAAGGACTTTCGGGCTCAGTTGCAAGCCAAGACAAAGTCCAAGTTTATCTAAATACTGCTAATCCGGGCGAGATTATTAGCCAGGTTACTACGTGGCCAACCAGCAACACCGCCCCTATAGCCAATCCTTACGGACCTTGTGACGGTACAAATACCACAGCATGTTCTTGGCAGTACGGCTGGAACCGTGCAGACTACGGCGTTAACTACTTTACCGCCGAAGCGGCCAAAGCCGGCCTAACCAACACCTCTGCCAGTGCCTACAAGTGGTGGCTTGACGTAGAAACCGGCAATACCTGGCAGAGTGGTTCCACGGCAGCCTACCAAAGAAATGTCGCCTCGTTAGAGGGGTGGGCTGATTACTTTAAGAATATCGGCGCGCGTACTGGGATTTACTCAACTGGTTACCAATGGGGCCAGATCACCAACGGTGCAGTGAGCGCCACAAGCAACCTGAATGGTTTGCACAGCTGGTTAGCGGGCGCCAAAACCCTAAATGGCGCTAAATCAAACTGTTCTAATCCTCCGCTCACTACGGGCGGCGTAGTGGCGTTGACCCAATATGTATCGGCCGGTTTTGACTACAACAACTCTTGTATCTAATAAGCTCAACAACCTAGTAATCCACAGCTTTACAGGGTACATTACGACGTGCATTGACAGCGATATTTAATAGGACTACATTTAAAATAACTTTTTAAGAGTCCTATTGATAGAAAGCTAACCTAAAAAAACATGACCCTTGTAAGCCCCTCGCGGGGAGCAGAAGTCGCGGCACTCGTGGGAGATAATTCCGGTCTTGGAATACCCCTGGGGCCGTATGATCAGGTTGCCGGAAAACCGGGGCTGAATGAGTTCACATCTATTTATCACCTGTTGCCCGATAGGCACCGGCGAGGCGGCGGTGGAGAAATGGACTTGGAACATTGGCAGCTGCCGGTGTTTGTAGGGGGTAATTTTGAAGGTATTACCGAAGATTTACCACGTATTGCGGATTTAGGCTATGACGAGGTTTGGATGGGGCCTTTTACGAAAGGCCCCGGTTATCATGGCTATCATCCAGAGGCGATGGATGAAATTGACCCGCATTTTGGCGATGAGAGTAAGCTGTTAGCACTGACAGCGCGGGCTCACGAGTTAGGCCTGAGAGTTATGATTGATGTAGTCCCAAACCACTGTTCAGACCAACATCCCTTTTACCAAAAGGCCATTGGCCGGATCCCCCTGGAGCCAGGCGACCCCGATGACGGCTACCGCGATTGGTTTAGATTTGATAGGTTCCCTGATAAGCCGCAAACATTTTTGCATTACGGCGACTTAATTAAATTTAATGTTGATAACCCTGAAGTCGTAAAGTATTTGCAGGCTGCTTTTCGCAAATGGAAAAAGCTAGGGGTAGATGATTTTAGAGTCGACCACATTATCGGTTTATCAAACCGCAACGTTGATGACCTATTCGGACCCTTAAAAAAAGAATTTCCAGATATGAAACTAATTGGTGAAGCCTGGATGGGAGACGATGGCTGCAGGGTAGCGTGGCGTGACCTTAATACTATAAGAGTTTGTAACAAAAGGTTGATTTGGTCGTTAGGCAGGGTAGGGCTAGAAACCACCAGCAGCGCGCTATTGTATCGGAACTACATGGGACGTTTGGACGGGGTGCTGGATTTTACGGCGGCCAAAATGCTGGAAACCTATGCTACAGCCAATAGCCCCCGTCAAAAAGCGCAGGCTAAAAACAGGCTCATTAAGTGGACTAATAAATTCCGGGGTAAGCTTTTGCAAGTTGTTTTTGCAGATAATCATGATATGCCGCGCGCAATGTACCGGTACGGTGATGACCCGAAAGTGTTCAAAGACACTATGGAGTTGGCCTATTCGCTTGACCAACCGGTGGCTAATTATCATGGTACTGAATATGGGGCGACTCAGGATGGAGAATTCGGGGATTGGCATGGCGATTTGAAAGCCCGGGAGCCCTTAGAGCTCATACAGGCAAGGCAAGTTCCCGGCATGTTCAATTTTTTCAAGGGTATTGTAAGCCGCCGTAAACAACGCAGCGCCGTCATGCCTCAACGAGAAGCCGCATAACCACTAGCGAGCAGTTTCTTTATTCGTGGTGCAACTAGTGCTATATTATTAACCATAAGCATTAATAAGGCTGGGAGAATTAACATGAGTAAAAAGCAAATCATATCCTCGGAAAATTACGCCACAATAATTGATTACTGCAGTCTATTTTTAGCTGTTGTTTTCTTGATATCGGTTATCAAAAACGCGGCCGTGGCATCCGGCCATGTGGCAGGCGGGAATTGGGGAAGTGCACCGGTGGCTTACGCCTTAATTTTAGGGCTGATACTTGTATTTATTAATTGGTACCAGAGCAAAGGCAGAGTATCGGTCATCGGCATTGTGGCGCTCACTATTCTCTTGACGTCTGCAGCAATTTGGATGTTGGGGCTGCACACGGTTTGGCCGCTCGGCCAGCGCGTCATCAATCCTATGTAGCAGAAGCGTGGACTAACTAATTGCAGCTAGGCCATCACAAGCTCATAATAATAAACAAATGAGCGCTTACATAAGTGATGATATTAAGGCCGTATTGTTTGATCATGACGATACGCTCGTCAGTACGTTTGGGCCTAAATCGGCCCAGCACAAATACATAGCTAAAACATACTACGGCAAAGACTTGACCGACGCTGAAATAAGACAACATTGGGGAAAGCCCCTAGAAAAGCTTCTATGCGCTTTATTTAGTACCGAGGATGGCAAGCAAGCCTTGGCCTATACACTGGCCCATCATCAGGATTACCCCAAAAAACTTCTTGCCGGCACGCTCCCTGCACTACGTTATCTCAAGGCAAAAGGAAAACTTGTCGGTGTCATCACAGCGACTAACCGCTACAGCTTTGACAACGATATTTTGTTGCACAAGGTTCCGCGGAAGTTGATAGACTATACGCTAACCGCCGATGAAACGCCGTACCACAAACCGGATCCAAAAGTTTTTACACCAGCTATTAAGTGGCTAACCGACAGGCATATTAAGCCTGCAGAAACCTTATATATAGGTGATAGCTTATTAGACATGCAGGCCGCCCGCGGGGCGGGGTTTAGCTTTATAGGGGTTGAAACAGGGCTTACATCAAATGAGGACTTTATGAAGGCCGGGGCTAACAGTGTACCGACCTTAGCGGACCTGATGAGCTATTGAGTTTAATTGGATAATATGTTATAATTATACACATGGCTAGCTTAGACCTAACTGGGGAAGCCTTGCGGGCCGAACAGGTACGGATCCTTAAAAGTCCTAGTATACTACACCTAACAGGAGTCCTTGCTCCCCATGTATCTGATGTGGTGCCCGACGTAGACCCTGAGCCGCCTTATGCCGATGCCTATGGAGAGCTTGCCAGGAAACTATATGCCTCCTTTCATTATTCTCTCGCAGATGCGGTAGGCGAAGAGGCCGATTTGATTAACGGTGAAAACGCGGTGTCCGGGTTTGATGCTATGGCAAGAATATTAAGCTTTGGGCCAGTGGTGTATACAACCTACTGCCAAAGCCACAATAAGGCCGCGCGCGTTGAAGAGCTAGCAGCCATTATGAAAGAAAGTTATGACAGCGTTCATTTTCTTATGAACATCAGCGGACCCACTAATAATGCATTAGAGCAAGCATTAGGCATAAGCGGAGGCCAAACCAAACGTCCAACCGATACTTTTGTCATCATTGACACCGAACAGGGAGCTCGGTTTGTGCCTTCAGATAAATATTTACAGGAAGCAACCAGCAACTTACGCATGGGCCAGGATCCATCGGGTACTGAAGAGCCGTGGAAGAAGTGTCCGGCACGTGGCTTATTTGGGCTTACGTTATGGCGTCACATGGTGGACTTAGCAGCAAGCGATCCAGCCTTCTTTGCTGCAGATTTAACAAGGGCACAGAATCAGACATAAGATTATCCACAAGTTTCTTATGCTAATTGTTAAATAATTTACAGCCGTCTAGCATACGTCGTCTTAAACTAAAGCAGTATCAGCTTCTGATGAAGCTGATCAGACCCAATATCGTGGGAGTGGCCCCCGTTTTGACACTGTGGCAATTATATAATGTCCAGTTAGCGTAAGATCAAAACCTGGGAGCCACTTTTTGTTACGGCAGTAAATTAAACGACAGGAGCAATAATCGTGCCAACCGACCTGCCACAAAATAATGATGACCCGGATGAACTAATAGTTAACGATACAGGCTTAGCGGCGGAGGTGTCTAGTTTGGCCGAGCTCGAGGCTGATCCAGGGCAGGGTGAAACCCACCCGGTATTTGGCAGCAAAATTCAGCCGCAAGAAATACACGATCAACACCTGGTGGGATCAGATGAGATTACCGGGTCACTACGCGGGGAGGACAGGATAGTAAACTTTGACCCCGAACAAGATCCCCGACTTCAGGCGCCGCCAATTGCTTAAACATATTGAGGTCAGGTATGGAAGTATGTCATAGTAGGCTCTTGATATGTACTTGGCAAAACAAAAGTATAGTTTTCATGACGAATGGCATATTGAGGCGCCTCTTAGCATGACGTGGGATTTAGTGAGTAATTCAGCTGATTGGCAAGAATGGTGGCCAGGCTTAAAGAGTGCGGTCATAACCAACTATAGCGAGAACATAGTCGGCAGTAGCGTGCAGTTAGCGTGGCGCAGTAAAACCGGTTATCGTCTTAAGCATGTGGTTGTAATAACCGATATTGAGCCTGGACGCATTATTAGTTTTAAATCGTCCGGAGACCTTTTCGGCCAGGGCACTTGGAAATTTGAAGAATACAATGGGACGACCCACATGGCTATTGACTGGCATGTGCAAACGACAAAAGCCTGGATGAATATATTGTCACCAGTTTTACGGCCGATATTTGTGAGTAACCATGACAAGCTTATGAGACGTGGTGAAGCCGGCCTAAATAAACATCTGCAGATAGTAAGAACTTTAGCCAGTTGAAAGATTTCT
>DATLEQ010000074.1:0-21785 GCA_035525115.1 Candidatus Limnocylindrales bacterium
TCATTTACACCCTTCAAACCCACCCAAGCAAAGCATCAAACAGCAAATATAAAAATGGTTTGTGCCGTTCCACCAAAGGCGGACCGTCGTTTAGACTTGCTACTTTTGGGACCCACCCGGCTTCATACAAGAAGTCCTAGTAGGGGTCCCCATTAAATTCATAAGAATTTAATGGGGTGTTTTTAAAGGGGTTAGTATGTCTTAGAGTCCGTATCACTTATATGGGATACCAGAGGAAAAGTGGGGGGTAACAACTTTTGGCTCTCAAGGCCCCGTCCCAACATACCTTGCACACTTCTGACCAGCCCTTTTTGGACAGAATCGCTCTTAGTTCAGTCAATCTACCTAAAGGTAGGTTTCCTTCACCAAAACCAATTCTGACTCAAAAATCATCTGGCCATAAGCCACAAGATACATTAGGATGGGGCCTAAGACTCTAAAACACTCTAACGTTTTTCCGGTTAAACCGGAGTGTTAGAATAGGGTATAAGGTGCATAAAATCCGCTTACGCGAACTTACAAATTGCCATTCTAGCAAAAAGATTACATTATGTCAATACTAAAATATAATTCATGAATAAAATCAATAAGCTTACGCTTGGCGATAAGGCATTCCCGGCAGCATTGCTCAATATCGCCCAACCTCCAAAGCAGCTGTATGTTTTGGGTGATATATCGCCACTGACCGGCAAGACAGTAGTCAGTATTGTAGGCAGTCGGGCCGTAACGCCTTATGGCAAACAAGTAACCACCCAGCTGACCAGGGATTTGGCTAAACAAGGAATCGCAATTGTCAGCGGTCTGGCACTCGGTGTGGATGGCTTAGCGCATCAGGCCGCCTTGGAAGTTGGCGGCTACACGGTTGCCGTGTTAGCCTGCGGGCTTGATCGGTTTTATCCAAGTGCCCACCATCAATTGGCCAAGCAGATCCTAGCACAGGGCGGAGCCATCATCAGCGAATATCCAGAAGGCACCGAACCATATAAATTAAACTTTATAGAACGCAACCGAATTGTGGCGGGGCTTTGTGACGGCTTGTTAATTACGGAGGCTGCCGAGCGCAGTGGTACGCTTCATACCGCTAATTTTGCGCTGGAGCAGGGAAAAACAGTCATGGCCGTACCAGGGAATATTACTAGCAGCAATAGCCGGGGCACCAATAACCTAATCAAAACCGGGGCTGCGCCAATAACCTCGGTGGACGATATTTTGCATGCCCTCAACCTTAACCAGCAAACCGAACTTATCAGTGTCGTGGCAGCTAACCCCGAAGAAGCCCTCATAATTAACCTGCTGCAAAGCGGGACAACCGATGTTAATGAACTACAAGCCGCCAGCAAGCTATCTCCAGAACTATTCAACCAAACCTTAACCATGCTGGAAATCACCGGCAAAATCCGACCTTTAGGTGCCGCCCAGTGGGGGTTGATGTAATAGTATCGCAACAAGCGTGGGTGCTTGAATTTGCATTTTCGAACAGGAAAAGGTAGGCTAGCAAGTTGCAAGCTTAACGATTAAGGTATACTGGTTCTACATGGCAAAAAACTTGGTTATAGTGGAGAGCCCGGCAAAGGCGAAAACAATAGAGAAATTCCTGGGCAAAGACTACAGTGTTAAGAGTAGCTTTGGCCATATTCGGGACTTGCCCAAAAAGGGCCTCAATATTGATATCGAACGGGGGTTTCAGCCAACCTATGCAGTACCACCCGAAAAAAAGAAACTTATAAGCGAACTTAAAGCCGCCGCCAAGGGCAACACCGTCTGGCTAGCCAGTGATGAAGACCGAGAGGGTGAGGCGATCGCATGGCACCTGTGCGAGGCCTTAGGCCTGGATCCGGCGCAAACTAAACGTATCGTGTTCCATGAAATTACAAAAACCGCCATAGACCATGCGGTGGCTAACCCGCGCAACGTTAATCAGCAACTGGTTGACGCGCAACAAGCCCGGCGCATCCTGGATAGGCTAGTCGGGTATGAGCTCAGCCCCGTACTCTGGAAAAAGGTGCGCGCCGGCTTGTCGGCTGGCCGCGTACAATCAGTCGCCGTGCGATTGATTGTAGAACGTGAACGCGAAATCAAAGCCCATGAAGCCCAAAGTGCCTATAAAGTAATCGGGTCGTTTATGAGTGGCAAAGACATTTTTGACGCAGAGCTATCGGTTCGGCTACAAGATGCTGACAGTGCCAGTAAGTTTTTGGAAGACGCTCAACACACCACTTACAAAGTCGCCTCCGTAGACAGGAAGCCAGGCAGCCGCAACCCAAGCGCGCCTTTTACCACCAGCACCTTGCAGCAAGAAGCCGCCCGCCGGCTTGGCTACGGTGTACGCCAAACCATGACACTCGCGCAGCGGCTCTATGAGAGCGGCCATATTACTTATATGCGTACCGACAGTACGATCTTGTCGGGTTTAGCCATTAAAGCCGCTGAAGACTATATCGCTAAAGAATTCGGCCAGAAATACCATAAGCTAAGGCAGTACAAAACTAAAAGCAGCGGCGCCCAAGAAGCCCACGAAGCCATCCGACCCACTAATTTTAACGTTAAGAGCGCTGGTGATGACGAACAGCAACGAAAATTATACGAACTCATATGGCGGCGGGCCTTAGCCAGCCAGATGGCTGCTGCCGAAACCGACCGCACAGAGGTGTCTATCGCTATGAGCAATCGACCGGAACTTTTTGTCGCAAAAGGCGAGGTACTTCGGTTTGACGGTTTCTTTAAAGTTTACGGTGGCGGCAAAGAAGACACCATTTTGCCGCCAATAAGCGAAAGCCAGGAACTCGTTGCGGACAGTATATCGGCCACAGAAGTCTTTAGCCGCCCGCCAGCCCGTTATTCCGAAGCTAGTTTAGTCCGTAAGCTAGAGGAGTTAGGCATCGGGCGGCCCAGCACGTACGCACCGACGATTTCTACCATACAAACCAGGGGTTACGTGGAAAAGGCCGACCTTGAGGGCATAGAACGTGAAATTACGGTCTTGGAACTTAAGGATAAAAAAATAGGGACGAGAAAAGAAAAGACGGTAACTGGCGCTGACAAAAACAAACTACTGCCTACCTCTGTAGCGGACGTTACCACCGACTTTCTAGTTAAACATTTCGGCCCGATATTAGACTATGACTTTACGGCCCGCGTAGAGCAGGATTTTGACACGATTGCCGAGGGCAAAGAGTCATGGTCCAAAATGCTGCAAGGTTTTTATAAAGATTTTCACCCATTGATTGAACAGTCCGCTAATGTCAGCCGGGAAGAAACCAGCCAAGCCCGCCATCTGGGGGCCGACCCTAAAACACAACAACCTATCATTGCCCGGTATGGCCGGTATGGCCCTATGCTGCAACGCGGCGAAACCGAGAGCGAAACCAAGCCTGATTTTGCCCCCATGCCAGAAGGTGTTGCCCTAGAAGACATCACCTTTGAACAGGCACTGGAAATGTTTAAGCTGCCGCGTACGGTCGGCACCACGCCTGACGGGCAAGAGATCAAGGCCAACATTGGCCGTTTTGGCCCATATATTCAAGTTGGCAAGCTGTATGTATCCATAAAACCGCAAGACCCAATGAAAATTACCGAGCAAGAAGCCAGGGAATTTTATGCGGCCAAACTGGAAAAAGAAGCCAACAAATACATCGCGCAGTTCGATGGCGGCATCCAAATAGTCAATGGCCCCTACGGCCCCTACGTAACGGATGGCAAAAAGAATGCCCGCATCCCCAAAGCCACCGACGCGACCCAAATGACAGAAGCCGAAGCCAAAGAACTCCTCGCCAAGGCCCCGGCTAAGAAAAAGCGGTTTGTCCGAAGGGCTAAGAAGTAAAGCTATCCAGTTGTCCGTTTCGCCGGACTGGCATGTTCCTTTTTGGTCGGCAAAAAGGAACCGAAAAAGCCGACAGGGCTTCCAGCTCTTTATGATTTCATTGTCAAAAACCACAAGCCTCGGAGAACTCGCCCTTTATCTTCTTATTGGCACGAATAGAAAGGACTCAAACAACTCCTCGCTTCTACTTGTGACTTTGACATTCACTCATCAGGAGCTTCCAGATCCTGGGCAAGAATATAGAGTAGCCCAAGTCTACAGTTAATAATTGATTTTTGGTTATGGTTGCAATCGCGTTGCTATAGGAATATTCTTTGGTTAAATTTAACGAGGTAATTTACGTGTCTAGATGTGGTGAAGTCGGCATTCATTATAAAACCGATATGCTTGATAGCGACATACGTCATCGAACATTATATGCACCCCAGAACAATCAAGACATGGTAGTTGGTGCGGTCGATGTAGTTCGGGACGCGGTAAGACGTTTTTATGGTAATCGGGACGAGCAAAGCATTTTAGAAGGAAGACGGCATGGTTTCTGTGGGGTATATTTAGTCGGAAGTTATGCTGCCGAGGAAGGTGTCCGCGAATGGGGTAGAAACGCACCGGATGTTGATTTACTGATTGTAGACCGAATGACATTTGCTCACAGTAAATTTAGTTTGCATCGATCTAACACACCTCATTTGAATGGAAATCATATTGCCGAGGGCATCGCAGACATGTTGGATGCGGGCGGCTTCGACTTAGCGGTACCCAGAACTCTTCCGACTCGATATAATATCGGCCATATTGGACCAAAATGGTTAATGCGAGCTACCCCTCATCAAGATGGCGTACTGCCCATGGACTTTAATATGGTTAACTTAAATGGACGGGAAAGCTATGTTGAGTTATCTGCTTGGCTTGCGGATAAAGATGTTGACGAACAACAGCAGGCTCTCCCAAGAGTTCCCTTACTAGAAGTGCAAATAGTCGCCCAATAGAAATGAATGTCGTTTTAAATTGAGCGAATCGTTTTTACTCAGGGTAGTTATGCTGAACGCCGCTCGTAATATTCCTTGCTTGTCCGAGCAAAGTGCTACCCTGAGGAAAATGATGAGCGATACTACTTGTCCACAATTTTGTATCTTGGCAACTTATTTCCTTGTGATATTTGTACAACACGTATCCGGTAAATATGTCCAGAACGTGCTACAATATATGTAGAACAAAGTTCTTGACTTTGAACAGCTATTGTTTTACAATTATAGTATTCATGACTACCAAAGAGTAGGGAAGGACAGATAATTAATGCCCGACGCAGCTAAATTACAGATAGAAAAGATCATAACCGAAGTTCTTGCCACCATAGACAGGGAGCGCGAACGTGAAATTATCTCCCGGAGATTCGGGCTATTTGACCGCAAAGAAACTTTGGAACAAATCGGGGAACTACTGGGCATCACCCGTGAACGGGTCCGGCAGCTAGAAAAAGCCGTTGTAGCCCGCCTAAAATCCCAAGCTGACAGCGGTCAACTACCACATATTGACATGGTCCAGGACGCACTATTAGAACAACTGGGCAGCCTCGGCAACATTGCCCGTATCAGCGACTTAACGGCTAAGCTTACCACAGACAACACGCGCGTTGATCAAGCCCGTATTTCGTTTTTGGCCCAGCTAAGCCCCAAATTAGTAGTTATTGATGACAATGACCACTATTATCACGCTGTCGGCATAAGCGGCGCACATGACGAAAAAACCATTAAAAAAATGGTTGAAAAGATCATTGCTGCGGTCAAACAAATTGGCGAGCCAGCCCCTATCGAAGATGTTTCCAAAGCTGCTAAGGTTGACAGTACCAAGCACGCCGCCGCACTAGCCAGCATCAGCAAAGCGTTGGCTACCCTCAACAACCGCTGGGGCTTGATACGATGGCCTATGGTTAACCCCAAGAACATCCGCGACAAAATCTACGTTATCCTTAAAGAAAACGGCAAACACATGCACTTTAACGAAATTGCAGCCGCTATTAAAAAATCTGAGTTTAAGCGCAAAGATGTTACCACGCAGGCAATCCACAACGAACTGATCAAGGACAAGCGGTTCGTGCTTATTGGCCGGGGCATTTATGCGTTAAAAGAGTGGGGATACGAAAAGGGAACAGTAGCCGACATTATTACAGAAGTACTGAAGAAGTCCAAGCAGCCCTTGCACCGTGACGAAATTGTAAAATTAGTATTGAAAAGCCGCTACGTAAAGGAAACTACCATACTCCTGAACCTACAAGGCAAGCCGCAGTTTAAGCGCGTTGCCAAAGCCACCTACGCCCTCGCTGAATAGTTTCCATAGCATAAATTAAGAAAATGGCCGCTACCCAAACTTCAACTCGGTTTGAACTACCCGTGTACGAGCCTGAAACTAAGGTAGTTTATACGAAGCCTGGTTTAAGGGAAGCCGCCAAAGGGCCCGACGAAACCATGGTCAGGCGTGTTCGGCTTGGCACAACGCTTAGTGACATGTCTTTAAAAGAGATGCTTGAGGTTGCAGACAATGGCTTTACTGCTGTCGCCAGCAAGTGCGGTGCCCAGGTGGTGCCGCATTCTTGGGGGCTGTACCGCGTTGGCGCAGAGGACAACCGATATGATGAATTGCATGATTCCCACCCGCTCTTGCCCCCGGACCATATCTTGGTTGCCGAGGTTGATGTCATCAGGTCACTTTCTAAGGCTACTTATGGTCAGGCGCTGCAAATTAACCGGGCCCGCCGCGCCTATGAAGAATCTACGGAAGGGCTAGTATGGCGGGAAAGCCAGCCCCCTCAGTTCGGCAACGGCCTAGCTCGGGGGGGTAATGCCGTTCGGCTTTGGCTTATTGATATCGAGCCTATTGTATGGCCAAACGAACGTTTTACGAACACGAGTGATATACCAACTAGCGGCAGGCCGGTAATCCCACTATGGCTTTAAATTTATTAATGGCATAAATAGGGCATAGGCGGCAGTAATTTATAAGAGCCTAGAATTATCGCCGTGAATATATGGGCGGATTGACAGTAGGTGAGCATCACAAACCGATCTACACACAACGTCGCACAATGTATATTTTGCGACACGGTTATAGTGGTTATGGTTGGCCATGCATACCTTTACCTGCAGGGGACTTTTGGTACTTAACACCTTTAGCGCGCATTGTTGCAGTCACTTACATACATATTAGTGCCTATAAGGCGCTTATCCTGTCTGACTAGGTGTGTTATGGTGAGTCCCATTGTTATATTTAACACAGTTTGACTTTTCCACAGCTTTGTCGTGAAATCGTTTGCATTTTCACAATAATACTTGAAAAATTTGCAATTCCCCTTTTCTGCTGTTTTTATATAATTTTTTGACATATGTATATATTTATACCCTTCTATACTTTTTTGTCCACTGAAGTTAAATTGAAAAACTGAACAGAATACGAACTAGAGTAGTGGAGCAATAGGGGGAACCTCTGGCTCGCCCTATTTATAGAAAACCTTTTCGTCGGCACGCAGATCGATATATTCACTAGGTGTTGTATGGTCAGCATCAAGCTTAGCCTTAAGCGCTAGGTAGCTCCCCACTGCTTGCCGAGGGTCACTTAATATAAAGAATTTCAGGTAATACGGTTGATCGCGCAGACGTACATCCGCCTGGTTGGCAGCACTGCGGGGTAATGTAATAGATTCCAATTGTAGGCCTTCAGCATCCAGTTGCGTAGCTAAACGTTTTAAAAAGGTAGCTTCAGGCTGAGAAACTACAGCCTTGCCCAGTTCAGCCGGCAACCCTGTCTCGTCACGTACAAGCGGTATGTTTGCTAGCTGGTTCTGGGTCACGTCGCTCACTTTGGCCAAAACCTTACCTTGATCATCTACATAAAACACCCCGTTAACACTTACAAATTGTATTGCCGGCCGTGCGGGTATCAGTATAACCGTTGGGCGCCGGCCGAGTAGCGGCAGTTCAATCCGGACATCTGACAGTTCGCTAAATTGTTCCTCGGTTTCGGACCTAATATCCTGGCTATGGACAGTCAATTTTGTGTTATTAGCCACCGAATGGCGCCAAATATCAGAAATGGCTCGTTGATAATCCGCCGCAGGCCTGTATATGGTCCCTGGTTGGTTAATAAGGACTATTTTGGGGTTAGCCTGAAGCGTCAGGGCGTACAGCACGGCTGAGGCGATCATAAATAGTGCTATATAGCTTGGTATGTTACGCCAACCGACCAGACGGCGGCGGGCCGTAGCGTCGCTGATTACTCTGTCATGGCGCCCCAGGTTTTGCGAATTGTCAGAACTGCCGCGGGTATAATAAGAAAAAACTGCAGGGCTATCTGAACTTGGTCTGCGACGCGGTATTTCTGGCGTTTGTTTGGTTCGTCGAAATTTCATGGTTTTAAACTAATTTTTATTCTTTGCTGTCTGGTCTAACAAAAGTTCGGCCAGTTTACGAGCCGCCCCTTGTATGGTTATTCCCTGTAAGCATAAGGATAGTTGCTCCCTGGCGGCTTCATCTGACAGCAATTGCTCAATAACTACTACGAGCCCTTTTTGGGCATCGTACAAGTCAATCTCTTTGACCACTCTGGCAGCGCCCTGCTCTTCCAGCAGTGCGGCATTCTTTAGCTGGTGGCCACCTGTTAGGTCAGGATTAGGAATAGCTATGCAGGCTTTTCCCTGCACTCCCAGTTCAGCAATGGTGTTGCCGCTGGCACGC
Source organism: Candidatus Limnocylindrales bacterium (assembly GCA_035525115.1). Classification (GTDB taxonomy): domain Bacteria; phylum Patescibacteriota; class Saccharimonadia; order Saccharimonadales; family JAICHO01; genus JAICHO01. The sequence continues at coordinate 8,545 of DATLEQ010000074.1, forward strand.
GTTACCACCAAATCAGCCGCCCCCATATACTGGTACATCGGGTTCAAAAACTCCTGAATATTCAGCCGCTCGTGCTGGATATCTCCGTAGACAGCGGACTTGCCCTTACCTACTTGGTGTATGACGTACAGGTTCGGGCGCCTCTGAAGCAATGGCACCACAAAGCTAACGACCGCCTCGTTTAACCTGGCTGCCCCGGAGCTGGCGCCGGTGATCAAAAGTACCTGGTAGGCGCTGTTAATGCCGAGTGTATGCTTGTATTGCGCCTGGAGAGCCGGCGTAACGGGCTGGTAGCTGTGCTCTACCAATACACCGACTGGCCGGGTTTTTTCCTGGGGGTAATTATAGTACTGCGCCGGCAGAGCGGTAGCATGCGCGGCGGCCCAGCGGCTTACCAAACGGTTGGCAAGTCCTGGCAGGGCGTCAGAGTCATGGGTTACTATGGGTATACGGCGGGCGGCAGCAGCCAACCCAATCGGCACCCCTACAAAACCACCTTTCAGGAACACTACGTCCGGCTTAATCCTGCCTAGCATAAACCACGCTTGAATTATCCCAAACAAAACATAGGCCCCGTCGCGGAAATTCAAGAAATTAGTCTTAATATCTGTCAGCCTAACTAGCCAGGACTGTTTATGGTAGCGTCGGAACTTACCGGCAAAGACGGCATATGTTTTATCAATCGCAGGGTGTTTGCTGGTCAGCTCAGTAAATTTACCGTGGCGTTCGCCCACATAACCCACCGTGATATCCGGTTGAAGCTGCTTTAGTTCATGGGCGACGGCCAGAATAGGCGTAATGTGGCCGCCGGTCCCGCCGCCAGTCAATAGTACTAGCATATTTCTCTCCCTCTATTTCGGTAGCGACCCCAAAGGTGGTAAACCTGGAAACCTGGAACACTAAGCCAATGGCAGCCGTCACAAATACCACGCTGGTACCCCCATAACTAATAAACGGCAAAGTGATGCCTTTAAGCGGCAATAACCCGATCATAGCGCCGATATTTATAATTGCCTGGGTGCTTAACCAGGCCAGAATACCCGCAATCAGTAGTCGCGAAAAACTATCGGGTGCCCTTTCAAGAATGTTTTTAATGCGGGCAAACAGCGCCATAAACAGACATAGCAGCAGGACAATACCGACAAAGCCGAATTTTTCAGCCATAATTGCAAAAATGGAATCATTGGCAGCCTCTGGGAGATACCCATAAGCTTGGGCGCCATGCCCTAACCCTTTGCCAATTAAACCACCGGAACCTACTGCGATTAATGCTTGGCAAGCCTGGTAACCCGTGTTCAAACAGTCGCGCTCGGGGTGCATATAGGTCAGTAGGCGATCCCGCCTATATGAGCTCGTAGAGACCAACAGAACCGTGCCCACGCCAATTATGCCGACTATCATGGCAACCCGTTTTAGCGGTAACCCAGCCACAAAACACATGGCCGCCATCATAGCCACAAGCACCCCGGTAGACCCCAGGTCGCTTTGCAATTTAGCAACCACAATTCCAATTAAAATGAGGGCAATTAGTAGCGGCTTAAAGGTTTTCTGGGTATCGTTTAGCTCGCCTTGTTTCATTCGGTCCGACAAGAATGCTGCTAGCCAAATTAGTAGCGCGAGCTTAACCAGCTCAACCGCCTGGAACGACAAACCACCCACCTGGATCCACCGATATGCCCCATTTACCTGCTCCCCAAAGAGCCGTACCGCCAAGGCCGCAATGGCGGCCGCTACAATGAGCGGCGTCTGGAACCGTCGCCACCAGGCAAGTGGCACGTGCGAAGCCAGCACAAAGCTCACCACCCCAAGCAATACGGCAATAATTTGTTTGTTAACATAATAGTTTTCGCTCACATGCTTCCCTGCCGCCAAGCCTGGGCTAATTGCGTAGACCACGATCAGCCCGATTACCAACAACACGACAGAAAAGACTACCAACATATAATCAGGGCGGTGCCTGCGCTGTCCGCTACTATCGGTACGGGCGGTACGGCGCGCGATGCGAGGCCTCAAGGGGTTCTCCCCATCAGGAACAGCATAAGCCCTATTACGCCTACAACCTGCCCAATGACCCAGAAACGCATCGTAACCTTAGTTTCTGGCCAGCCGCTGGCCTCAAAATGGTGATGGATGGGCGAGATTTTAAATATTTTTTTGCCAGCCCTGAGTTTCTTAGAAGTGATTTGCAAAACAACAGAACCCGCTTCGGCGACAAACACCGCGCCGATAACAGGTAATAAAACAACCGTATCGGTAATAAGAGCCACCACTCCAAGGGCGGTGCCTAGCGCGAAAGAGCCTACATCGCCCATAAAAAAACGTGCAGGATACACATTAAACCAGGTATAGCTAAGTAGCGCGCCGACAACAGCCATGCAAAAACCAGCCACGCCGTAACGTTGCTCAACAAATGCAATGATGGCATAAATCCCAAAAGCAATAGCGCTTAAACCGCCCGCCAAGCCGTCTAGCCCGTCACTGATATTAACGGCATTGGCCGTTGATACCACCACTAGTACAAATAACGGGACTATCAGCCAGCCAATTGTCAAGGTGCCATACCACGGGATCTGAATGTTGTTTACATCCAGCTTAAAATAAAAGAACAAGCCGCCAATTAAAGCGATTAAGGTGATGAGCAACAACTTAAGCCGCGAAGGCAGGCCGGCGACCCCCTGCCCTGTCCCGCGAATATTAATGATATCGTCCACCATACCCACCAGCCCGGCACCGGTAAAAGCCGCTAAGGGCAGCCAGGTTTCGGTGCGGCTAAGGTTTAAAAATAAGGTTACCGCGGCTGCTGAAAATACAAATACAACACCGGCCATGGTCGGTATCAGCCGCTTATGTTTTTCGGCATGCAAACTGCTAAAAACCGTGGCTACCTCACCGGTGAGCGTTTTTTGGCGCGGCTTTTTCCACCACTGCCATTTGTACGCAAACGATGTATAAATTGGCGTTACTAACATGCTTATTAAAAAACTAAGGCACGCTAGCAACAAAATCAGGGCTACCGTACTGGATTGGACTGTTATGTTTATTGTCTGTTCCATGAAGTGTTCCTTTATTATACCCCTTAAGTCTTCGGTTTCACGCCAAAATTATTAATAAGCATATCCGCGAGCTTAAAGTAAACAGGAGCGGCCGCTTTTGCGCCGGCATACCCCGTTATGTTACGCGGCTCGCGAACTCGGACCACAATGACATACTGCGGCTCGTCACCGCCGATAAACCCTAGAAACGTACCATTGTAGCGGTCATCGTAGTAGCCTCCGTCGGGTTTTGGTATCTGGGCCGTGCCGGTTTTACCGCCATAAACGTATTCAGGGCGTAAGTCTCTAACTCCATACGTCAGCTTGTTTTTCTGTATCGTGTACGCCATAAACTCCTGCAAGTCTTTGCTAACGTCTGGAGTAACTACCTTCTCATTCAATATCTCGGGTTTTTTCTGCTCGGCCGAACCATCAGGCTTCATGTAAGCATCCACCAGGTGGGGCCGGTAATAGGTGCCACCATTAATAACAGCGGCCAGGGCCGCCCCCATTTGCAGTAGTGTTTCCGTCTGGCCCTGTCCGAATGCGGTGTTGGCATATTGAATGTTAAGCCCGTAGCCCTTTAGCGGGTCCGGCACAATGCCGCCACCCTCGTAGCTTTGCTCTATGCCGGTCGGCTTGCCAAAACGGTAGTGGTTAGTCAGGTAATCATGCCAAGTCGTGCGGGCTTTGTCGTTAATGTGGCCGCCGCCCATCTGCATAAGCAGCCAGGTAGCGCCGGTATTCAATGATAACTGCAAGATATCCGCGACTGATTTCGTCCCCGCCCCGCCGTCTTCTTCAATATTTCGTACGGTCGCGTCATCAACCCGGAAAAAGCTCGGGTCGTAATAGGTCGTATTTTTACCAACTGCCCCTGTGTCCAAGGCGGCGGCGGCCGTTAATACTTTCATGATGGAACCGACCTCAAAGGCCTCGCTGACGCTGAAATTCGTAAAGACCGCCTGGTCACTTACTTTGGAGAAATCGGCTGGATTATACGTCGGGTAATTAGCCATTGCCTTCACGGCGCCGCTACGAACGTCCAAGATTATGGCGCTGCCAGAGGCCGCTTTGGTGTCTTCGATTTGTTGCTTTAATATGTCCTCGGTTTGCTGCTGCATGCCAAGGTCTAAAGTTAGGATTACGTTCTTCCCTGGTACCGGGCTTTCGTTGATGTTGTCTTTGTTTGCGGCCAACGGCACACCTGACGCATCAGTTATAGCCTTAAGCTTCCCCGCCTTGCCTTGGAGCTCATTGTTTAAAGCTTGCTCCAAACCGTACTGGCCAATGCCTTCGTCGTTTACGAAACCCAAAACCTGGGCTGCTAGTTGTCCCTGCGGATAGGTTCGGTAATTAGTTTCTTGGGTGCCCACCCCTTTTAATTTCAGGGCTGTAATTGCGTCATGCTGCTGCTTGCTAAGCTTTTTAGCCAGGATTTCATAACGGCTATTCGCCTTCATTTTCGCTTCGTAATCGCCGACATTTCCGCCAATCACCTTCTGCACTTGGCCAGCAGTCCCCAATGGATCTTTAATAAATTTTGGATCGGCATAGAGCGTATACAGGGTCTGGTTTAGCACTACGGCCGTCGGTGTGCCGTTGCTGTAGGCCATCACAGTCCCACGCTCAGGTTGGATTTCGTATTGTTTAAGCTGGCCCCGCAGGGCGGCCTGTTGATAATAATTGTGGCGGATAACTTGTAAGTAAAACAGCCGGACCACGAAAACGGCGGTAATAAACAGCAAACACACGTACCAGATTCGAATACGTGTCAGAGGGTTAATCACAGTTTGTGCTTCGCGGCGTGGCTTCACGCGACTTACATCCTTTTATTATTAATTTCGGATAGTGCCAGCTGAGGAAAGTGAGACCAGGTTCTTGGCCGTATCACTATTTTTCGCTCGCTCTAGCGACTGCAATCGGGCTGCGCTGACGCTTAGGTCGTCATGTTGGGTTTTAAGCTGGGCTTGTTGCTGCTTGAGGTCGTTTATCCTATAGCTCAGGGCGTTTGTTTTAGTCACCTGGGTCAAGTAGAGCAGACCTAGCAAACATACCAGCAGAATCAGCATAATTGTGTTGCTGACAGGCCCTAAAGTACGCTCGTTGACAGCAAAACGGGTCGTGTTTTGTTGCTTGGCATTAAACCGCTGGCGGCTCATAGCTAAAGAACTTGAATATGTCATATGCTTTTCTTTTTGTTTTTATTTTTACGTGGTGCCCCGCACCCCGTTTATAAGCGGGGTGCGGAACTTTTTAGCGGCAATGTTAAATTACTTTAACATGAACCTTGTATGCTCGGGAGAGACTTTTAACCTGTATAGGCATTAACTTTCCCTTTCTATTGTTTTTATTTTTGCGGCGGCACGCAGTTTTGCGCTGCGGGCACGCGGATTAAAAGCTAGCTCCTTTTCGCTCGCTTGGATTGGCCGTTTGGTCAATCTTTTTAGGGGAGCGTCGTAGCGATCACCAGAGTATTCATGAAAGAACTGCTTCACGATACGGTCTTCCAAGCTATGGAAGCTGATGACCACTATACGCCCTCCAGGGGCCAGCAAGCCGAGCCACAACGGCAGTGCCGCTTGCAGTAATCCCAGTTCATCATTCACCGCCAACCTTATAGCTTGGAAGCTTCGGGTTGCCGGATGAATTTTGGATGCTGGCCCATGGGTGCGCCGTCTTGGAACGGCGCGGGCAATTATTTCTGCGAGTTCATGGGTATCAGCAATCGGCCTGTTGGCGACGATTGACGCGGCTATGGCTCGTGAATGTGGCTCTTCACCATATTCACGCAGCAGTTTTGTAAGCTCTGCCTCCGTATAGTTATTTACTATCCGGTCAGCGGTTAGCTCCTGACGGCTGTCCATGCGCATATCAAGCGGTCCGTTGTGCCGGATGCTAAATCCACGACTTGCATTATCAAGGTGCGGTGACGACACGCCCAAATCAGCCAAAATGAGTTTGTATCGACGTTTCTGGTCCCCTAGGTCTTTGCTGGCACTTAAAAAATCTTTTTGGATAATTTCAGCGCTTCGCAAGGCTTTTTGGCGACTCAGATAGTCAATAGCATTTTGATCGCGATCGACAAGAGTTGCCTGTGAGGCTTCTAAGGTGCGTTCCAATACTTTAGCCGCATGTCCGCCGTAGCCAGCCGTTAGGTCAAGGTATGTATCCCCTGCCTGCGGGTCCAGGTAGTGCAAGACTTCGTCTAGAAGTACCGGAATATGTTTTTCATCTTCCATGTAGAAGATATTGTATTTTATTTTGGTTGATTTGTTTTGGTGTTTTTCTTGTTTTTGTTTCAAGGTCACCTAATCAGCAGCCAACTTTTTGTTTTTTTGTAGTTTTTGTTTTTTGCTCAGGTAAGTCATGTATGTAAATGAGGAATATATAGATTTGAAAAACCTACGAACTCATTACTGGCTTACCTGAAAGTTTTGAGAGACTTATGTGTGAGGTGGAGTTTTGGGAGGTGTTTTAATGTAAAGAGCGAGGGTTTTTAAAGTGGTGCCCTATGATCCACTTGTTGACTGCCAAATAGCTGACCTCGTCAAAGCGTATAGCGTAGTACGAATAACGTATTACGGCTAAGACTTTTGTTTCGGGTTCATACGTTATACGTCATACGAAATACGTTATACGTCTTGGCTATTATTTGTTAAAGAACGCGGAGGGGTCTTTAGGCTGCTTGAATCCGCCAATATCGCCCTGCCCTTACGGCCACGATATCCCGGTCTATGCCAGCGTAGTCCAATAAATGCTGCTCCAGGGTGATTCGTCCTTGTTTTTCGTCAAGAGACGCCTCGGTTTTACCCATGCGGAACTGGACGTTCAAGTCGGCCGTACGCTCATCCAGGACATTGCCCTGCAGTTGCGCCTCGACTTGTTCATCCCACACGCTTTTTGGGTAAAGGTGCAGATATTTTTGGAATCCGCGGGTCAGCACCACGCCGGATGAAAACTCAGCTCTAAGGTCGGCAGGAATAGTTAGCCGTCGCTTATCGTCAAGCTTCCTCTCGAAGTAGTCTGTAGCCATCAGATCCTCTTTAAATTACAGTGGTTTTTTTGTTTGTACGTGATTTGTAGTCTGTTTTGGGCTACCCACGTTTACCCACTGACATGAGTGTACAACCCACAACTACCCACGAGCAAGTACTTTTATAATAAAACTGCAAAGTAGTACCCACAGTTATCCACAGTTAGCGGTGAATTAGTACTTATCCACAATATATAGCGCCTCGGCTTTAGGTAGTGGCGCTATTTTTAAGAATGGCCCGCTAAGGCTGCGTTAGCAGCAGGATCAACGGCGGTGCCGCCTGCTTGGGTGCAGGCATTTGGATTAACATTCATTACTTGCACGGTATCACCGGCTTGCAATGCCATAGAACCATTAACAAAATAACGAGCCGCGTCACGGGGGTCATTTGGGTTCCTGAGATGTCCGTCCTGCCATGCAAAAACTAAGGCCGTATCACCATGGTCGCCAGCCTGTCCAAGTTTATCCCTTATGCCTATCACCGTATCATCTTTAGCCGCGTCAACAGCGCATGCCGGTTGAGCTTGGTTTGCTTTTAAGTCACTGTACTCACCATGTAGAAAGCTTGCCGCAAAATATACTGCCGTACTAGCAACACTTAATACAACGGCGCGGCGTCGGTTATATGTTGCGGGTGAAACATTATGGTGAGATTTATGAGCCATAATCTTAAGATTATAGCATAAGCTTTTATTTTAGTCAATGTTAGGGCGTGTTCTTATCTGCCAGTTGCTCGGCCAGCCATTTGGCACTGGGACGGACGGTCCGTTTCATGCCATGCTCCCTGTCTACCCCAATAAGGCCGAATTTGGGCCACCAGCCTGTACTCCATTCAAAATTATCAAGCAAACTCCAGTGGAAATAGCCGCGCAAATCCACCCCTTCGCCCAAAGCCTTTTCCATGGCCAGTATGGATTGTTCAAGCCACCACTGCCTATATGCGTCATTTTGGTCAGCCAGCCCGTTTTCGGTAATGATTATGGGGATTTTGTAATGGTCCCACACTCTCAGTAACAGAGGGTAGAGCCCCTCCGGTTCCAAATACCAACCCAAGTCACTGTATGGCAAGGGGGGATCATCGGGCCCGTCAAATTTTCCAAAGCGGTAATAATCGGTAAAGTAATAGTTAAAGCCCACAAAATCCTGTTCTTTACGTGTCCTCCGTATAAACCACCAATTCCAAAAATAGCGCATCCACTCCGTCTGTATAACATCCATCAAGTTATGTGGCCGCTTAGACGCGATGTTGGCCAGCTGGGCAGCAATACCAATCTGCAAATGCGGATTGGCACGCTTAAGGATACGGTACGACTGCCGGTGAACACGCGTCAGATTCCAATAGACCCGCATGAAAGCAAGGCCGCTTTTTTCCTGGGGCGGCCATTCCCCCGTCAGGTACGATAATGTCGTATACACGTTAGGCTCGTTCAAGGTGACGATATAGCCAACCTCGTGGCCATATTCGTCGGCAATTTTTTGCACGAACCGGTAAAAGTATTTCAAGTTGCGGCGTCTTTTTAGCCCGCCTTTTTCGGCAAACCAGATCGGCATCGTCCAATGCCAGATATTAAGCATTGGCGTAATACCGCGCTTCTTAAGCTCGGTAATGTAGTCATGGTAATGGTCAATCGCTTCCTGGTCCCATTCGCCTTCTACGGGCTCAATCCTGGACCACTCCAAACTAAATCTAAGCGCGTTTAAATTTAGTGAAGCCGCCAGGGCAATATCTTCTTTATAACGCCGGTAGTGGTCCACGCCCTGCCCCGAAACATAGTTTTTGGGGTCAGCCGCCTTATCTTTGATGTCATCCCAGATGGGAAGTTTTGTCAAATGATGGTACACGGCCGACGACAGCCGGGTGTGGGCATGCTTTGCCAGGTCGCTGGCGTGTGCCAACTCCCACACCGACCAATCATTGACAGTGCCGCCTTCGACTTGGTGTGATGAACTGCTGGCCCCCCATAAGAAATTTTTAGGGAACAGTTTTTTGTTGTAAGCCTTCATCTAGCAAGCATTATACCAGCTGGCGCATGCCCCCTTTTCTGTGCGGAGGAGTTTTGCGGAGTGCAACCCGAGTAAATTCTGGCCTAACCAGAATTTCCCGGCGTGTAACGCTCCGGAGCGCAGATAAGTGGGCATGGATCAGCCATTACGCTCGGCCGCTCTTAGGCTACGTTATTTGGGTCCCAACAGGCACGCGTATCATCGCTCAGATGGTTAATTAGCTCCATCTCTGAAGCGCTTAATTCAAAGTCAAAGATGTCTATATTTTCGTGCATATGTTCGGGGCTAGTAGTTTTTGGCAACGGGACGGTCCCATGCTGCACGCACCACCGCAGTATAATCTGGGCTGGCGATTTGTTATAGGTTTCCCCGACCCGGACCAGGACGGCTTCGTCTTTAAACGTGCCTTTGCCGGTTATGCCATGCACCAGAGGGCTATATGCCTGCACCGTAATCCCCTGCTCCCGGCAATAGTCCAGCAGTTCCCGTTGCTGGGCGTATAAATACGGATGAAACTCTGTTTGGTTGACCGCCGGGATAATGTTACTTTTATCTTTTAACTCTTGCAGGTGCCTAACTGTAAAATTTGATACGCCGATAGCCTTAGACCGGCCGCTTTCATACAATTCTGCCATGGCCCGCCAGCTTTCGTGCCGGTCACCGCGGCCCCCTGGCCAATGGATCAGGTAAAGGTCAATATAGTCCAAACCCAACAATCGCAGAGATGTATTAAAGGCTTTGTGTGCACTGTCATAGCCCTGGTCGCCTCGCCATAGTTTGGTGGTTACAAATATATCTTCCCGCCGCACTGATGTCTCGTGTACGGCGTCACCTACTCCTTTTTCGTTGCCATATATTTTAGCCGTGTCAATTAATCGGTAGCCGGCGTCCAGAGCGTCCAAAACCATGGTTTTTGCCCGGCCATTGGGCACAATCTCCCATGTACCGAACCCAATGGCCGGCATGGCAACGCCTGTGTTTAAACTCACTTGTTTCACCTTACCAGTATCTCACATCCCAGGCTTAGGACGGTTGGTTGCGCTTTTCTATTATTTCCAGCCCATTTCTAGCGCTGCCTTCATGCCTGTACTTTGCTAGCTTTCTTTTGCCGTTTTTTATACTCAGCGTAGGTCATATAAGATTTTGTGTCCTTTACCCTGTCGGGGAATAAAACGCCATTTAGATGGTCTGTCTCGTGTTGGATCACGTGGGCCTGCAGATCCTCAAACTGCTTGTGATGCCACTCGCCGTCACTATCCATAAACTTCACCTTGATTTTACTATAACGAGGCACCATGGCAAAAAGCCCGGCCGTGCCAGGGCCGCTGCTGATACAGCCTTCCCACAGCTGTTTTTTGCGGCCAAAAGTTTGGGTAATCTCGGGGTTAATGATAACCATTTCAAAAGGCACAATTTGCATTCGGTGCGGCGTGGGCTGTAGTACGATGACCGCCAAGGCTACTGATTCTCCTACCTGCGGTGCGGCCAGCCCAATCCCTAATCTGATAGAAGTTAATGTATGCTTCATGTCTTTAATCAGCTTTTGGGTTTTAGGGGCCAAAACTTCAGATTTGGTAAGCTGGCGGGCTGTCTCTCTTAAAATCGGGTTGCCAAACTGGGTCCGCCTGAGGGTGTTCATCTGGGGGCTTTAGTCACTCGTTTTTTGCGGTCATAATAGGCCAATTGGCGTCGGGAGTGGTCCAGGCGTTCAATATATTTTTCGTAGCGATTAAATAGCCCTGAATAGTGGCCGTTGGGTGCCAATACTTTAGCTAACTTCCCTTGTTCGTCAAGGTATTCAATCAGGCAATAAAAATCACCGTCGCCCGATACTATAACCGCTTTATCATAGTTATTTTTTTCTTTCATGGCCCAAAGCACCAGTTCGGCATCAATATTGCCCTTCACCGGCTTTTTTTCTTCGGGTTCCGAGGTATCGCCCGGTTCTTTAGGGGCAGGCTCTTCTGGCCGCGGCTTAGTCATGTCGTAGGTCGGCTTTAGCACTACCGCGTAACCGGTTTGGTGCAATTGCTCGTACATCGCCTCAAATTCCGGCACATACCCTATAAACATATACGCTTTGCTCACCCCATGATGTTCGGCCAAGAACTTGCGGAACTTATGCCAGTCCATTTTCCAACCAAACTTCTTGGTGCCCACATTCAGGTTCTGGCTATCAATAAAAGCATAAATAGCTGGCTGTTTTTTGGGTATACTCACTTGGTCAGTATAACACCGCCAGGCATAAGTTTAGGCCGGTAAATAAGTAGCACCATAGTAGCGTTTATGACCGTTATATAAAGCGGGAATAAAACTATCCCGTAGCTCAGGTTTTTTTCGGCTGCTATAGCAAACAAGGGCGCAACCGACCCAGCGATAAAAAACAAGGGGGTTTCACTTGTGGGGTCACGCCAGGTCTTCACCAAAGTAGGCCAAATGGCGATTTGATCAGCCACTATTGTTAAATGCAGCCCTACAAGGCTATTGTGTGTCGTCCGCCATATCAAAATATCGGTTGCCAGAAGTATGTAGCACACTACATCTAGGCGCCTTAATCCGCCCACTCCTTTCCACAGGGCAAATGCCAGAATCCCGAGCGCACCGACGCTTTCGCCAAGCGTTAACGCCAAAGACAACCGGTTGCCAACTGAATGCTGTTGCAAGAGAGTCAAAACGAGCAGCAATGCAAACATAAGCCGCGTAGACCGGGCGGGCCTGGCCTGCCCTCTTAAAATATCCCGTCCATAAGGGATAAAGCAGCCGAATGCTATGGTTGCAGATATCAGGGATAATAAATTCCTAATCATGGTTGCATTAGTTGTCCCATTGTTACCTTAGCTTTTTAAACGGACAATTGTGGTAAAAGTAATTTTAGCCTCAATTGTCCCTGATTGCAAAAAGTTGTCTGAGAATACAGACATTTTTGTGCTATACTTATGCTATGGTTGTTGATAAGTCGGTCCAACAAAAAGTTGTCCGCTACCTTAAACATTTAGGGTTAAGCGACGAACAAACCGTGGCTTACTTATACCTGTTACAGCATGGGCCAAGCACGGTTTTGGCCCTTAGCCGGGGGATTAAGACTGGACGGACCAAGCTTTATCCACTGCTCGAGGATTTAGCTGCCAAACAATTAGTTGCCATCCATGAGCGACATTACGGGACGTCATATGAAGCCCAACCCCCTGAAACTTTAGATTTTTTGGTGGCCGAAAAGGAGCGCAAAGCCGAAAATTTACGTGGTAACTTGCCTGCCGTTATGCATACCCTAAAGGCCCTGCAGCTACAAGCACCTACTACGTCTAGGGTGGTTGAATATAGTGGAGTCGATGGCCTCAAACAGATGAACTTTAACCTAACTAAAGCTGATGGCGAGTTCCGTGTTTTTGAACTTGCCGGGCTAGACAAGCACCTGGGTGATCATTTTGCCAATAAACTACGGCAAGTATATCGTGAAAAGAATTTTAGGACGTATGACCTGACTAATAACCCTAACCGCGCCAACGAACCAGGCGTAGACCTTCCGCTTGCCCAAGCACGTTATATAAGTCCAAAGGTCTTCAAAATCCAGTTCGAGACATACACCTATAACAACTGCGTGTCACTGCTTAGCTACGAAGCCGACGATATTTTTGGCGTAGAAGTTTATAATGATAAACTAGCCGCACAACAAAAACAACTCTTTGACCTGGTTTGGTCACAGGCTACGGCAGTAACCAAGACGCCTTAGGTATTTATATATTGTAATTATACGGCTGTACGCGACTGTAGTTGCATTAAAGCACCTGCCATTACGCTCAGTTCGTCAAACATTTGGGCGGCATCGTATTCTGTTCCCCGCTCCCAGCCATAATAACTCGCCCCAATTATTTGACGAAAAGAGTTGTTGGGTAGCTCGGTCGCTGTCAATGAGCGCTGATGGCAAATTAGTAGCTCTGGCTTGTCGTTCGCATTTTGTGGCAACCATAAGGAGTAAACCCGGCTTGTTCCCGGGCTCTTTGATCCGTGGTCATGGCTAAGCCAATCTAAAGTGACAGCATAATTATCACCCGCATGCTCTGGGCTACTAACAATGTCGCGGCAAACTGTTATCCGGGTCGTAGCAAGTGAGTTAGCAAAGGCAGAATCGTCCCAGCCCACATACCCTAAGGCCTCAACTTCGCAGTGTT
>DATLEQ010000077.1:0-6772 GCA_035525115.1 Candidatus Limnocylindrales bacterium
CATAAGAAAAGAAATGACTGCAAACTATCTGGGGGAAATTCCCAATGACCACAATCGTCGTATTAGAAAGGCTAAGTAATTTATGGGGCTGTTACGGCCATTTGTAGGTTGTGCCTCACAAATCCCGAACCAAGGGCTAAAATCTCCGGATAGACATATTCAGCGGCGCCATCCTGAAATTCGGGCGTGCTAGTCAGCGTACCCATCAGCCCAGTTAATTCTTCGTCACCCCAATAACTGGTTAAAAATGTGGGTTCCGCGCCTGCTAGGCTTGCTTCCATATCTGCAATTACTAAAGCATCACCAGCAACTTGCTGATCGTAACCGCTTTGCCAATACGCAAGTGTCGTAATGGCGACAGCGGCTTTTAAGGCAACTAACGGACGCTTATCTTTTAATCCCTCAACCTTAACACCGTTTAATGTTGTACCCAAAAAGGGTTGCCGTGTACCCACAATGGGCATGGCTTCTGCGTAAACCCGGGTAAGGCCTATTTCAAGTATCCTGCCTTTAATAGTATCAGCTACGGTGCTATCTATTTGTGGTGGGGTGTGTTCTGGTTGCCAAAGGGTATTCATGTTTGTGATTTTATATTTAAAGTTTTACATCCGTTGCCAACTAAATGCAAGCATAATGTGGACAAAGCATTATAATAGAAACTTAACCCGAAGAGGAATATATTATGAAAGCAGTTTGGAATGATAAGGTTATAGCAGAAGCGCCCAAAGAAGATTTAATTTATATTGAGGGCCACTGGTATTTTCCGCCCGCAAGTCTAAAGCAAGAATTTTTTAAAAAAAGTGACACACCGTACACATGCCCATGGAAAGGCGTCTGCCAATATTTTGACGTTGGCGAGGGTGACAATTGGAGTAAAGACGTTGCCTGGAGCTACCCAGAACCAAAACCAAGTGCTATTGATACAGTTAAAAAAGACTTCAGCAACTACGCAGCCTTTTGGCGTGATGTGCAAGTTACCGAATAAGCCAGCTACGCTTTTTAGAAAAAAGCGATAACTTAACTTTTGGTTGCGTACGGTAAGCCGTAGCGTTATTATGCGTGGAGAATGAGCGAAAAAGATCCCAGGCATGAGTACGGCGCCAATGCCGCGCTGGCCTATTTAGATCGTGTCGTGCTGAGGGAAGCTGACCTGAACGTAGCCGCGATTACATGTTCAGACCAAGATTTATTAGCACTCCAAGAAGCAATACTCCATGAATTAGAGGTTCTTTGCCCTTTGAATGACCGTCAGGTAAGTATTAGCGGTAATGCCGTGTTGCCTGAGATGCTTCTGCAACAAAGTGAAGACGTGGCAGACGATACGGGTCGCGGGTTCTCGGTATCCGTGCTCGAAAGAAACCCGGAAAAGAAAACAATATATGGGCCGGTTGATGAAATTGTTGGGCGTTATCAAAAAGCAGTAATTCGTCTAATCGAAGGCGATTATGGCAAAGTATTTAGAATAAGGCACATGGTAGTCATAGGTACTGCCACAAACGTTGAAGCTGAGGATACCATCATTACCCAACGCGCTTTTGCGGGCTACTTCGAAAGTGATAGTATTATCCAGCCCATTGAAGATTTAGAACTTACATTAGTACCACCTATTTTTGGGGAGTTTTTACAATCAGAAGATGTTACACGTATAATTGATTATTATTCCGAAGAAGTAGCGAGACTGTTCGGCAGTACAAGATTTAGGCGATTGCCACTATCAAGACAGCAGGCTATGCTTAGTGGCCTAATTAAGCGGGCCGAAATAGAATCGCAGGTACAAGACCGAGAAGTTAGCATTGAATTCATAGAACCGAACCAAGATACCCGCGTCAAGGGCAGACAAAAAAACCGTATACTAAAGCCCACCCGTCATGTGTATCTTCCTGGCCTCACCGAGCATGGGCACCATTCTTTAAGGTATGAAAGAGTACCCCTTTATATTGGCGGGATATGTATAGGGATTGAAAGCTTAGAAAGCCACCGTTTACGGCGAAAACCAATTAGACGCGATAGCGACTTAACGGATAAGAGAGCTGGCCTATGCTTGGCTATTGATCCTTATCCTGAAATACGAAACACTCTGGAAATAGAGGATGGTCAGGCAGTATTAGTGCCTATATCCGGCCAAGATTTTGAGGCTGACTTTAACTGATGAACTTAGGCAGCGCTTGTTTTTAGCCTAGCGGCGTATTTTTGTCGGAATTTTTGAAGTTTTGGGTTGATGATGATTTGGCAGTAGCCTGTGTAGGGATTTTTCGCATAAAAATCTTGATGATAATCGGCGGCGGGCCAAAATTTTTCAAAAGGGACGATGTGCGTCATGACCGGGTCATCCCATAATGTAGTGGCAAATTTATTTTTCATTTCCTCTGCAATTGTGTGTTGTTCCGCGTCGTGGTAAAAAATAATTGAACGGTATTCCTCGCCTATGTCATAGTCCTGCTGATTAAGCATGGTTGGGTCGTGCATGACAAAAAAAATTTCCAAAATATCCTTATAGCTAATCACATTTGGATCAAAAGTAAGTTGTACAACCTCAGCGTGACCCGTATTACGGTAATAAATGTCTTGGTCCGTGGGATTTTCTTTTGTGCCTCCACTGTAGCCGGAAACAGCGGATATAATCCCTGCGACTTCCTTGAAAATAGTCTCAAAACACCAGAAACATCCACCACCCAGGGTTGCGATTGATTGCATACCCTTAAGTGTATGCGACATGGGCTATCAGCTCAATATCTGTTTTGGCTACTTTACATGTTTTGATATACTCCTGTCATGGCTACAACTAAGAAATCAACCAAGGCAAAAATCAAAACTACCAAAAAACCTGCTGCTAATACCTCTAAAGCCGCCCGGACAAATAAACTATCCGTATCGGCAAAAGTGGTTAAAACTCCGATTAAAAAGGCAACGGCTCCCCGAAACCGAATAAAATTACTGGCACAATTGAACCTAATTACCGCAGTATTGTCATTGGGCTTGGCTGTTATGGCCGGCTTATTTATGAACCAGCGCAGCTACCAGCTGTTTACCGGCCTGCTTACCAGGGATGAGCTTGCCAGCAGGGCAACTACCGTATTTGTACCTGCCATTCGCTCCGTGGCCGATGTAGAACTACGTTGGGCTGTGGTAGCAACTATGGTATTGTCTGCAATTTTGCCCCTGTTATTTGCAACCCGGTTGCGCCGCCGCTATGAAGCAAGTGTGGCAAATAAGGTGCGCACGTGGCGATGGGTAGACATGGCTGTAGTTGGTGCTTTAATGATGGGAACAACCGCACTTATTAGTGGCGTTCAAGACATTATGACGCTTAAATTAATTGGCGGCCTGGTGATTTTAAGCGGCGCCCTGGCCTGGATGGCTGAACGACAAAATGCCGACATAACCGCTAAGCCCGGGAAGTCTGCATATATATTGAGTATTATTGCCGGTGCATTACCATGGCTGCTGATCGCCACCTATGCCGCAGCAACACCTATCTATGGAATGGTCCGCAATTCTTGGTTTGCCTATGCGCTGTATGGTGCGCTCTTGGCGGGTTTTATCGCCACGGCTATCAATTTGGGAAACCAACTTCGCGGCAAGGGGAAACTGGCTAATTACGAAGTTGCCGAGCGAAACTACCAGCTTATAAACCTGTTAACGCGCGCAGCCTTTGCGGTCATTTTGATTACCGGCCTTATTAAAGGCTAGATGCTTCACACCGTCCTAATAGACAAATTGGTCCATGGCGGCCAAGGCTTAGGCGCATTGCCTGATGGCCGACGAATATTTGTTTGGAACGCTTTGCCTGGCGAAACAGTGGGCGTACGCGTTGCTAAAAGTAAAAACAAGTATGCTGAAGGTATCGCAGAAGACATAATAGAACCATCGGCAGATAGAATAAAGCCAAAGGACGAGGCTTATTTGAGCACGAGTCCGTGGCAGATACTGGCCTATGAGTCCGAAAATAAATATAAAAATGAAATACTGACCGAAACATTTGTCCGCGAAAAAGTGAAATTGCCGCAAACAATTGGCTTCTATGCCTCTGAACAACAATGGCGTTATCGCAATAAAATGGAGTATAGCTTTTGGGCCGATGATGACGGGTTGCATTTAGCATTGTTCCATCGGGGAAGCCGTGGCAAACGGATTGTAGCGGGCAGCAGCATAGCCCGCCCGGAAATTGATAAAACGGCTAATAAAATCTGCCAGATCCTCCATGAGTCAGGCATCCGCGGTAGCCAGCTAAAAACTTTGGTCGTACGTTGCGACCAAAGGGGCAGCTCTGTGGCGGCCATCTTTGTTAAAGATGCAAGCTTTGCAAATCTTCCTCAACTTGAAGCTGTTTGCCAAGGGACGGGCGTCTATTTCTCGGATCCCAAAAGTCCGGCCAGTGTCTTGAGCAAAGAACTCTATGTATATGGGAATGTCAGGCTCACAGATAGTATATTGGGTAGCGATATTTGTTACGATGTACATTCATTTTTTCAGGTTAACGTACCCATGTTTGAGCAAGCCGCTAAACAGATTCAGGATTTTGTTGGCGTGGTAAAGCCGGCGGTAGATTTTTACAGTGGTGTTGGTACTATAGGTATACCCATCGGTGCGACCGTGCTCATAGAAAGTGAACCCCATAATGTGTCCATGGCAAAGCAAAATATTGCCAAACGCCCCATAGATGTTGTCCAAGCCACGGCGGAAAAGGCACTGGACTATATTCCTAGCAAAGGCGCCCTAGTTGTCGATCCACCCCGGGCCGGCTTGCATCCAAAAGTTATAGAACGCATCCGCGAGGCGTGCCCAAATACCATCGTCTACCTTAGCTGTAACCCTATCACCCAAGCCCGGGACGTTGCCTTATTACAAGACCTTTATGAGCTTAAAACCTTAAAAGGATATAACCTTTTCCCACGTACACCACATATAGAGAGTTTGGCTGTGCTAGTGCGCTATACATAATTTGCTTGTGCTTATAAATAACTGTGAAGTATACTGCAGGTAAATTATAAGTTCACCAGGAAAGAGAGAATTATATGGAGAGCGAACATTCCGACCAGCCGGACAAAGCGGCTGAAGGGGATCATTCTAATTCGAGGCCCTCATTTGGGGTATATCCCGAACCGGTTAAAGGCTTTAACAGTTCGCCTAAGCCGCAAGATGCAACCGTAGTGTCGGGTGCAGAAAAGCCCGCCGGACCTCTGAGCGCTGCCACCGCAGACATGCCAGTTCCGGTGGTGCATGTGCTGAGCGTGAGGGGCGTTGAATACACCATGATGACATTGGCATTATGGTTTGTAGCCGGCGCGCTGCTGTGGTCGCTATTGGCGCTGGTAAACAAACAAACTAGTTTTGCGGTGCTAGCTTTCCCGGTTTCGCTATTGCTGGTCTGCCTGCCGGTCTTTGCCCTTTTGTTCATACGTCTGCGCAGGGCAGAACTGGCCAACCCCGCTTTACGCCTGGAGGCTTCCAAACGCCGCCTATCCCAAATCACCCAGATCGTGGCGTTTATTATTTGTTTACTAAATCTTGTCGGTTTTGTGTACGTGGTAATGAATAAGCTTGGCGGCACAGGTGATGTATCCATCGGTAAAGCGGCGTTAAATGTTGGTATTGTACTGCTTATCGCCGGTGGGATACTGGCTTATTATTGGTTTGACGAACATAGGGGACGTTAGGACTTAAGAAAAATATGAAAAAATACTACATTGGTCTTATAATAATCGGGCTTATGGTGCTGGGCCTTACGGGCTTTACGGTTTTTCAGGCATCGGCCGCCAAACAAGATAACCAAACGAGCCGCCGGGCGCAGGATATTGCTAATAAGCTCAACAATTACGTAGCTTCCCATGGTGCACCAGAGTCATTAGAAGAGGCTAATATCAAAGACGTGCCCAAGACGATTACCTATACCAAAAAGGACAACGACAAATACGAATTCTGCGTGACCTACAAACATTCTGGCAGCGAGTACGATTCGGTTGGGCTTGGCGAAATACTTACCGGTAGCCTGCAGCGGCAAATGTATAGCGGATATGATGACTACAGCAGCTACGACGATTCTAGTTACACGCCAAGCAGCTTATACCTGCCATATACCCATAAGGCGGGCAAAACCTGCCAGACAGTACAGGCCTATAACTATAATCAATATAACAAGACCACTGATCCGTATATCTATCCAGATTTTGACTCGGCTTGCGACGGAGGTATTTGCGCCG
Source organism: Candidatus Limnocylindrales bacterium (assembly GCA_035525115.1). Taxonomy (GTDB): domain Bacteria; phylum Patescibacteriota; class Saccharimonadia; order Saccharimonadales; family JAICHO01; genus JAICHO01. The sequence goes on from DATLEQ010000077.1 coordinate 6,201, forward strand.
GTACGGGCACGAGCACTACATCAGGTGCAAATGATACGGAGCGCAAGACGGACATTAAGGCATTGCATGGCCAGGTTGAGGCCTATTATGCCCAAAACGGCTACTACCCAACCCTAGCTAACCTAAATGATAGCGCCTGGCGCTCGACTAATATGAAAGGCCTAGACAAAGAAGCCCTACACGACCCGAAAGGGACGGGCTATACACTTACGTCTGCGGCGGCCAAAAATTCATATAGCTACAGCGTTTCAAACGACGCGAATAAGCCATGCGACAATAAAGCCGGGAATGAATGTACGTTTTACACCCTGTCCGCCACGCTGGACAATGGATCGCTCTACACAAAGATTAGCCTTAACTAGGGTTATTTTCTTAAACTTGTTAGGCTAGAGTTATGCGTATACACCGTTTTTATATTGACCCCGATACAAACCTCAAGCTTACCCATGATTTTTGGTTGCATGATGAGCGGTTGGTCCACCAATGGCGCAATGTCTTGCGTTTTGTGACCGGGCAAGAAGTTGTATTGTTTGACGGGCGCGAAACCGAACGGCTTTATAGGCTAGCTGAAC
>DATLEQ010000078.1:0-3860 GCA_035525115.1 Candidatus Limnocylindrales bacterium
GAACCCTAAGCTGGGAGACGCGTTGATGCAGCTGTCGGCAGCTAAGTTTGGTAAGCCGCGCGCCGTCGTAGACGCAGATATAACCGAGAGGATGAAGACCATAGAAGTGCCCAAGCCGGCCTTTGGCGGGGCAGGGGCAGCCTCTCCTTTTAATAACTATCCTGCCGCAAACCGGCCGGCGGGCGCATCGCCATTTGCGTCGGCTGGGGCGGCTCCTGCCGCCCGACCGCCCGCGAGTAGCGGTTCGTCATTTCTGGATGAATGGTTAGCCAAGCGGCGTACCGGCAGCCCAATGTCGGCTCCGGCCTCTCCTTTTGGCCCGCCGGCTGTGCCTAATGCCCAGCCGTTTCAGCCCGCTGCTGCTGGCGGCGCGTCTGCCACTAATCCGCTATCACCACCGCCAAGCAGCACGCCCGCTTATCCCCCTGCGGCCATGCCTACTGCCGCTCCACAGGCGACAGGTGCTTTACAATCTCCGATGACACCAAGTACACCTGCTGTATCCGCACCAAATGCGCAGGCGTCCTCTCAGTCAGAGCCAAAAACCACCGGTGAATTTGTAATCCCCAAACCGCAGGATCCAGTGCCCAGCGGCGCTTCAGCTGTCCCCGAGGATACTATTTATATTGACCGTGACGGCAATTTACGGACCAATGACACCCCTTAAGTCCGGACGTCCTTTAGTGTTGTTTACGGCTGTACGTAAACCAAATAAGTAGTTCGGCTACGACACCAATTAAGAAACCACCAATAAATAACAATAAGAACAGGGCATAATTATAGGTGAAGCCGTAGTGACGGCTGTAATACAGTACGATTACGCTGCCGGTGAAAGCACATAAGCTGCCCCCTAAAATACCCGAGGGGCGGCCGACGGTTTGCGCGCCAGCGTTGCTAGCTGCCTCCACGACTTTATTGTGGGCGAACTGGCTAAATACGCGTGCTGGCTTTGGCAGCTTTTGGCGAATCCGTTTTAAGGTATGGTCATAGGCCTTGGTTTTTAAGATTTGCTGCATACCCAGCAGGGCGTCTGGTTCAGGCTCATTTTGCTGGTCGGGCTTAATATGCTCGCTAGGTTCAGCGTGCATTTCGGCTTTTTCGCGTAAGGCTTCAATGTCGTTTGCGGCCAGTTCTGCTTTAGCTTCCTGGGCTTTCTCGCTAAGGGTTTTTTCTAGCCTTGCGCGATGCTCCTCGTCAACTAATTTCTCGTGATGTAGCTGATGTTCTGTTTTGGGTGCGTACTCGCTCATTACTGTCCTCCTGTGGCACTAAAATCTTCACGGACCAAATCAAGTTCGGTGGCGAATAATTTGCTGCGGGCAAAAAAGTAGGCCACAAACGAAGTCATGATAAAGCCAATCACCAAGCTGGTACCAGGGCCTGTGTTGGGGAGGACTTGGGTAACAGTCTCAATCTGCTTATTAACGGCCGCCGGGAGCTTTATGTTAACCGTGTCGTTGTACACGTTCGTCATAGTTAGGTCGTAGTGCCCAGGGTCAGAAGAAGAAACAGGAGTAGCCGGGACAGGGTCCTTAACCTTAATTGTGATACTACGAGACAGTGTCTGACCGCTCGTTATATCGGTGGCAGGCCAGACTACATTCTTGTTTTCGTCCAATTTAGCCCCGTGCAGGTCAGTTATGTCCGCATAATCAAGCACGTCCCCAAAACCATCGGTAACGACGTATTTTATGGTTGTTTTTCCGCTGTTTTTAACACTTAGGCTATATTCTATGATATCGCCGCCGTGCGCGGTTGTGCCGTTGGCGTCTGCTAGCCCCTGGGTAATGTTTTTAGCGGTTTTGTGGAAGTCCAAGCAGGCGGTTTTGTCATCACGCGTTTGGGCGGCATCGCAGGGCTTGCAGTCCTCGGCCTTAAGCTGGATGCCAGGAAGGTCACTACAAACATCACACTCCTGGACATTCGTTTGTGTACCAGCTTTGTTGGGACAAACGTCTGTTGGCGTTGGAGTGGTGGGCTTAGGCGTAGTGGGTGTGGGAGTAGTTGGCTTTGGCACTGTTGGCTTCTTGCAGGTCAGGTTAACCGACAGTACTCCAACGACAGGATTAACACTGTTTTGATTACCTAAGGCGTCAATGCCAATGGCGTAGGCGGACACAGAATGTTTCCCGGTGTCTTTAAGCGAAGCCGGGGTAGCCATACTGAAGCCATGGTTGTTGCCCACGCCTGGATAGGCTGCCCCTACGTCGGGGCGGCTCTGGTTGGCAGTGATTTCTTGGTGCGGCTTATCATCTATATAAATGTGGACTTTTATTTGGGCAGTGCCTTTGCTTTCGTCAAACGCCCAGCCGCGGATTAAGTCACAATCTACGGTGTCCAGTGCCCCCCGTGAGGGCTTGTCCGCCTGTTTAGGAATGCCCACAAATACTAAGTTGCCACAGTTAAAAAGAATAAAGAACTGCAGGCCGGTATCAGATTTACCACTTAATGCTTGGTAGCTTGAGGTATTAGCCCCGTCCCAAGCCCATAGGTACCTTAGCCAAAGCGTTTGGTTATTTATGGTGACGGGTGTTTCGCCGTTTAGCCCGTACTGCGTGTGGCCCATTGAATAGAGTTGTTTATTATAGTCCGTAGACTTCAGGGTAACCTCGCTTGTTTGTCCAATATTGCCACAGGTTATACCGTAGTAACCCAATATCGTACCGTAATCCCGGTCATTAGTAAGGCAAGCCGTTATGGCATTTTCCTTAGATGTTATTCCACCCACGATGAGGTCATTATCCGAGCTTGCCAAGCTGGGCTGTGGTGGTGATACGACCGCAAAGAACTGCACCAGCATCGTTAATGCTAAAAGGACAAACCCGGCGCGGCGGGCGGCATTCTCGCGGCGTAGCCGTTTAGCATAAAAAGACACCTGCGTAATTAAGCTGGGGTTAAAGGGTAAATTGCCTATTAATTTTTTGAACATATTTTTTATTTCTTTAGTTTATAGTGCTCATGACTATTGAACCATAAAACAATGTGTTCATACAAGGGCAATCTGATTGTTTTTAATCGAGAAATTATTTATAATAGTGGATAAGTGTGGCAAGACAATAAGATTCTGAGAGGGTAACTTATACGTGGCGAAACAAAAAGACTATTCTGCTGATCAGATTCAAGTTTTAGAGGGGCTGGAACCGGTACGCAAGCGCCCGGGCATGTATATCGGCGGCACGGGCATAGAGGGCCTGCACCATTTAGTATGGGAAATTATTGATAATGGTATTGATGAGGCTTTGGCGGGTTATGCAACTTTCGTATCCGTGAAGCTATTGGCTGACGGAGGTGTGACTATCATTGATGATGGCCGCGGTATTCCTACGGACATACACCCTAAAACCGGTAAAAGCACCGTAGAAACGGTCTTGACCGTCCTGCACGCTGGCGGTAAATTTGGCGGCGGTGGCTATAAAGTATCCGGTGGCCTTCACGGGGTCGGGTCAAGTGTGGTGAACGCGCTTTCAACCAGGTTCATTATAAACGTGGCGCGTGAGGGCAAGTTGTTTAGGCAAGAATACGAACGTGGCGTGCCGCAAGCAGACTTAAAGGTAGTCGGCAAAAGCGACAAAACCGGTACCGAGATTACCTTTTATCCTGATGAAACTATTTTTGAATCCGTTAAAATCAACTACGAGACAGTTTTGGACCGTCTGCGGCACGCCGCCTACCTGACTAAAGGCATCCGAACTTCCCTGGAAGATGAGCGCACGGGCGAGCGCTATAGTTTTTATTTTGAGGGCGGTATCCAATCTTACGTCAAGCACCTGAACTTTGGCAAAGATGTCGTAGACGACGAAGTGTTTTATGTAGACAAGACGGTCCACGACGTGCAGGTTGAGATATCTATGCAGTATGCC
>DATLEQ010000024.1:0-4739 GCA_035525115.1 Candidatus Limnocylindrales bacterium
CATGCGTATTCTGAATGAGTCGTCTAAAGCAGCCCTGCTCGACGAGCTTGGTTATTGGGGAATCAGCTTAGAAAACATCAATAAGGCTATCGTGCAACCGCACGGTATGATCTTAGTCACTGGGCCAACCGGCTCGGGAAAATCAACCAGCCTTTTTAGCATATTAAGTTTGCTGAATAAACCGACTATAAATATATCCACTGTTGAAGACCCGGTAGAGTACCGCATACCTGGAGCTAACCAGGTACAACTTAACCCTAAAGCTGGCATGACATTTGCTTCGGGGTTGAGGGCGCTTATGCGTCAGGACCCTAACGTTATTATGGTCGGCGAGATCCGTGACAGCGAAACCGCAGACATCGCGGTCCAAGCCGCCCTGACCGGGCATTTGGTCTTTGCCACCCTGCACACTAACAATGCCGCTACTACCCTCCCCCGCCTGCTGGATATGGGCATCGAGCCTTTCTTGATTGCCAGCACCGTACGGGCAGTTGTGGGGCAGCGTTTGGTGCGGCGTTTATGCGTTGACTGCCGGACAGCCGTGACCCCTGATGCGCCTACCCTGAAACAGATTGCGGAAATCTATGGAACTGACGCGCAGGGCGTGATGAAGCGCGTCCATCAGCTAGAACAACAAGCCTTGGACGGTGGTATTGGCAAAGCCAACGGCGGCAAAAGTCAGACGGACACTACCGAGTTATCAACCACGGAAACTAAAATTACCAGGCTTTATAAAGCCAATGACGAGGGCTGTGACTCCTGCGGGCACAGTGGCTATAAAGGACGCATGGGTATTTATGAGGTGTTGAACAGTTCTGGACCGGTGCAGAAATTAATTGTTGGCAACAGTACTAGCGATGCTATCCAAGAGCAGGCCATCAAGGACGGCATGATAACTATGCAAGTAGATGGCTTTATCAAAGCCTTGCGTGGGCAGACCACCATTGAAGAAATATTAAGAGTAACTTCAGAGAAATAACTCTATGCGTTTTGCTTATACTGCCACCAATAAAGATGGACGAACAATCCAAGGCACTGCCGATTCGGTTGACCGTGCCAATTTGGTAGCCCTGCTTAACAAACAAGGTCTCAGACCGGTCGTCATTAAGCTGGAAGGTGCTAAAAGTACCGGCCATAAACGAGGCAAAAAAGTAAAGCTTAAGGAACTGGTTATTTTTACCCGGCAGCTATCTACTATGATATCGGCCGGCGTACCCTTAACCCGCTCACTTTCAACCATGCAAAGCCAGGCTGAGGGCAAATATTTTAAAGAGGTTTTGGGTGGCATTACTAAAGACGTAGAGAGTGGCATAGCCTTGGGTGACGCATTTTCTAAATACCCTAACGTATTTTCTGAAGTGTACATAAATATGGTCAAAGCCGGCGAAGCTGGTGGTATTTTAGACGACATTTTAAAACGGCTGGCCAGTCAAGTCGAACAAGACGCTAGCATGCGTAAAAAAATTAAAAGCGCCATGATGTATCCGCTTGTGATCTTTAGTATTACTATCTTCGCCTTTTTTGGCATCATGCTCTTAGTTATCCCTAGAATTGCCAAAATCCTCACCGATCTTGGAGGCCCTGACGCCAAACTACCTATTTATACCCGAGCCATGTTAGGCCTAAGCCATTTTTCGGTCAAATATGCCCTCTTTTTTCCCGTCAAACCGGTGCCACTTGGCGTTATACCATCAACTATTTTAATTATTTACCTTGTCCGCCGCTACATCAAGACACCGGGCGGTAAATATAAATTTCATAGCCTGTTATTGAATACCCCTATAATCAAAGGTATTGTTACCAAAATCGCCATTGCCCGTTTTGCCCGCACTTTCGCATCACTTATGAGTGCGGGCGTAAGCGTCCTGGACGCCCTAGAAGTCACCGGTGGTGCCATTGGCAACAAAGTCATTGAAGCCGAACTAAAAGAAGCTGCCAAAGCGGTAAAAAATGGCAAACAGTTGAGCGAGCCCTTAAGCGCAAGCCCGCACTTTCCAGCTATAGTAAGCCAGATGTTGGCGGTTGGTGAAGAAACAGGACAAATTGATACAATTTTGGTTAAGGTGGCCGACTTTTACGAAGAAGAGGTAGAGACAGTTATTGACGGCCTAAGCGCTTTGATTGAGCCTCTTATGATCGTAGTCCTTGGTAGTCTTGTGGGCGTAATAGCGGCAAGTGTTATGGGGCCGATTGCATCCCTGAGTAAAAACATCGGGAACTCATAACCAGCATTGTATAATAAAGCATAAGCATGAAAATAAAATTAGGTTCGGCGTACGGATTCACTATTGTTGAGATGGTTTTAGCTTGCGCTATTTTTCCTCTCATCGTAGTTGGCTTGTCTCAAGGCTATGACGCCGTCCGGCGATCGTATACGGTTTCAAAACAACTAAACGAAATGTATGCCGTTCTAAGCGCGTGTCCGGAAATAGACAGGGCGCTGGAATATGATTCTATTACCAGTTCAACCAACTGTTATCCAAATAATACCTTTCAGGCAGAAGGCGGCGGTAGCGCTATCATAACCTACGCCCCAACTCTAACGGTAACTGATACCAGCGCACTCGCTTCGACTGACCCACTAAAAACAATCCCTAACTCCAAGGTCATAAACATTCAAGTAGGCTTCCAAAAAGATACGTCAACGAAGTTACAATTACGCATGCTCATTACCCGGGGAGGCATTGGGCAGCAATGAAGACACGCTCAAAAAACCAGGCGGGCTTTACTCTTCCTGAGTTATTAGTGGTGATCTTTATGAGCGGCCTGTTTGTAAGCTTATTGATGTTTTTTATGATTAGTTATTGGCGATATGGCTTACTGCTTGAGGCGGATTTGGATACGCTGACTACCAGGCTAAATGCGGGTGATTATTTGCGGGACCGCCTTAATCCCGCTAGTGGCTTAATTATACAAAATAGTATCCCTGACCCTCATCCTGCCGCGGCCGATACTACCTTGGTACCGGTTAACTATTGGCTGCCTATTCACGCCATCCCCGCTACGGTACCTAGCGGATCAGCGGGGTCAAGTACACCGCTTATATATTTTAAGCGGCCAAGTGTTAATACATCGGGTGCTGTCGCCATGAATGGCACCCAGCCCTATGAAGATGAGTTCATTTTATATCTTAACGGTACTACCAAAAGCCTCATGTCGCGCACCTTGGCGAATCCAGATGTTGTTAATAACAAACTCAAAACCAGCTGTCCCGCCAGCCTGGCAACCACCAGCTGTCCGCCCGATGCGGTTGTAGCCGCAGATATTAGTTCGGTTAAAACTCGTTATTTCTCTAAAACCGGAAATCCTATAAATTACACATCGTCCTATGACACATCAACCAATACCTACACTGGGCCTGATTTTCCTTTAGTTGAAGTCGTTGAGTTTACCCTTAGCCTCACTAAAAAGCCATACTTCCAAACCTCAAATGCCACCTCTAACACGACTATTATCAGGGTGGCTATTAGGAGTTAATGATGAGAAAAAACAAATATCCTGATCAAGGCTCGGTCATTGTCTCCATCTTAGTGATTACTTTGTTTTTATCGGTTGTCATTTCTGGACTTATTGTTTTGGCTAGCTCAAACCTGACCAGGGCACGCAATAGGGTATACCTTTTGCAGGCGCAATACGCGGCAGAATCAGGCGTGGATGCGGCCATAGCCCAGTTGAATGCCGGCAATGACACTTATACTGGCTCTGCTAGTGAAGTTCTGATACTTAGCGATGCTCGTTATAAGTCAACGTATACGATGAATGTCTCAGCTGGTTCTAGCAATAAACAAAAGGTTATAACCGCTATAGGGCGGGTATTTGCCCCTGCTAACGCTCCAACGGCCCAATTTGAACGGAAGATAGAAGTAATCGCCGAGCGAAGCAGCACTACCACCACCACCTCTATTTTAAGCCGTAATATTATTGAAACTGGCAGTAGCGTCAAAGACCTAAAGGCTCGTGACGTTTATGTAAACAATTACATCAATATGAATAAAAATGTCACAAACTTTATAGCCGAAAACATAACAGTCGCCGGAAGGAACACCGGTGCGACCAATTGCTCAATCGGGGGAACGGGCAACCTGGTTAAGCCATCTAGTTTTAGCACTGCAGGCCAAACGAAGACCAAGCTTAACCTGGCATATAACAACTGTATTAGCCCGCCAGGTAATACATCTGATGGCAGTTTCAACGTACTCCCTAACCAAACTAACATAGCCAAAATTCAGTCAACCCTGATCCCATGGAATTACTATATGGACACCACCTACCAGAATGCCCCGGGTGGCTGTAATGATTGGACAACCGGCAGCTTCCCGAGAAGCATACCCAGCACGGGCAATACTAAAAAAACACATTATCCGGACAGTGCCAGTAATGTCAGCACTTCATGCGGTACGTCCGGCGACCTATTTTTAGCCACTGGACAATATAATATAAAAAATAATGTTCACCTCCGTGCTAACCTGTGTGCCGCATCGGCCTGCAACCCCACCTTTTACAATCCCGACAGTGGCGCAACCGGCATAAAATATGTATTTATAGAAGGCACCATTAATTTTGGCAGCCTGACTACTGCTGCCGGCAGCGGGCCGATTGTATTTATTACGTATGGCGCTGATCCGGCCTCGCTGTCAAGCGTTTGTCCTACTGGCGGTTCGTTATACCTCGGAAACGGTGGCAATACGTCTGCGCCAGCCGCCTATTTGCTCGCACAAAACGGCCTATGCCTTGATAAA
>DATLEQ010000028.1:0-3912 GCA_035525115.1 Candidatus Limnocylindrales bacterium
GGACTTTTGTAACTGTTAGGTTTGATGCCCGAAGGCACTAGCATGTTGGCAATCGTACGTTTATTAGTTGAGGCATGGTGTATAAGGCTGTCCTTGGGGTAGTGCTGTTTTACATAGTTGGGGCTACCGATATCGTAAACACTGTCAAGCGGCTGCACCGCGTCCAGCTGATTTTGAATCTGGCGCGCGGGATCGGTCTCGCACCAGGCATCCAGACGAAATCTTAAAACTTTGGCTATATCACTTCGCACTACCGGCCTCTTTAACGCGTCAGCCAGCGTTTTTTCCCGATTGGAACCCTTTATATCTACCTTGTGGTGTGCAAGTACTTGGTTAAAAACCGGATCTTCAAATATACCCGCTCCAGGGGTAAATAAGTTGCCAGCTGCTGGATGCGTGGCAGACAAATGCTCAATACTAACGGCTTCTTTTTCTATGCGCTCCATATTTAGGCGCCCTTGCTCCCGGGACTCTGTGTCACGATCAGCCCTTTCACTGGCCTCTTGTTGGCTTAGAAAGTTCGTAATTGCTCCATCCATGGCCTCTAGATCAAACTCTGGGCTTTCGGGACTATTATTTTGACGGCGACGCATACCCTTAAATACTCCTCGCAGGCGCGGGCTTTGTATGTGCTGGTGTTGTGTGGCATTAAACGTTGGGACAACTTCTAGAGTAATGGGTAGATGATTGTCTAGGGCCGTCAGCTTAACGGCGGCCAGGCCCTCGGATTCAGTCATATCGAGTTGCACGTCAGTACGCCCTACTCCACGAATAGATCCATTTTCAATTGAAAGCGCGCTGTAGTCAGTCTTGTCTCCGTTTTGATACTTCCGGACGGTATAGGCTTGACCATCCCTTTCAACAATAGCCACCTTGTCTTCTTCGGATGATGCAGTTGCGATAAGGTTTACTTTCCCCAACTCTCCTCTTGCGTTAAGTGCTAAGAGTTTAGGTTCGCCTGAAACTACCGTCTGAATACCGCCTGTTTCCGACAATACTGCCGACAGTTCGAGCGTTGATGAGGCTAGCTTGGCGCGCTCGGTCCACGCATCGAAAGCTGCAAGCTCGTCAGCGCTGTGCTCAAAATATGCGCGCATGTACTCACCTGTGGGATCAGGTATAACATTAAATCCCGCCTCTGTCTCAATGCCATCAGTCATTGCAAAACTGCCGTCCGCAAGCATGCCCTGCGAGGCAACCGTTTGCATCATTTCTGTCATCGAGCCACGCATACTTAATGCCGCGTCACCATCGGGAGCAACAGGAGACATTTTTATTCTAGGGGGGGCTTCTATAGACATATTTATTTTAGCTTTACTTAATAAACATTAGCACATTATTGCTAAAAATGCAACCACGTTTTGAAGAGATGGTATCTTTATGTATTCTTACGTTAATAGGTCCGGGTTACCCGGATCTTTTAACTTCCGCTTTGGGATAAGAGCAGTCGGAGTTTGTCTCTGGCGAACCCCACACGATGAGAGAAGGAGTCACCTTCTCTCATTACAGTCTTACATTCCTAAATGTTGCTTGATAAGGTCTACGACATCGGCAATGACAACCTGGGACTTAACCAAATAATCATCCACGCCAAGGGATTCGGCGCGTTCTTTGTCGCTATCTTGGCTCAACGCAGTTAGCATCACTACCTTTACTGTGGCGGTTTCCGGGGTATTGCGCAAAATGTCTAACACATCAAAGCCGCTTACTTTGGGCATCATTACGTCTAATAGGATCAGGTCAGGCTTGTATTCTAACGCAGCCGCTAAGGCGTCCTCGCCGTTCGGCACGCGTTTGACATCAAAACCTTCGGCTTGAAGCCGGGTAAGATAGACGCTCGCTAACGCGTCATCGTCTTCAACTAATAATATTTTTTTGGGGTTGCCGGTGTTGGCGGGTGTCTGCTGGTCTTCCATGATGATTATGCTATCCTACTTTCCCCGATTTTACTAGTGATGCCTTTATGAAACCATAAAATAACGGATGCGGCCGGTTGGGCCGTGACTTAAATTCAGGATGGAACTGGCTCGCCACAAAAAACGGGTGGCCAATGCCCTCTATAACTTCTACCAAATGGTTGTCGGGGCTGGTCCCCACCGCCCGGATTCCCCATGCTTCGTACTGGTCACGGTATTCATTATTGCACTCATACCGGTGGCGATGCCGCTCGTCAACTTTAGTTGTCTTATACAGTTCTGCCGCTTTGCTGCCTTTAGCCAGTACACACGGATAGTTGCCTAAACGCATGGTGCCGCCAGTGTTTTCCTTGCCATGCTGGTCCGCCATGGTGTTTATAACCAAGTGTGGTGCTCCGCGGTCTAATTCAGCGGTGGTAGCATCGGTGAGTCCACCGTTGCGGGCGGCGGCAATGACTGCCATCTGCAAACCTAAACATAAGCCAAGATAAGGGAGCCCGTGCGTAAGCGCATACTGCGCAGCTTTGATTTTGCCCTCCAAGCCGCGCGTCCCAAAACCGCCCGGTACCACAATTCCGTCACAGCCTGCTACGGCCGCTTCCACAGCGCCGCCATCTTCTATGGCTTCAGCATCAATCCATTTAATGGTTATGTTGGCGTTATTCCACCAAGCTGCCGAGCGCAGGGCTTCAAATACGCTCATGTACGTGTCTTGATTGTCCATATATTTGGCTACCACGCCCACCGTAACCTTGTGCGGATGGTCATTCGTGGTCCGTTTGACTACCTCACGCCACTCCTTAAGCGCGGGCTTGGAAACTTTTAAGTCCAGTTGCTTAGCTATGACATCAGCGATGCCCGTATCTTCCAGTTCGAGTGGCACACCGTAAATACTGGGGGCGTTTGGTAACAGTGCGATGGCCTCTGGGCCGACACCGCAAAAGAGGCTTAATTTGGTCTTGACGCTAACTGGGGCCGGCTTTTCGCTGCGAGCTACTAAGATGTTGGGCGCAATCCCTAAGCCGCGCAGGTCCCGGACAGAGTTTTGGGCCGGCTTGGTTTTGAACTCTTCGCTGGCGCCTAAGTACGGCATGTAAACGACATGCACGTACAAGCAATTGCCCGCCCCCGCCCGAATGCCAAACTCACGGATAGCTTCAATGAAACTCAGTGATTCATAATCGCCGACCGTCCCACCAATTTCCACAATGTGGACATCAAAGCTCTCGCCCGCCGCGGTGATGTAAGCTTGGATTGCAGCTGTTAGGTGCGGGATAATCTGCACGTCCTCGCCGGCATACTTACCGGCACGCTCATCCTGGATGACCTTAAGAAGTACCTTGCCACTCATCAGGCTGCTGGTTTGCGCCATTTCCTCGTCAATAAAACGCTCGTAGTGGCCCAAGTCCAGATCTGTTTCCGCACCGTCTTTGGTTACAAAACACTCGCCGTGTTCACGCGGGTTTAGGGTCCCGGCATCAACGTTAAGGTACGGGTCGCATTTTTGCATGTTAACCCGCAGGCCGCGGGCTTTTAAGAGGTTCCCGATGGAGGCGGCGGTAATGCCCTTGCCAAGCCCGGAAAGCACACCACCTGTAACAAATATAAATTTTGTCTGACGTTTCGCCACGCAGTCCTAACCCCTCTTTATCTATCTGATACTACCTTACCCGGCTATCTTATGGCAAGCGTAAATCTTAACAAAAGAATTTTATTTTGCCAGTTCGGCTTTGGCGGCGTCTAGCTGTGGGTCACGCTGGTTTTTGGCATCATCGTCAGACAATTTTATCTCTTTGTCAGGGCTAATCCCCTCCTTGTTGATATTGATGCCTTTAGGTGTATACCAATGGGCGATGGTTACCTTTAGGACACCGCCGTTAGCTAGGTCTTCTAGCTGCTGCACGCTGCCTTTGCCAAAGCTTTTGACACCCATAAGTGTAGCCGCGCCGTTGTCGTGCAACGCGCCGGCGGTAATTTCTGAGGCGGAAGCACTGCC
>DATLEQ010000041.1:0-8013 GCA_035525115.1 Candidatus Limnocylindrales bacterium
CGGCTGCCTGGCGGTAAAATGTTGGCCAAGACCAAAAGTTATTGGCATATTCTAGGGCCCGGACTCACTACTGGCGCCTCAGACGATGATCCGTCTGGCATTGCTACCTACTCACAAGCTGGCGCCCAATACGGTTTTGGACTGCTGTGGCTAGCCGTGGTAACCTTTCCACTCATGTCCGTGATACAAGAAATGTGCGCCCGTATAGGATTGGTTACCGGACGCGGCCTAGCGGGAAATATTCGGCTTCATTTCCCTCGTCGTTTGTTATTTCTATGTGCCCTATTACTGTTTTCGGCCAACGCCTTTAATATTGGCGCGGATTTAGGTGCCATGGCCAAGGGAGTGCAGTTGCTATATCCCCAGCTTGGGTTCGGAGCTTTAGTCATAGCCTTTACGGTTATCTGTTTAGGCATTCAAATATTCTCTGATTACGGCCGCTATGCCCGCTACCTTAAGTGGCTGGCTATGGTGCTACTAGCTTATGTAGCTTCTGCATTGCTGGCACACCTTAACTGGAGCCAAGTTATCCACGCTGCTGCCGTTCCAAGCATCCGCTTAGAAAAAAGCCAACTCGTTTTAATCTGTGCTATCTTGGGCACGACCATTTCGCCCTACCTATTCTTTTGGCAAACTTCCCAGGAGATTGAAGAAGAGATTTTGGCTGGCAAAAAATCCGTCCAAGCCCGCCGGGGTGCCAATACAGGCGAAATGAGAGCCATGCGTATTGACGTATGGTCAGGCATGATCCTATCAAACCTTGTCATGTTCTTCATTATCGCCGCCTGTGGCGCCATTTTGTTCCCACATGGTATTACTAACATTACGTCTGCCGCCCAGGCAGCCGAGGCACTCCGGCCTTTTGCCGGGGATGCAACCTATGGGCTGTTCGCGATTGGCATTATTGGCACCGGCCTACTGGCGATCCCCGTATTAGCAGGCTCATCGTCGTACGCCTTGTCCGAGGCTTTTAAATGGAAGGAGGGTCTGTACCGGCCCTTGCGTCAAGCCCACGCGTTTTACGGCGTAATCATCATCTCTATGTTAGTAGGGTTGGGCATGAACTTTATCGGCCTTGATCCTATTAAGGCCCTCATCTACTCTGCGGTCGCGAATGGTATTGTGGCGCCGATTGTACTTTGTTTTGTGGTACTCATGAGCAGTAATAAGAAAATTATGGGCCGCTGGGTCAATAAACGCGTGGTTACGTGGATTGGTTGGACCATTATAGGGGTTATGGGCTTGTCCGGCATTGCCGCCATTTTGGCATTAATTTGATGGGCCGGAGCGCTTTTGGCGGGTTGCAATAATTTTACGGTGCAGTTTATGTATACTCTGTGCCGAACTATCTTTATGTATCTTTTTGAATTCTTGATCTAACTCATCCAGCTCATCATCTGTCAGGTCCTCTAGATCCACAAAGTTGTCGCGGGCCGGGCCGCTAACCCTGATCAGCTCGTCAAGCTTGAGTTGCATGGCCTTGCCGTCACGGTTTTGAGTATTCTGAATCAGAAACACCATCAGGAAGGTGGCGATGGTGGTGCCGGTATTAATCATTAACTGCCAGGTGGAAGAAAAGTGGAAAATTGGGCCCGTGCACGCCCAGACAATAACAAGTGTAAGCGCTAGCAGAAACGCTCCGGCGCTGCCCGTCCAGGTTGAAATTTTGGCTGCAATTTTCCGAAATGATTCTTTCATATTTTATTACCTTTGTCGCTTACGTCTATTTGTTGTAGAATACCCCTAGTAACAATAAAACACAAAATATGCACACATCTATCTTCGGTGAACTTAGTTTGATTATAGCCATCGGCACTGGTATCGCGCTGTTGATGCGCTTAATTAGGCAGCCTTTAATTATTGGCCATATCCTAACTGGTATCCTGGTCGGGCCTACTATCTTACACCTCGTAAAATCAGCAGATACGATTGAGATCTTCTCTAATATTGGGATAGCCCTCTTGTTGTTTATCATCGGGCTTGGCTTAAACCCGAAAGTGATTCGTGAAGTTGGCAAGGTAGCCGCCATTGCCGGCCTGCTGCAAGTTATCCTAACCATGATATTAGGCTTTGGCGCCGGTTTTGCCCTGGGATTGAATCGTACTGAAGCGCTTTTTTTGGGTGTCGCTTTATCTTTTTCGTCAACCATTATTATCCTGAAGCTGCTTAGCGATAAAAAGGAACAGACGAGGTTATATGGCAAGGTCGCGACCGGATTGCTGCTTATACAAGACGTCCTGGCGACAGTGGCGTTGCTGTTCGTAACCGCCAACTCAGAGGGCGGGTTTTCGGGCATCCAGCTCCTAAGCCTGCTCTTTAAGGGTTTGGTAATTGGCGGCAGTATGTTTTTGGTTGGCCATTTAATACTGCCTAAGGCCCACCGCTTAATTGCCGGTAGCCAGGAGTTTTTGTTTTTGTTTGCGATAGGCTGGGGCTTTGGATGCGCCGCCTTATTCGAACAGGCCGGCTTCTCGCTGGAAATCGGCGCCTTGCTGGCGGGCGTATCGCTGGCTAGCCTCCCCTATACCCAAGAGATCAGTGCCCGGCTGCGGCCGCTCAGAGACTTCTTTATTGTGGTCTTCTTTATATCGCTCGGGACACGCCTAGCCTTTCATAACATTTCTTCGCTGATCCCAATTATTGCCATCAGCAGCCTGGCAGTAATCATCCTTAAGCCTTTAATTGTGCTGGCTATTATGGGCCGTATGGGATATACCAAGCGCACCAGCTTTAAGGCGGCCGTCACCATGGGGCAGGTCAGCGAATTCTCACTCGTATTCGTCATCATTGGTAACCGGGCAGGGTTAGTATCGGCTGACCTGGTAGGCATCGTAACCATGGTAGCTCTTTTATCCATAGCGGCTAGCACCTACCTTATCAGTTATGCCGATCAACTGTTCGTACGCCTGCAGAAGCCGTTAAGCGTTTTTGAACGGCACAAAGTCCATAACGAACACGAACTGCGGACCCATTATGACTTAGTGTTATTTGGTTACCTGAAAGGCGGCCATGAGTTTGTCAAACTGTTCCAGAGCCTGCGTAAACGATACGTCGTGATTGATTACGATCCTGAGGTGATTGATACGCTGGAGCGTCAGAAGGCCAACTATATATATGGCGACGTCACGGATATTGAGCTCTTAGAAGAGATCGGCTTGGAATATACCAAGCTCGTAGTCTCAACCGTTACTGACTATGAAACAAATGTCTTTTTGGTAAAACTCTTAGAAGGTATCAACCCCCGGGCTGTCGTAATCTGCCACGCCGAAAATGCCATTGAGGCCAGCCAACTTTATAGTCTAGGGGCCAGTTACGTCATGGTCCCGCATTATATCGGCAGCGAAAAAATCAGCTCTTTCATTCGGCGAGCCGGCCTAAACAAAAGCGAGTTCAAAAAATACCGCGAAAAGCACCTGGCCTATTTGCAAACTCATTTATTGCCGCCAGAGGAAACATAAAGACGATGGCGCCGTATATAGTCTTGGACGGGAAGGGGCACGCCAGGTGCGGGCTCGCGGCGTTTTAGCTTTAAGCGTATAAGCGATGAAGCCACGTTTTTATAGTCTAGGTGCATAGTTTTATACCGAAATTTAAGATTACGAGTTTGCTCCAGCGTCCTCATAGTGGAATGTAGCTCCTCGGGGTTCTTGTGCCGACTGGCAATAAGAAGTTCGGCGGCCTGCACCAGACTGTCTATGTGCGGCCAGTGGGCAATATGAGTAATAACGTCATCACCAAATAACAAGACCAGTCTGTAGCCCTTAAAGCGTGCCTGGAGCGCAGGCAGCGTTTCATGTGGTGTAAAGCGAGCTTGTTCGAGTATGATCGTTCCCATATCGGGCTCATCCTTGATGGCTAGTTGCACCATAGCAACGCGATGTTCCAGCGCCCGGACACCCTGCTTGCGGCGGGGGCGTGGTTCAACCAAAAACATTACCCTGTCCATCCCCTGTTTTAACGCCGTTCGTGCAAAGGCCAAGTGCCCCTCGTGTACTGGGTCAAACGTCCCGGCGAATATACCAATGCGCTTGCTCATGCTGCCAGTTTACTATGCGTCTGGGTCGGGCGCGTCACTTTGCAGCCGCAATCACCACTAATTTCTGTTTTTGTAACTGTCGTCTTTACATTTTTCTTTTCACAAATAGGGCATTGTTTAGAAATATATTCGCAGTCTTCGTCCGAGGCTTGCCTATTTGTTTCATTTTCTTCTTCGCCAGCTAAGCCACCATAGATGTCCTGCGAATTACGCAAGCGCCGCTCGGTGTCCAGTAAACTATCTAGTCCGTTGTGGGTACTGAGTTTTATATTACCCGGGCAACCGCCGTACGACCGCCCAGCCTCAATGCCGGCCCGTAAGTTAGCGGCTAATAAATTATGCAGCTGCATGGGGTCAGGCGGCACAAAAGTTATAGGCTGGCGGGTAAGCACCGGAGCATTTATAAGGTTCTTGGGTCGTGCGGTTAGATGGTCAAGCCCTTTGCGTAATTGCTCGGTGGCAACATATCGTAGTACCGAATTCATCGTTCTAGCAGCCTCTTCGTCAAAAGTATCTTCACAACTAATTCGCATTAATTGCTGCTTGATCACCGGATCAAGTTTGGATAAATCGCCTTGTAGTACGGTTTGGCCAAACAGTTTGAGCGTGTCATTATTGTGGCCGCAATTCAATGCCTCACTTAAGGCCGGGTAGTAAGTGTCAAAAATTGTGTCTAGGGCTTGGCGGTTGGTTTCCACATACTCCGTAACTGACAGCCTTTGCCCTGGCCTGCCTACCCGCTGGTAGTAAGCTGTCCGCAAGTATTTTATAAATTGTTGGGCGGTTTCCGGGCTAGCGATGCGTTCGTGGGCAGTTGAAGTCAGCCACGTGTCCGATGATTCATTGGCAGATACATACACGCCGTGCTCAGCTAATATTTCTTGCCAGACATGCTTGTCGCTGTAATCCACCGAGAAAGACCCTGCCAGCAGCGTGCTGTCGTCAACGCGGCAATAAAACTGTAAATAGGCCAAGCCTTCTTTATAGCCTAATTCATCTTTATAGGTTTCGGGGTGGGCTTGCATCGCTTCCTTAGCCTCCAGGCTAAGCGCAAACAGTGCTGTACCTACCTTTAAGTTATCAGCCCGTTCGGCAATAATAACGTCCTGTTTGTCACGAGTGGCCTGAGCCTCAAATGCGGGTTCGTCGCTAGCTCTCATGGCCGAGGCTTCACTGCCACCGCTTACGATACTGACAATCCGTTGGCCTTTGCTATTAACTGCGTGGCCGTCACGCATACGATATGAGCGATTGTTTTCAATATCCAAATATTCACGTAGCTTAGGGTCAGTCGCCAGCATTTCGGCAATGGCGGTAATAAAATCTTCCCGGGCCGGTTCTGTAGCAGCTTCGCAGGCCTCAACTGTAATAGAATCCCCAGTGGCGACTTCGCCCAAAAAAGTGCGGATAGCAGAAAGAGACTGTGCGTATATTTCAGGCTGTAAGGTCGCGGCTGCTTCGGCCATATAAAAACCCTCGCTCTCCTATGAGCAAGGGCCACAAAGCTAACTTCGTCGCTCCTGCTCGGGAGACTTTAGTTGCTGTATCGGGCTTTGACCGTTGCGGCACAGCGCGAGAATTACACTCGCTTCCAGCATTTTATTGTTAAGTATTTAGTAGTGTAGCACGCCGCGCTTACGCTATATGTAGTATTTTTGCCTACTTAGCCTTAAAACTGCGGATGGCATTATAGAGAATGTCGTAATTGGGCTGGATATTATGTTCCGTGTAAAAAAAGAAATACTTATGCGCGCCTTTGGCAGGGCCAATAACCGTAACACTATTGACGGACCCAATTGAGCCCGTACCCACTTCATTGTCGTTAACCCTCGCTAAATCACATATAAAATCTACTTTGTTCCACTTCGCGGGCGCATCTTTAAGTAGGGCAGCATCGTGCACATTCAAAGTACCACCCTGCGTAAAGGTGGCACAGTTTTCGGATATATCACCCACGGTGATCATATTATCCTGCGACATCACGGGCAATAACCGGTTGACCGAACGTGTGGTTGGAATCGTATCTACGTAAAGCTTAAGTGAACGCCCAGCCCCAGGATTCTTGGTTGACTGCCACGTAATGCTGTTTTCGGTTTGGTCATTCTGGCGTTTAAGTTCTTTCCAGTCCTCCGGCAGGTCCATCGTAAAAAAGGGCTCATTGACCACTAACCTGGCAGCCGGGTCATCGCGAGCCTGCAAAATAACCTTGGATTTACCAGAAACTTCATTATCACTGTTTTTACGGATATCGCGCCAAACCAGCGCGCCAATACCCCCCAAAACCAACAGAGAGATAGCAATAACAGGTAGCGCTTGTCTTCTGCGGCGCCTAGTAGGCTTATGGTCATAATGATATCGGGTGTCCATAAAAAGACTTTCAAATTTATTATACGACTCTTATGCTAAAAATAAACCTGCAGATGCCAGCTAGGGGGCTGCTGGGGCCCTGGCTGGCGTATCTTCAATAGTCAAGGAGCTGACGTTGATAATTTGCTTTGAGCTGGGGCGGTATAATATGGCAACCTTGGCTTTCGTATAGATAAGGCTAATGTCGTTATTTTCTGCCTTGTCAAAAAAAGCCCCGTACTGTTTCTTGCTGGCTTCTTTATCGCTCACAATCAGTATGGTTGGCTTTTCATCTTTGGGCAAGGCATATACTTTGCCCACTTCTGCAACCGTTTTGTCTGCCTCAGACTGAGCTGCCAAGCCGGGGTCGGTTTTATAGGCATTTAACTGCTTGGATAGGTCACTGTTTTGGGTTTGCACGTCCCTAAGCTGTGTGCGGACGTCACGGTAGCGCATAAAAAAAGTCCCTGCCGCGGCCGCCAAGCCAACCACAATTATCAAAGTTATGAGGGTCAACAGCTTGCTGCCAAAGCCTCGTCTATGTGTACCTTCGTATGCCATGCGTGCTTATATGATACTTGTTGGTCACTGTACGGTCAACGAAGCGTAAACAATACAAGCAAAAGCAGCCCCAAAGCTATCCGATAGTACGCAAAAGCCTGCAGCCCGTGTTTGGCCAAATAACCCAGCATAAACCGGATTGCGAACAGGCCACTGATGAGCGCCGTAATAATACCAGCCGCAAAAACCGACTGTTGTTGAGCCGCGGCATGCAATACGCCCCCTTCGCTAAAAACTTTTAGTACGGCGCCCGCAGTTATCGGTATGCCGAGTAAAAACGAAAACCGCGTTGCTGCCACCCGGTCCAGCCCGGTAAATAAGCCCATGGTTATCGTACTACCAGACCGTGAAACTCCCGGCACTATGGCAGCCGCCTGCGCCAGCCCCATACTCATTGCTTGCTTGGTAGTAACATTATCTAAACTGGTGTATTTGCTTTGCCGGCGGTAATAATGTTCAGCAATCAGCATAATGAGACCAAATAATAACATCGTCATCCCGACTAACCGGACAGAACGAAACTTTGACTCTGCGGCACCTTCTAATAAAAACCCGATTATGGCGGCCGGTACGGTTGCCCCAATCAGCAGCCAGGTCAACCTGGAATGTTCTGTTTTCTTAAAGACCGACACTGCGTACCGCAGGAGATCATGCCAAAAGTAACCGATTAACGCTATGAGTGTGCCTAAATGAAGAGCCACATCAAAAGCCAGCCCCGTTTCGCTGACACCTAATAGATTATGGGCTATCACCAAGTGTCCCGAGCTCGACACCGGAATAAATTCGGTTAAGCCCTGGACAAGCCCTAAAATTACCGCCTCAATGACGTTCATTAATCCTATTGTACTCGCTTTTTTAGTTCGCTTAGCCGGGGAATAAAGCTTTGGGCCGCTCCGTCTAGGCCAAGTACCTTAAGTGCGCCGATTAGCACATACAGCTGGTCTAATTCATCCTGCGCCAGGGCGGACTGCTGCTCGGCAGCCATAAACCTAAACTCCACCTTTTCAACCAGCCATTTTTCTTCGGCCGCCTTAATTTCATTACTCTGAAACTTGTCCAACTCCTGTGTT
>DATLEQ010000062.1:0-7551 GCA_035525115.1 Candidatus Limnocylindrales bacterium
ACTTCTCTTCCTTTTGAGGCGAAAATATTTGATACAGCCATGAGCATGCACACAGCCATGAATATCGAAAATAAAGAAAAACTTTTCAGTGAAGCTAGACGAGTCCTAAAAGCCACCGGCACATTTGGAATTTATGATGTACTCCAAGGAGAAGGAGGCGAGGTACTATATCCAGTCCCGTGGGCCCGCGAGCCGTCTATTAGTTTTCTATCGTCGCCAAACGAAATGGCGCATCATTTGCAAAAGGCAGGCTTTAAAATATTAAAAACACAGGACACGACTTCATCAAGCCAACAATGGTTTGAAGAGCTAGCAAAGAAGTTGCAAAGTGGCCTAAAGCCGCCAGTTACCTTTGCCGTGTTCTTGGGTGAGGACTTTCAAGAAATGGCTCAAAATCAAATACGAAACCTAAAAGAAAGACGCATTTTAACACGCAGCTACATCTGTAAAATTTCAAACGGAGTCTAGTTTGGTTATGCAACCAAACATAAGCATGAAGGTTAATTAGTGTTCTGGCTTTGCATAATAGTTGCAACAGCGATATATATGGGCCCTCCAAAATTAGGACTCCTTTTCCGGGAGTTTTTATTTTACCGCCTAACCATTACCGTAGGTGTATAATTAATTTACAAGGTAAGGAGAAGTGCAAAATGATTGGACAAAACGCTACACACGCAAACTTTAGCGTTGATGACATGGATGTGGCTAAGACATTTTATGTGGATAAGCTTGGGTTTACCATCAAGAGCGATACACCTTATGGCGTCGTGTTCGAAAGTGGCGCTGGTACACGTTTTAATGTCTATACCAAAGCCGACCACAAGGCTTGGGACTCCACTGTTTTTGGCATAGAAGTAGACAACGTCAAAGATGCGGTCGATGAACTTAAGGCTCAGGGCATCACCGTTGAGAAATTAGATGGCACAGACGAAAACGGCATCCTGAGTGATCCAGAAATGGGAGGCGGCGCCGCCTGGTTTCGCGATCCGGCGGGCAACTGGATCTGCATCAACAGCCTTAATTAACAAGCTTCTTGTTAGTAATAAGCCGGCGGATCAAGCACAGTTTAGTTACAATAGTCTTCACTGTGCTGCTACGCAATTGCTAAATCAGCCCTAAAGTGGGTCCTACCTCCTTAGAACTGGCTAGTTTGTTAGTTACAAACCAGACAGAGCGTTACAAAGGGCCGCCACCTAACTGCCGTAGACGTATTGACTATATTATGTTAAGGTATTTTTATGTATAACTTTCGTGAGAGGTATGAAGTGGGTGATTTACTATCGCTTCAAAATAGGAAGGGGCGGGAAGTGGCCGTTGCTGGAGTGCTCGAATACTGTACTGGCAACGAGATTCATCAGTGGCACGTGCTAGTAGAAGACCGCAGAACCGGGGCTATATTACCGGCCGCCATTTGGGATATGGGTCCTGAAGAGGGCACATTTTATGGTCATATTACAATGGAGCAAGAACGTGCTGAGAGCCGTGGTGAAATGACGTTAATCCCCGTTAAAGAGTTAGAATGGCGGGTTGGAAATATTGCCAATAAAGTCGCCAAGATTGTTCCAATCAAGGCAGCGTAGCGCGCGGTGAGCAGACACGGCGCAAGTTATTGAATGGGCTGCGAGATGGCTTTCCACACCTATCCTAACAGGCTATCGCTACTAATCGTTGCCTGTCGGCTTTTGGTATGATACTACCGTGAGAAAGGCTAACTTGTATATTGGAACTTCTGGGTGGCATTATAACGACTGGATAGGGTTATTTTATCCGCCGGATATTACCGGATACTATGAGCTAAAGTTCCATTCGCAGCACTTCAATACAGTTGAAAATAACTCTTCGTTTTATCGTATTGCCCAGGAATCTACCTATAAAACGTGGGACCGTATGACACCTGAGTCTTACAAGTTTTCTATTAAACTCAATAAACTTATTACTCATGAGGCTAAGTTAGAGCTAAATGACGATGTGAGGGAAAAAGTTGATTATATCCTGACATCTATCCAGATCCTGAAAGCCAAGCTAGGCGCGATTGTTATCCAGCTGCCAGCAAGCTTTAAATATGACCTCCCGAAACTTGAGCGTTTTCTGGCATTCTTTAGAGATAAGGTTAACGCCCATGAACATAAGTTGGATATTGCGATTGAATTTAGGAATAAACACTGGTTTGTCCAAGATGTGTACACAGTACTTAAGAAATACAACGTTGCCTTAGTTGCTGGGCAGTCGTCACGCTACCCCTTAGCACGTGAGATTACGGCAGACATTGTTTATATACGTATGCATGGGCCGGATAAATTGTTTGCCTCAAAATATAATACCGAGCAGTTAACCGAGTGGGCCGACTACATCAAGGGTATTTCGAAGCAAGTAAAACGGGTTTACGTATATTTTAATAATGATTTTTATGGTTATGCATTAGAAAATGCCAAGGAGCTGGCCCGTCTCTGCAATTTAGATAGCTAGCAGTCGGCATCCCAAGGCCTGTTTTAATAGGCTGAAATGGTGTAGTCTAAGATTAAAATTACTATGACAACCTTTACCCATAAACGCGTTTTGATACTTTTTACCGGCGGGACTGTAGCCGGAAACGTTGCCAAAAGTTACGTGTCACAAGAAGTTAAGTCGCGGGGCGACGATTTTTCGGCTATTCTGGAAGATTCTGTAGAAATCATTAAGAAAAACTGGAACACGGAGATAAGTGCTACTGTCGTGGAGCTGTTTAATGTAGACAGTTCCAACATGCAGCCCGAAAACTGGACAGCGCTGGTTGAAAAAATTCATGAAACCTACGATGACTATGACTCGTTTATTATTTTGCACGGTACAAACACAATGGGCTATACCGCAGCGGCGCTATCCTTTGCATTTGAAAATATTAACAAACCGGTCATTCTCACTGGTGCACAAGTTCCCTTGGGCTTCCTGGGCTCCGATTCTACCACCAACTTGGTCAACGCCCTTCGGCTTGCGGTTTGGGGTTATCACGAAGTCAAAGGCGTAATAGCGGTATTCGGCAGCAAAATCATATCAGGCTCCAGGGTCAAAAAAGGAACAGATTTTGATTATGACCCTTTCAAGTCGTTTCAAACTGGTACCCTGGGAGAAATAGGCCGCTTTATGCGCATTAACGCTAAGGCCATGAGCGCGCATGTAAGCTATTTGTCCCGGAAGAAGCCACTGGCTATCCAATCCAGAGTATTAAGTGTTAAAAAAGACTTCCGTACCCAAAACATGGCCTCGTTAACAGAATTTCCAGGCATGTCGGCCCATTTGTTCCAGTCACTTGTCGAAAACAATGGGATAGAAGCTTTTATATTGCGGGCTTTTGGGGCAGGCGATCCGAGCGCGCATTTGTTCCCAGCCTTTGAATACTTACGTGATAAGCAAATACCAATTGTTGTTACTACACAGGCGCCTAATGGCCTGGCTAACTTTGAGGTAAACGAAACGGGCCAATACTTGAAGATGAATGAGCTGGCCATACCCGCCTATGATATGAGTATTGAGTCGATTACCACAAAGCTTGGGTGGCTTTTGGCTCAGGATCGCAATGCTGACCAGATTAGAAATATTATGCTCGAGGATTTGCACGGCGAGATCAACGTCGAAAATGAACTAATTTAAGGCCCTATTGGTAGCCTCGTTTACTATTATTCTGGTGAGGCTTCGTGCTACCAAACGCTGGCAGTAGATTCTCTGCTGTTACGTTTTTGCTAACGCTTGTTTATGGGTAGCCTTTGCGGTATAACAGGTATTAATATGACGATTGATTTTTTTGAGGGAAGCATAACGGCCGACCAAGTCCGCGTTCCAGACCATATGCGTTATGAGCTTATGGAGGGGTTGCCGGAAGGAGGGGTTTGTTTGGTTGATGAGTCGTGTTTCTGGATGGACCGTGAGGGCCTTATGTGGCTTGACGGCAAGGCCCCGCGTTTATTGCCTGCTGATCTAGACGAAGATGATGAGAAAGTCTGGGTAGTCCGCCTTCCGGAAGGCTTTGTAGTTGATATTTCTGAGGCAAGAGATTGTTTTGTTGATGACAGGGATGGAGTCGTCAAATTCGCGCCGGCCGAACACCCCCCTTATGCAGCCGATGGTGATAGTTACGTCGCAGTTCCAATTGTCGGCTTAATAACCAATGAACTTGAAGCAAGCTTTTTTCGTGCTGTGTTGGCAGAAAGGCACGGCATAATGTATCCGGGTTCGGAAGACGCCCCAGTAGCAGAGTAATATTGTTAATCGTAAATGAAGGATGATTAAAATCATGAAGCAGGCTTTTGTAAAAAAATACTTAATTATTTTAGCAATCGCCTTTATGCCTAGCATTCTGGCTTTTAGGATTCACTCTGTTGATAACGTGCCGTTTTGTATCCATGCGGCGGGGTGTAGTTTTAACCTAGAGCCCAAAGGCAAGGTCACTGAACGCCACTACGGCTACCCGCTAAGTTATAAGGCAACCTCAACATTTACGCTTAAAAATAATAATCAAAGCATGCCAAATTATGCAGGCTATGCCGAAGCTACCGCTGAGCAACAGGCTCTGAGCATAGTAAACATAGTGTTAAATGTAATTTTTTGGTTCGCCTTACTAAAGGCGTTGGCTGCATTATTGCCGGCTAGAAAACTAAAACAACCGCGCGAACCCGCTGATCAAGGGTAGTAAGTTTAATCACTGCCGCTAACTGCCAGGCTTCTACAATGCTAAGCATAAGGAGGAGTTTATGGCTGATGATAATGCAAACAATGACAACGCCCAAAAAGATCCCCAAGACTGAAAAACAGGGGACGACCCGGCCACGCCTGCCCAACAATTCATTTGGGATCCTTCGCTCAGCAAACCAATGAGAGCATCCCTGATAGCCTATCTAAAGCAGAAGCATCTGAAAAATAAATGAGCTTCGTAATAAGGCAGGCTTAGACTAAGGCAATTTAAGCTATTAATTAGTCTTGGGCACAGATTCCTGTACCGACCCTGGTATTTTGCTGCTGAGCTTGCTTAAGTAGGCCTTTAACCTGATCTATTAATAGCGCATAACCGACATTATCTTGACTGAGCGATTTAGCAAAAATAACACCCGCCACCGAGCCATCGGGACTCAGCAGTGGGCCGCCGGAATTGCCGGGCTCTATGTCTGATTGAACCTCATAAACATTTCTGACCACTACGCCTTGGTTATAAATGTTGCGGCCGGCGGCCCTGATATGATCAATGATAACGGCGTTGTTTGTAACCAACGGGCCGCCGCCGGGAAAGCCTAAGACTGCCGCGGCGTTCTTGTCTGGTAAAGTCCTGTCCGTTAGCGCTAGGGCTGGATCGGGTAGGTTATTTATGCGTAAGATTGCTATATCCAGGTTGGCATCAAACACTACAGGGACCGCCCGATATGTTTTAAACTGATCTACTACCTGAGGACTTGCTATTCCGGCCACCACGTGGGCATTGGTAATCACTAAATCCTTGTCGGCTACAAAGCCTGAACCGTTTACTATTCCGCCGCAACCTGCACCCTGTATTTTTACGACTGATTTTTGGGCGGCTAGTATGGCTTGGTTGTCTACTGAATTATTAGGCGAGATCGTAGTATGCTGGGGCTCTAAGCCCAAAAAAACGTTTGGAAAGCCGTTAGGGCTAACAATCTTTTCTAGTCTGGCCAATATATCTGGCGGTTGCGGCAAAAGGGCGTCGAGTCTCCGAACAATAAAAGAACGCCGCACGCTTTGCCCCAAATTATAACTATGGACATTAGATAAAGCCGAAGTCCCTAGCCACACCAACCCCAATGTAAGTATGGTTTCAAAACCTGCACCCAGTAACTGGTTTGCTTTTCCTAAATGCAGGCGCACAGCATGTTTGTGAAGCTTTAAGCTAGCGATTTCCGCCAAGGCTGCAAATGCGCTAGCCATCCCTAGCTCTATTAAGACTATGGTTACAAGCTTGGCAAGGGGGCTGTTGAAGTTAAGTGCTACCTGTTTGGCGACCCAGGAGCCAGCCAACAGGCCTACTATAAAACCAGTCGAAGAGAAGACCAGCCTAAGCATACCAATCCTATGCCCTCTGGCTATAGCCAGCACTAGCCCTGCAATAATTATGATATCAATTGTATTCATTGCCCCTCGCTCATCTCAGCATAACAAAACCCCTAGGCATACACCACGACCTGCGCCGCAATAAGAAAGGTTCTAAATAATCCTTGGAGGAATTATTACAAATCTGCTTGTATATGGCCTACAATTTCTGTTTTATAAGCATAGGATGTTTAGACGACGACTTAAATTCCGACGGACTACCATTATAACTATTGGTTTGATGGCTTTTCTGGGTGGTTTGGGTTTTGCGCGTACAAATATAGTACTGCCGCCTGAGTTGCTGCTGGGCGCCGCTATATGTTTTTTAGTTACGGCCGTAAGGTTACGGTTGCCGGCAGCAATCAGCATCCTTTTATTCGGCTTTGTGTTGGGTTGGTGGCGTGGCCAGGTGGTATTAGCGCAGTTACAGCCGGTTAAGCAATTGAGCGGCAAACACATAGTAGCCACCGTGCAGGCAGAAAGTGACGCGGTGTATGATGACCGCAAAGAGCTGTCTTTTGATGCCAGCCATCTGCATGTGCAGGATCCTATAGACACACGGTTACCCGGCCAATTACTTATTGCGGGTTTTGGTGAGCCGGCAGTATATAAGGGTGATATCGTGCAAATTGAAGGCAAAGTCTATGCCAGTCGCGGCAGCCGTCAATTACGAATGAGTTTTGCAGAAATGAAGGTCCTTGGCCGTTCGGACTCACCCGTGGATGGCGCACGACGCACATATACGGCCGGCATGGAATCGGCTTTGCCCGAACCGCTGGCCTCGTTTGGTTTAGGTTTATTGATCGGACAGCGCAGTACTCTTCCGGATACTATCACTAAGCAGCTTTCAACGGTTGGCCTGACGCACATTATTGCAGTATCAGGTTATAACTTAACCATAATTATGGGTGGTGTCAGGCGCGTGCTTCGTAAACGTTCCAAATACCAGACGACCGCTATTTCAATCGCTCTTATCGGGTTATTTTTGTTAACGACAGGGTTTAGTGCTTCCATAGTCCGCGCCGCTATTGTCAGCATACTGAGCTTACTGGCGTGGTATTATGGCCGTACGTTTAGGCCGGTATTGCTGATTGCACTGGCCGCCGTCATAACTGCAGGATATAACCCACTCTATATCTGGAGCGATATCGGCTGGTATCTATCGTTCATGGCGTTTTTTGGGGTGCTTGTAGTTGCGCCGCTAATTAACCGACGCCTATTTGGGGAAAGGGAGCCTAATGCACTGACAGGGCTTTTAATAGAAAGCCTTTGTGCATTGCTAATGACAGTACCATTTGTTTTATATATATTTCATCAAGTCTCATCAATTGCACTTGTTGCTAATTTACTCCTCGTACCATTAGTGCCCCTTGGAATGCTGCTGGCTTTGATTGCCGGGATTGGAGGCACTCTAGTGCCAGTTATTGGTGGAATAATCGCTTGGCCAGCCCGAGTCTTGCTTACGTACATGCTTGACATGGT
>DATLEQ010000063.1:0-6015 GCA_035525115.1 Candidatus Limnocylindrales bacterium
CAATTTTGTCTTTGGCCGAACGGGCAAAAGGGGCAGAGGCTGCAAGTTTAAATGAAACTACCACACCCCTTGGGAATTGCTCTGGATTTAGTGAAATATTGGTTGACCAAGTCGGCTTTGTGCCACTACTAGGACGGTTATTGGTTGCGGCAGGCAGTATTGCGCCAAGCCTTACACATGAGGAGGGCAGAGTACACGTAGATATAGACGCCGACTGCAGCACCAGTAGGGGATTATATAAAACCAGTACAATCAGGCTGTGGGGGACAAACCGCGAAACTGGCGCCGAAACAGTATTTAAGGTAAAAGCCCGTCCATTTGATGCCACCAGCCCACACCGCTTTGCCTTTGCGAGTGTGGCACTACGCACTATTATCAGGCAGGGCGGCGAGCGCACAACAACCTTAAATAGGTTGGTCCAGCGCCGGCATGAGGTTCAAAGGGTGCGCCAAGTAGAGACAGGGGCAAATGAAAGAGACATTCTGCCTGCTAATTTTGGCACAATTGCCACAATGGCTGAGTTTGTAACAAAAGTCGCCCAAGGCGAGGCTGTAGAGTATGAGTAATACTGCCCGCTATTACAGCCTGCCGCACCAACAGACAGTAAGCACAAGATTATATAATCCGTAGGGGCTATAATGACGTATCGTGTCGTATTTGAAGTTGCATTTGCTAGTGACGAAGACAGAACAGACTACATTGCTTCCTGGGAGGCAGGAAGCGAAGTTATACAAACCTATCCAGGCGCTCGGGGTACCAGGCTTCATAGTGCGCTAGGCCGTAATGGGGTCTTTGCCGTGGCAGAGTGGGAGTCCAAAGAAGCCCGTGATGCGGCTTTTGAAGCCATACGCCGTGACCACGGCGAAGATGCTGACCGTATATTAGGCGAAAACGGATATGATGAGCAATTTGGCGAAGTTACACTTTTTGCAACAGGCGATGAAATCGCCGCCGTTCCGTCTATACATGCCTAGCTTTTACAAATTTCCGTCAAAAAATCATTGCAGTGCTATGATAAACGAAATGAGATTAATCCTCGGAACGTTGGCCCTAGCCCTAAACCTCATAGGTTACTTTCCATATATCAGGGACATTATTAGAGGAAAGGTAAGGCCCCAACGAATCACTTGGGGAATTTGGTCTATTTTGACAGCCGTAGCGGCCGTGAATCAGGTTTTGAATGGTGGAGAATACTCCTCGCTATATGTAGTGAGCGGCGCTATTTTGGTAAGTACAACGTTTATCTTGTCGATCAAGTATGGTGTTGGGGGAACTTCGGCGTTGGATCGCGTATGCCTGGTACTGGCCTTTGGTTTGGTGGTTTATTGGATTAGCGCCCAAGATACCCGAATCTCAACCTTGCTTGTGGTTATAATAGATTCATTAGGGGCAATACCGACACTGGTAAAGACATATCACCATCCAGAAACAGAAACTTATATTCAATGGTCGTTGGCGGGCATTGCTGGGCTCATAACAGTGGCGACCGTCCCAGAGGTGGACTGGGCGCTTATTATTTATCCAGCCTATGTTTTTACAATGAACGCAATGATTGTGTCCACAAAGTACATGAGCGAACATAAAAAACCAGCGGCTGTATAATTATTACGCGCTTTAGTCTGCATGTAAGTTTATAATTTAATATGAATAGCTTGCGTTCACAACGAGGGAATTTGGCTCAACAATTGTTTGAATTTATGGATAACAACAGCAAATTCTAATAAAGTTGCAATAATATTATAATTTTGTTAGTATAATATTATGACTATTAAATCAATCCAAAAAGTTATCAAAGTCGGCTCCAGCCTTGCCGTAACTATTCCTGCCAATGACGCCAAGCACTACGGTATAAAACCAGGGGAAGAGTTAGAGGTTAGCTTTAAAAAGCCCGAGCCTGTTGAAAAAGAACAGGTAGAGGTGGTGGAGCTTACTCAAAAACTCATTGCAAGACACAAAAAGGCTTTAAAAAATCTTAGCCAGCGATGAGGTGGCTTACTGTCGATGACCTCGGCATTATCCACTTGCAGATTATTGATAATTCCGGTGGTTCGCAAGGTTTCCGCGACAATGGACGTCTTGAGGCAGCAATTGGTTCAATGAAGCAAGAAGTTTTTGGTGAATCCTTATATCCGACGATTTTTGAGAAAGCCGCGGTGTTGATGCGTGGCATAATTGCAGACCATCCTTTTGTGGATGGAAACAAGCGTACGGGCATGATGTCAGCCTTAATATTCCTTAATTTGAATGGCTGGGATACCTCGCTGCTTACGGATAAAGAGCTGGAGGATTTTGCGGTACAGGTAGCGACCGACCATTTAGACATACCAGTCATTGCGGCCTGGTTGAAAGCCCATTCAAAGCCACAATAGTGCTATGAAGGGGACGGCGTTTTTAATATCTGGGTTTGAGCTTAACCGCACGGCAGCGGATGGGCAGTATTCGGAACTGCGCAACGCAATTGCGAGCAAGGGATATGAGGTTATGCCGGTAGATATAAAGTGGAACTATCATACGATGTCCAGGTTTGTGAGTGAATTTAAAGCGTTTTATCTGAATAAAGCTAGTAAGCACAATGTAATAATCGGTAACTCATTTGGGGCGATGGCGGCCATGATTACTGCCCCAGAATTAAAACCCGACAAAATCATTCTGTGTTCGCTTTCGCCATTTTTCCAAGAAGATATACCCAGATTCCAGCCGCCAGAAAAGCTAACGAATTGGTTTGGCAGGCGCAGGGTAGAAGATTTCAGCACAATTTCTGCAACAGCCACCGCAAACAAGATAAACCGAGCAAATACCAAGAGTATATTGTTTTATGGCGAGCAAGAAAAAAAGAAGCACAAGAAGCTGGTAGACAGGGTAATCAGCACCGCCCATGACCTCAAAGGCTCACAACTCATTGAAATACCTGGGACTCCTCACAGTTTCCGTGACCCAAGATACGTAATAGCGATTTCTAAGGTGTTATAGCAGAGATCAGGGCATATTTAACTGTTGTTTACTGTCATTAGACTGAGAAACCACTAAAATTTAGGCCGAAATTACCAAAGTAATTGTGAGATTATTAATTGCCTAAATTAGGTGACGATAATTTAATGGGTGGCTTGGGTAGTAGGTTAAAGCATAGGAGGCGTATGAAGAGACTCAAGCGATTTTTAGCAGCATCAATGGCCAGCTTTATGCTGGTACTTGGGGGAGCATCGGGCATTATCCCTCGCCAATTAGCTAGTTTAACGGGTGTATCAAGCGGCGTAGCCCACGCTGACTATTCCCAGATCGAGGATATGGAAACTTGGCGTAGGATAGACGGCGATGGCTACTGGGGCGTTGACCCTAACCAAACTGAGTGGACGTGCTGGTATCAGCGCTACGACGTATGGAACGAAACATACGAGGTATATTACACTGACGATGGGTACGAATATGACCGTATGTTAATAAGTGAGTATTACATGTACACGACATATCAAACTGAGTGGTGCGAATAACGATCACTGTCTAGGCAAAGAAATTTACAGCAAATATCAATGCACGAAAACGTGAATAATTAGTAAAGCGCCACTACCCAACTATAGAGCGGCTGGAAGACAAATCTCCAGCCGCTTTTGCTAAACTTAAGCATTGGTAATTTTATAAGTACGTGACCGTACCCAAGTAAACACGGCTAAGCGACTTGCTTTACTATTGGAATGAAATAACTGGGCGGCAATGTATCAAGAGTATTAGGGTGTAGCAGGGTAGTGTGCGCCACCAGCGGTTCCATAACTTTGCCCGGCAAAAATAATTGACCCTGAATCTAGGAAATCGTTTGGCTAAAATCGTCGGGCAGCGTAATACCAATAAAATATCGCGGCTGCATATAATTATTCTAAACCCCGCGTGGCTACAAACAGGAGTAAAATATATGCAGGAAAGGCGGAAAATAAGGGACTCCATGAAACCGAAATTAAATATATCAGCTGTTGGTAAGAGCGGCGGTGTGGTGTCGGAAGTGATAGAAGCCCAGCTGGAACATGAGGGTAAGACAGAAGCCGTTGTCGTCAAACGTATCCATAAAAAAACAGAAGGTCCGCAGTTTAGTTATAGTGACGCGGCTTTGCAAAAAGCCGCACTTAAAAACCATGCCCTAGATAGAAAAATCTTAGAACGCCTGCAAGAACACCCTACGATTACGGTACCCCGCCTACATATACACTATTCACGGGGGCGCCAAACCGTCATGTCTGACTTTAACGCACACGGCTATTCACTGATGCAGGACAGGTTGATTGAGACCACATTGCCGGCCATTACGGCCGTAAATGCTGCACGGACTTTGGCAAACCTGCAATTGGCCCTGCGTGACAAAAGCCTAATGCAAGGGATTAAGCCGGTGGAAGATAGTAAAACCCAGGTGCGGGAGCGCCTGGCTGAAGCACATGTTCTGCTTTATGGGCACCTTGACTATTACCGTGAGCTTGAAAGCAAATTTTTATCCGAGGACGGGCTTTTATATTCCGTAGGACACCCCAAAAATATGGCAGTAAATGGCAGTGGTGACATCATGGTATTTGATTTTGGCCGCATTATTACTGGATCACAACAGTTCGTGCCAGCTAACTTTTTGGCCCATATTGGCTTGGCCTGGATTGGTGGCGTCATGCAGCCGGACAAGGCCCAGGCATTTATTCATGATTTTTACGAAGCCTTTAACGAGATTATCCCTATAGAAGAAATGTGGTTTGTAAGGTTCTTTGCCGCGGAACTCGTCCACCGTGGATTAGCCATGCGCTGGATAGACCCCAGGATGTTCAAGCAAGTGCGGAAAGTAAGCGCCAAACTGGCAGTACACGCCGTGTTTTTGGATGTCTACGAAAATGAAGCCTTGACACTGGGCGCCTTGATCGGCTCGCTTGATAACCATGCTAGCAAGCTGCTATAAGCCGCGGACAGTTTAAGCGTTCGTGTCCTCAAATTTGACCATAGCCTGGATTAAATTGTCTTGAAATTGTATAACGATCCCCGACGGTACCCAGTTATCAGCCATCGCTGCTTTAACGGTGTCTGTCAGGCCTTGCGGAGAATCAGAAGTAAATAGTTTATAGTCAATAACTTTTTGCATGGGAAACCCTCCGTTAGATGTGCCTTAAGCATACCATAGCCTGGGGCGCTGGTATGGACACCCATGTTACAATTAATTCAAATTAGACTGCGGAAACAGAACCGGCATGGGACCCAATAGAAGCATTGAAATAGTTAGGGACAACAACGATCTTGCGACGGCTTTATGTGATAATTTGCTAGAACCAGCCGCAGAATTTTTTGCGCCAGGCGGCGTCTTTGCATCCTCAGACTTGCCCGAAATATACAAGGTATTACCTGATAGTTGTGACGGCATTAAGACTACATTACTATTTACCGCCACCAAAGTAGAAGCACCAGAAGAATTAGACGAAGGCGAAGAAAGCCTATTAAGTTTTCGTATTAGTGTCCGGGTCAGTCATCCATTTACGCCACCCATGTATTGGCCGGGGCTGACAGAATTGGAGCTGGCTCCAGGGGACGTAATTGTTAATGAGGCGCGTATGGTTGAACTAGCAGATGCTTGCCCAGTTAGCAAACCCCGCGGGACTGTCCACGAGGTATGGGACTTTTATATTGATAACGAATATTATGAACCGCGCAAACAAAGGCGCTGGGAATACTATGATGACGAGGATACGGGGCTACCAATAGCCATAATAAACGCCCACAACGAAGACATACTGGCTGACATTACCCTAAGCCCAGATGATGACCGGGAAGCCGTATTGAGAGAAATGGATATTGAGCTGACCGAGGGCTTTAGCGAGGAAGATATTAAAGTTATTGCCGGCATACTTCATAACCTAGGCTACAAAGAGGGCTCTTTAAGCAGCGAGGCAGATGATCCGCAGGATAAACTTGACGGATAATATTTCCAGCCTATGCTTAAGATATGGCGATCGATCTTAACGTAGAACAAGTAATTCGCGGCTATTTACCTGAGGTTATCCA
>DATLEQ010000065.1:0-12611 GCA_035525115.1 Candidatus Limnocylindrales bacterium
CTTAGAAGGGGCATTTGAAACATATGCTAAATTAAGATTGAAGCACAGCGTCGGGGCCCTAGCAATAGACTCAATTTGTTTAACTATGTCTGGCACCTTATTACGCCCCAAGTACACTGCCATACCTAGCACGCATGCCATATATGTGCCTGTACTATCAGTTAGCTCTATAGCTAAGGCGGTGTAGCTTATTCTGAGTGTCTAACGAAATTAGAGCTAATAACTGTAATGCTATTTTGCTATGATTAAAGCGTGAAACTGCATAGAGTCGGTAAAAAAGCTGATTGGGATAAATTAAAAGCCAGGAACCGCAACAACTGGCAACGACTGGCTGTCAAAACCCACGGCATAATTACTCCCGGCAATATTATTAGTGTAGTGGGGTTTGTGTTAGTGGTCACAGGACTTTGGTACATATACAATAACCATACGATCCTAGGAGTTATGGCCGTTTTAACTGGGCGCGTGCTTGATATAGCCGACGGTATTTTAGCTGACAAGACAGGCACTAAGAGCCCGCTCGGAGAAGTAATTGACGCAAGCATTGACAAACTAGAAATAGCCCTGGCATTACCCGTGATGGTTATCAGCGCAATTTTGCTTCCCTGGCAAGCGATTGTGCTGGTGGTGCAACATTTAGCAAATGTGATTTTTGCAGGCATAACAAAAGCCCGTGGTATATTGCCCCATGCGTCTAGGTCGGGCAAGTATGCCACTACCGCGCAGTGGGGATCAGTCGTGCTGTATGGTATTGCCAAAGCAAACTTGGACCATATTGGACTACGCAGCACTGGGCACGTTATTTTTGGCTTGTCAGTGGTGCTTGGGCTAATGGCCACGGCAGGCTACGCAAAGAACGCGTTCAAGAAGATATAAGCCGGTAGTGAATGGTATAGTTAAGGCGTTAAGTCGGAGAAAGAAATATGCATAAGGACGCATTCGAGGAATTTCTGGGCACGCTAAACCTGAAAGCGTACCGTGATACATACCGGCCTATTAAGCTTGTAGAAATGGATTTACCCAAAGATATGCAGGCCCTGGAGGCTTTGTATATAACGTATTGGGACCAGCGGCGCTTTATTGGCTATGAAGCCTTTTATCAAGAATATCGTGACAAATACCGTACTGCCATAGAAGCTTTTAGAAACAAGATTACTATGTGTGAGGACTGCTATTATCGGGGCCTTCCGGCACGTATTTACCGTACATGGGCAAGCATTATTACGCAAATACATGCCGGCTATGTAGCCGAATCCGTATTTGGCCAAGAAACTGTCAATATGTCTGTTGAGCTTGACCATAAAGGTGCGGATTTTCAGGTTATTTACAAAGGGCAAGTACTGAACTACCAGGTTAAAAAGAAGACTTTCAGCCGTGAAGTCCGGACCGCCAAAGTTTCCAAGAACCCCATTGCCGGGCGGTTTATAGACATTGGCTACGAGGTGCCGACCGAAGACTATTTTGTTAACCCACTGCGGCAAAACGGTGAGTATAAACTGCCATATTTACGTTTTATAAATAATAAAGAGCTCAAAAGGTTACCAAATGGCTTTGTTGTTTTTACGCCTTACACTTTTGAAACCGTTAAAACTGAGATAGACAAGGACTTACAGCGCGTGGTCTAGCGGTGGCTGGACGCTAGCTATAAACTTTTCAGCCAGTCGCACATAATCAGGATTGAGTTCTATGCCTATATAATCTTGACCCAGCTCTTTGGCAGCCGCGCATTCCGAACCAGTGCCCGCAAACGGGACCAAGACTACGCTACGGTTTGGCGGCATGGCGGAGCGTATAAGTTTTCGAGAAAGCTGCAATGGCTTCTGGGTAGGATGTTTTTCTGTCATGTGTGTTCGGTGATGTTTTAGCTGCATTGGGGCAAAGACGTCATTGCAATCCTTGCACATAAACCAACGTTCAGTCATGCCAGCTCCGCCGGCTAGTGCGGCTATCTTAATGACATCCCTTGGCAAAGCACCCAGGGTGTGGGCATTGTAGACGGTTTCTTTCGCATTCTTGCTAAATCGCCCCACCGTACCACGGCGCACCTTGCCGGCAGCACCGCTTAAAAAACCATCCGTATAAGGTTCCCGCACCGCATCGCGGTTAAATACCGGCTTGTCCTTCCATGCGCAAATTATAGATTCATAGCTTCGCTGCCAGAAATTCAAAGAGGCGACGTTCTTGTTGGTGTAGTGCCAAATTAGCCAGCGTTTAGGCAGGGGTATTTCTATAGACAAATAGGCCAGGATTTCACTGTAGCCGTATACAAACATGGTACCGGTGGGCTTTAAGATGCGTACCGACTCGTACAGCCAGATCTTAGACCACTCTATATAATCTTTTAGCTCTCTTTTGTCCAGGTTATTCCCAAAGTTTTTCCCGATATTGTATGGGGGGTCAATAATAATAATGTCACAACTTTCCGACGGGATTTTCTTTAGCAAGATAGTTGTATCGCCCAGGATTATCTTATTGATTGGCAGCTTATTGTAATGTGTCGGTTTTTTAGCGTTATCAGGAAGACCGGAGGGTTGCCGTGACATGGCCGAAAGCTCTGCGTTATAAATTTTAAGGGCCCTTGATTTGTGGCCAAGCTTTGCTAAATAGCCAGCTTCGTGTAGTTTTGTCACATGAAAATGCGCCGTAGAAACAGATGCTAAATTAAATTTTTTGGCAATCTCAGCAAGGGTAGGCGCATACTTATTGTGAGCGGTATATTTAGCAATATAATTTAACACTTCAGCTTGACGTTTGGTGAGTATGGGTTGGTTCATATGTGCTCCTACAGCATAGCTTAATAGAATATTTATAGAAAATCCACATATTCGAACTGCCGAACCATAAACTAAACAATTATCAAAATTGAAATTGCATATGTAAGAGTATATGTTATAATATCATAATGTCATCTGTGGAACCCGGTTATTGCTCAATGCAAGAATATAAAAAGGGCCAGGCAAACAGGCTTATGCCCGACGAGCTCATACTAAATGAGCTACATGTATTAATGGTGGCCGTAGAAAAAATCCCTAACTACAGGGCACATGGCAAAAGGCCAAGGAATTGTGCCGCCGTACTTGCATGCAGAGAATTATGTGAGGTATATGAAATTGAGAAAGAGGCTAGTGGCTTATATAGGGTAGGCTTTCATGTAGTAGACGAAGACCGAGTGATGCTGTGGGAGCGTTGTGGTGGCAAATTCGACAATGGCTATTGGGTTGGAATTGAACCCGGCGAGGACCTGGGTATTGATGGTGAAATAGTAGTTTCAGGTTATATACAAGGTATGCCTGATGACCCAAGCAATGATATTATGGCGTTTTTTGCCAGCCGGCAGACGCCTGTTGCGGTGGGCTAATTGTCGCCAGTGATATAATCAACATATCATAGAAAATAAGCCAACAAGAGGGTAATTATGGCCTATGCGATTAGGGCAATGGCAGCTAAAAACATGCTGGGCTACTTATTTGTTTTTACATTTGTAATCCCCGTCATGCCATTTACGCTGATAGAAATTTATAAAAAACTACAGTAAAACAACCCAGACTCCTTAAAAGTATTGCAATATTAATACAAATATGTTAATATATAGTCATGTTTACGCGTGGAGGGCGCACAGCGCCTTCCAGGCGTCGTGCGCTTATTATTTTGCCGCTTTGGGGCGCATGTCTGATCTGGATGTGGGCTTGGTGGTTACATGCTGCCCGAATTAACTTTTTACCCCTATTTATTCCGCTTACACTGGCGCTTTTATACGAATTCGCAATTTTGCCAACGGTGTTTTTATATTTTGTTTTTCGTGCAAAACTACCACCTAGACGGATCGCTCCTAAAGGCAAGAAGGTAGCAGTCGTCTCTTTATGCGTGCCCTCTAAAGAGTCGATGGACATCGTAGAACGCCAACTTAAGGCGATGTCACAGATCACCTATCCGCACGACAGTTGGATTCTTGATGAGGGAAATAACAAAACCGTCAAAGCTTTAGCCAAAAAATACGGCGTAAAACATTTTAGTCGCAAGGGCATAAAAAAATATAACCAGTCAACCGCACCTTTTGCCGCCAAAACGAAAGCAGGTAACGTAAATGCATGGTTAGACCAAGTTAAACGTTATAAGTATGATTATTTCGTCCAGCTTGACATTGACCACTTAGCTTATTCCAACTACTTGCATAAAACACTTGGCTTTTTTAGGGATGAAAAAGTTGCCTGGGTGCAAGCTCCGTCGGTTTATGGCAATCGTGATAATTGGGTAGCTCGCGGATCTGCTGAGCAAGAACTGGTACTGCAGGGCCCCTTACAGATGGGTTTTTATGGCCACAGCAAGACGCCTTTTATAATTGGGTCGCACTGTACGTACCGCATGAGCGCCATTAGGGAAATTGGCGGCTTTCAGCCTACCCGTGCAGAGGATCACCTGGATACGGTCGTGCTAGCTAGTAAAGGCTACGAGGGTGTATTTTTGCCAGAAATTATTGCTGAGGGTGATGGTCCCGAGACGCTCAGCACATACCTGGCCCAGCAATTTGCCTGGGCTTACAGCATGTTTCAAGTCCTTTTGCACCATACGCCTAAACTACTTAAAACAATGCCCATACGCAAGAAAATCCAGTTCCTGTTTTCCCAAACCTGGTATCCGCTATGGAGCCTATCTTACTTGGTAATGTTTTTTTGCCCGCTTGTCGCCCTGGCTATCAATAAAGAGGTTGCGCGTATGAATCGTCCGGATTTTCTGGCCCACTTTGTACCACTATTTGTTTGCTCATTTTTGGTGTGGTGGGCAGCACGCCCGTTTATGCAGCCTCGCAAGCTTATGCTTTCGTGGAGAGGCATGATATTGCACGCGGTTCGTTGGCCAGTGATTTTACGAGCCATCTTAAACGCTGCCTTTGGTGTAAAAAAATCATATATGATAACGCCAAAAGGGGTTTTTTCTCAGACGGCACCGGCTCTTAAAACATATAAATCCTTTTTATTGCTGGGTATTGTGAGTGCCGGGACGGTGTTATTTGCGACTGCGATGCGAGGCTCGGCAGCCCTAGAAAGTCAAATTGTATTCGCTCTGACAAATGCGTGTTTCATGCTGGTTATCTGTTTTGTGGATATTGATCTAAGGCTGAGGGCCCTGAAGGGCAAATGGTACCAAGTTTCTGCCGACTGGTTCAAACCTATTGCTGCCACAACTGCCTTGGCAATGGTTATGGGTATCGCCTTTGTCACTACGCCCTTTGTGACAAGCCGTCTTGCATATGCTCGGGCTCTGCCAAACACACAGACAGTGCCTGTAAAAACAGTTTCGCTTGATGAAATGACGACACAGCAATTAACAGACGAGATAAAGCATATCTCTGGTTCAACCGATATGTCAGTGCCAGAGTTGGGGATGTTTACTACGGACAATAAGGTGCGATCAAGCCGACGCTATATTAGGCATGCCTTTATTGACTGGCGTGATAGCCATGAGCTAGCTAAACAACTTGTAATTTCATTAAGGTCGGGCACTGTTCCGCTAATTACGCTGGAACCGCGCGGTGAACCTGATGGCGAACTGCTTTTGGATAAGATTACACAGGGACAGTACGATAGCCAACTGCAGGAAATATCTAAAATATTGAGCGCGACTAAAGAACCTGTTTATATACGTTTTGCGCATGAAATGGAATTAGCTGACCTGTATCCTTGGGGGGCTAAACAACCGAGCAGTTACATAACAGCTTATCGTTACGTCGTTAGCTACGCACGTAGTCACCAGGCCGAAAACGTAAAATGGGTATGGTCGCCGGCTGGCAATGATGGCGCCGAAGCATATTATCCAGGCGATGACATGGTAGATATTGTTGGAACCACCATTCTTTATGACCGGTACTGGTACGGAGATTACCAGCCATCATTCCATGAATTGGCTCATGAGCGCGAACGGCTTTTCCTGTTTAATAAGCCAGTCTGGATTACGGAATTTGGTGTTGGTATGTATGACGAGCGCTATCAGCAAAGCCTCATAAATGACGCTGTTAATAATTTTAAGAATGATGGCTATTCTGCATTGGTGTATCTTAATATTCCAGACTCAAACATTGTTGGCCCGGACTATCACCTCAGAAATTTGTCAGAGTTTAGCGACTTATTTCCAGACCCTACTAAAGCCATTATTAAACCATCGGACATTCAATGGGGCCAGTTCTGTGCCATGACAAAGACTTCGGAGAATATATACCTGGCTAACCCTTCAACAGTCTGCGCCGATAAATAATATCTATATAGGGCAAAGCGCAGGCTATCTCATAGCTAGACTCCAACAGGCGGTATAATATTCGGATGACACGATCTCTGAAAGACCAACTGTTTACCAACAAAAACGGTGTTCTGGTGTTAATGCAAGCTCCAAACGTTCCCTTATGGGGCTGGATTATAGCCACTCTAGCGGCCCATCTTTTTGGTGTAGGCAAACTGCGTAGCCTATTTGAAGCTATTGCTTACGGAAGCCTGTTTACATGGTCATATCTAGAAATAACCCAGGGTATCAATTATTTCCGCCGCATCTTGGGTATAATTGTGCTGGTTATACTAATAATTAACAGTTTACACTAAGACTTAGGTCAGCGCAGATAATAGACTACTGAGACAGAATACCTTAAATCATTCTGGCCAGGTTGGACACTTAGCTGCGAAGCGTTCTTGTCATCTAACGCAGGCGCGATAGTAGCCCTGCCATAGGGTTCTATGCCGCCAAAACCGGTGCCATCGTTTACGGATTTTACGGCGCCCACTTTAAAGCCAAGATTTTTAGCGGACTGATCGGCTTTAGCCCGGGCCTCTTTTGTGGCTTTGTCACGCGCTTCGCTTTCCAGCTGCTTTCGCTTGCCCTCACTAAAATTGGCTTGCGGTGAAACAGCCCCCATAGGCTCCGTGGTAATCAGATAGTCTTGAACCTTTTGGGCTTGGTCACGGTTGGCGGCCTTAACAGTAAGCTGAAGGGTATAAGTATTGGTACGCGTACCCGGATCGTAGTAATACTGGTAATAGTCATAGCCTGATGAGCCGGTTTTGATATTGCTATCTGGTATGCCTAGGGCCTTAATTTTTGAAACCAACTCGTCGCTTTTTTTGGTTAGTTCAGCCAAAGCGGCTGCCTTATCAGTATTCTTAAATTGATACGAAGGGTTAAAGATATATTCATCCGGTTCGGCCTTGATGGTAGCCTCGCCTGAAACTGAAACAGTGCGGTCACTCGAGGCGGCTGACTTACCATTCCAGGGGCGCCATATAGCAAGCATAGCAATAATTACAGCCAGCAGAATGATAATGATGAGCTGGTAATCTATCCTTAGGTTTAGTTGTTTGTTAGGCGTGGCGTTGGTGGGCTGTATTTCGTCTGTCATATGTCCCCTTTATGGTTAACTTTGGCTTTAAGCACTTATAATAAATACCTTCAACGATGGTTTTTTAGATGGTCGCTTTCATCCTCAATCTCATGGCCCAAAATTTCTTCAATAAGGTCTTCAATAGTTACAATACCGACAATTTTGTCATCACGTTCTATGGGTATCAAGTGCGAACGGGCGCTGATAAATTTGCGGAACATGGTGTCCAGTGCGGTCATGCTGCCAACAATGGGCGTCGGATGAAGCGGCAGCTCTTTCACATGGTACGGGTGTTCATCAAAATCCATGTCTATTAGGTCTTTCATGAGTAAAATGCCGGAGCACTCGGTCCGGGATTTATTAAAGACGGGAATTCGGCTCCAGCTCATGGTTTTAATTTCGTCTATTTTTCGGTCATTCACTAAAGTATCGGGGGTCAACCAGTACACTTTAGTAATGGGGGTCATGATATCACGTACCCTTTTTTCGCTGAGCGTAAGCGCGCCTCGTATAATTTCTATTTCATCTTCGTCCAGCTCACTCTCGTTGCGTCCCAAGTGTTCAGTTATCATGATGCCGAGCTCACGACGGCTTTGCAAGGGTGACTGTTCGCTCCCAAATAGCCTGTCTAATAATACCTGCAACGGTTTTGCCAGCGGATAAGTAACAAAGATCATCAGCTTAAGTACGGGCGCAAAAAAACTACAAAAAGCCAGGGCATGTCGGGTAAAGAGCGCCTGCGGCAAGACCTCGCCAAACACGACAATCAAAAGCGTACTTAATAGTCCGGCTACCCAACCGTTCAGCCTTTGATCTAATACCAGTGAAGTGGCCGAAATAACACCAACGTTAGACAACACTATACTAGCTACGCTTAGGTAGCTATTTCTACGCAGCGGAAGCACACGTTTGGCTGCCTTATCCCCTAGCTTGGCTTTCCGTTTTAAGTCAGCCAAGCTTAATGACATGAGCGAAATGTTCAGTCCTGAACAAACGGCTGATAAGCTTATAAGCACCAGTACTTCTAGGACTAAGATGATGATATACTCCATGCCTTGATAGTCAGGCTTATTGTACGGCTTGCGGGAACGGTAGTGCAAGCGCTTTGTTGGAGGAGGACAAGCACAAGCTATTTGTTAGACTGTATACATGCTTGCCCGTACACACGACTTAGCCGCAATCACGGCGCTTGGTATAATAGTTGTTTTGCAACCCGAACGGACAATGACGTTGTCCACGGCCATGGCAGCCATATTTGCTAATTTGGTTGGCGGCATTACGCCCGATATTGATCAGCCAACCGCACCACTTTGGCGGAATTTACCTGTCGGGGGTGTTATTGGCCGCATCATTGACCGGCTTCTAGGTGGCCACCGGTTCCTTACCCATTCATTGGTGGGGCTCGCGCTTTTCGGCTTTGCTGCGCACTCTTTACTACTATTTTTACGCCCTGTATTAGGCGCCATTAACATTGGGTACGTGTGGTGGGCTTATATGATTGGCATGTGCAGCCATCTTGTTATGGACACGTTTACGAAAGAAGGCGTGCCCTGGTTGCTGCCTGTTCCCGTTAAATTTGGAATCCCACCCATTAAAAAGCTTCGCATGACCACCGGTAAGGCAATCGAGACGTTCATAGTATTTCCTGGACTATTAGCGTTAAATGCGGTCTTTTATAGCCATAATTACCAAAGGGTGCTAGAAATTCTGCACCGCCATTTGACCTGACAATGTCGTGTTATACTAAACCCAGATAATGCCAAATGGCCATGACAAAAAAATTCATAAAAATAAGCAGAAAACAGCGGCAAAAATTCACGAGAATTGGAGTGCCACTGCTGCTTATGTTGTCCGGGTCGTTAGTCGGTATGGTAGCAACGCTTATTGTAATCCAGAGCGCTAAGCCGATAGAAAATATAGTATGGGCAGCCGACAATACGGTTAAAATACCCAAAAGTCTTAGGATGTTTTTGGAAAAGCAGCACGGTTGTGAACATTACAAGGGTACCGATTCCGAACGCGGTGTCGGGCTGTGGGGCGTGTATCAAGTATCGCATGATAAGTTTGCAAAAATTGCCTATGGTTGCTCTTGGAGTCTCTCGCCCTATATTATGGCAGTCAAACAGGATGACACCTGGCAGCTTTTACAGCCAACCGACTATTTTGCCCCTTTCCAAGGTGGTATAGACCACCGTCAAGGAGCCTTGCCTTTTTGTAGGGTGGTAGAAAAGTATAAAATCACTAAGGATATTGAATCCTTTTGTATTAATGATGACAACGTAGCCATAGCGAACGATCTGTAGGCAGCCGCCTGCCATGGTAAGATGGTGTAGATGGCAAAAAAGGACAGGGCTTTAAAACACTACTACTTAGCCTTTGTAGTTACAGGCTTAGTTCTATTATTGTCGGGTATTTTAGCGGGCCCGAGCGCATTGCTACCTATTATTGCCTTAGCTCTCATTGAAGTGACTTTTAGTTTTGAAAATGCCGTTCTGAACAGCCAGGTCCTGACGGGTATGAATAAATTGTGGCGGACAATATTTTTGACGGTCGGGATTGCCGTAGCGGTGTTTGGAGTTCGGCTCGTCCTGCCGCTTGTAATGGTGTCGAGTACTACGGGTGATTCACTTGGCCATGTGCTTCAGTTGGCTCTTCATCAGCCGGAAGAATATGCCGAAGCGTTGCACCACGCATACCCTGTTATTGCCGCCTTTGGCGGAGTTTTCCTGCTTATGATTGGACTTAGGTTTTTTGGCGAGAAAAAGGATGTCCTGTGGTGGAACAAAGTAGAAGCGCCGTTGGCAGACTT
Organism: Candidatus Limnocylindrales bacterium; assembly: GCA_035525115.1. Taxonomy (GTDB): domain Bacteria; phylum Patescibacteriota; class Saccharimonadia; order Saccharimonadales; family JAICHO01; genus JAICHO01. Next base: position 10,170 of record DATLEQ010000065.1, read on the forward strand.
TAATCAACCCTGGTGGTTTTCAATCAGCGGCGCCCTCCTGGCAGTGGTGTTTATATATTTATTTTTGGCCAACGGCGATAGCCGTGTCGTCGTGGCAGCAGTTCTGGGCGGTATTACCTTTATGGTCATTAAGTTTATGAGCGAACTGTTATTGCGTAACCAAGAAAAGGACCTTAAGTCCAAGCGCAGTCACAGCAGCAGTTTTATGCAGTTTCTATATCTTGAATTGCTCGATGCCTCTTTTAGTTTTGATGGTGTAATCGCCGCCTTTGCTATTACAAAAGATGTAATCCTGATAGCTGCTGGCCTGGGGATCGGGGCGATCTATGTCAGGTCCATGACCATGCACCTGTTGGAGCGCGGCACGCTCACACACTATCGGTATCTTATACATGGAGCGCACTATGCCATCCTGTCACTATCTATCTTATTGATACTCAGCATCCGTTTTCAGATTCCAGAGGTGTTTACAGGTTTACTGGGACTTGTCATTATTGGATTTAGCATTTACAATTCCCGGCAGCAAAATAATGAATCGGCTTGAAGCCTGATTTAAGTTACGCACTTGATGCAGCGCCAGCACTTCTCGGCTGGTTATTTGTACACAACACACCTGATGGAGTAACTGCTGGCTATATTGTAGAGTCAGAGGCTTATATGGCTACTGACGCCGCCAGCCATAGCTTTCGGGGCAAAACAGCGCGGACGGAAATCATGTTTGGCCCAGCCGGACATTTGTACGTTTATTTTACCTATGGCATGCATTACTGCGTTAATATTGTAACCGGGCCAGCCGGTCGTGGCGAAGCGGTGTTGATCAGGGCGCTACAGCCAGTAAGCGGGTTAGACCTTATGCGCCGTCGCCGAGGCGATGTGCCGGACAAGCAACTAACTAGTGGTCCGGCCAGGCTCACCAAAGCTATGGGCATTAACAAGACCCACAATGGTACATCGTTAATTAATGGAGATGCATTTCAGTTGCTGCCAGGTATAAAGCCAGAGCGTATTATCCAAACTACCAGAATCGGAATAAGCCGTGCAACAACTAAGCCGTGGCGTTTTTATATTGCCGATAATCCATACGTCTCACGTTACAGCAAATTACCGGGAAGCAGCCAGCCATAAATGAGCATTGCATATTGCAAAACCTGGCCCATAGGCATAAGCTAAATGTGGAAGTGTGAGGCTTCCAAACGACCCTGGAGTTTCTCCGGGGTCCTATGTTTATAAGGCCCAAGTTGCGCCAGGACTGCTACATAAGGTAAGCTACGGATAACTATGACACCTATTATTTTGGCATTCTGTGCCTTCCTGTCCACGCTCCTAGGCGGCTTATTTGCCTTAAAAAATACTGACCGTCTGCACCGCATACTTGGTTATACAGCCGGTGTCATTCTGGGGGTTGTGGCCTTTGACATACTGCCTGAAATCTTCAGATCGTTACAAGAATTACATATTGACGCGACGGCACCAATGGTAGCGTTGGTAGTTGGTTTCTTACTCTTCCATATCATTGAAAAGAGCATATTGTTGCATCATAGCCAGGAATCAGACTACGGTAATCATCACCATCAGCATGTCGGGATTGCTTCGGCGCTTGCTTTGTCGGGACACAGCTTTTTAGATGGTGTGGGCATAGGTCTGGGTTTCCAAATTGACGCTAAAGTAGGTATAGCCGTTGCCATAGCCGTCTTGGCACATGATTTTTCTGATGGGCTCAACACGGTAACGCTTATGCTTTTGCATAAAAATACCGATAAACGAGCCAGAGCGCTCTTGCTGTTGGATGCCACTGCCCCGATACTGGGTGCGGTTTTTGCCTCGGTGATCCATATTTCAGAAACGGGCCTCATGATTTACCTTGGATTCTTTGCCGGCTTTTTGTTATATATTGGTGCCAGCGAGATTTTGCCGGAGGCTCACAGTGAGCATTCATCATATAGCACAATAGGCTTAACCATTCTAGGAACGGCCTTTATGTTTATCGTCAGCCGATTAATATAGATTCTGAAAGGACAGTTAACGGGCTATGCTAGCTCCAAAGCGAGATATATAGTATTTTTACGCAATCAGTCTTGGAAGTGGGGCTGGGGAGCCTCTGGTCTTAGCAAGCATAAGTAATTAAATACTAAAAAGCGTAAAAGTTGTACAATAGGGCTATGCTTACAGGGGTAATTATTGTTGGGCTTGTCAATGCTGTTTTGTTAGCTTATTTGATTATGCGCAGGCCGGCCAACATCGACAGCGGCGCGGCGCACTACCTTAAAACTGATTTGACCGAACTAACCAGAGGGATATCAGAACTTAAAGATTCGCTTAACGATAAAATCAGCGACAAGCTGGACAAAAGCCAGCAGCACATGAATGAATCTATCCAACGGCAGTTCTCGCAGAGCGCCAAGATAATTACAGAAATTACGCAGCGGCTTACTAAACTTGATG
>DATLEQ010000002.1:0-5935 GCA_035525115.1 Candidatus Limnocylindrales bacterium
GAGCCGGAGCTTATTGCTTAAAGCGTTCGTATTCGGCCTGCTGTTTAGCCAATAACTCTTTGGCCTCTTGCAGCTGCCGCCTGGTTTCATCAACGAGCTCCCTCGGGGCTTTGCTTACATAGGAGGTACTCGATAAACGGTTTTCCAGCTGGGAAACCGACTTTTTGGATACTTCCAGCTTGTCGGCAAGCTGCCGCAAAAAACGTTGGATGGTAGCTGTGTCCAGGTCAAGCCAGCTAGCATGGCCTGTAGCCGTCAGGTGCAAGCCATTGCCTGCCTCGGCCTGGTTTACTGCCGATAGCCCCGCTAGATTTTTAATGAGGTCCGCCTGCCCGGCTATAAATACGTCCCCGCTGTGATACAGGTGTGGTTTTTGTATCTGGACGCTGCTACTAATAAACCGGATTTCGCTGACAATTGTTCTTAGGTCTTCAAATTCATCGGCTTTTTTAGTATCTGCCTTAAGAGGCTTTGGCCACGGGCTGGTTATAAGCAAAGTGCCCTGCTCCCAACCTAAGGTTTGCCAGATAGTTTCGCTTACAAACGGTGCAAATGGATGGATAAGCTTAAGGATAGTTTCTAAGCTATAGGCTAATACGCCTTTATTCACATTGGTTTTGCTGGCTTCTATATACCAATCGGCAAAATCGTCCCACACAAAGTGATAAAGCGTATCGTAGGCCTCGCTAAAGCGATAGTTATCCAAATCTTGGCTGATTTTGTCTATAGACTGTTGTATTTTTGTCAATATCCAGTGATCGGCGATACTGCCTGGTGTGGCCGCGTGTTTTAAGGTGTAATCGTCGCCGACTTTGTCTTCTATGAACCGTGCAATGTTCCATAATTTATTGGCAAAATTTCGGTTGGCTTCAATGCGGCCCTTGCTCCAGTTTTGGTCCATACCGGGCGCTACTCCCATGATAAGTCCCATCCGCAGAGCGTCCGTACCATATTTGGCGATTACGTCGAGCGGGTTGACGACCGATTCCGGCCGGCTCTTGCTCATTTTTTTGCCATCTTCTGCCCTGACCATGCCGTGCAGATAGACCGTTTTAAAGGGTACCTGCCCCGTCATGTAGGTAGTTGCCAGAATCATGCGGGCAATCCAGAAAAACAAGATATCCCAACCACTTTCCATGACGCTTGTCGGGTGGTAAGCCTGGAAGTCGCGGCTCTTTTGCAACAAATCCTTTAATGACAAGGAGTAATCTTGGGCGAGGTCTTGGTCAACAAGCGTGCTCCATGTCCAGAGGGCAGAGCTAAACCATGTGTCCAGGGTGTCAGGGTCCTGCTCCCAGGCCTGCCCTACCCTCCCCCGATCACCCGGCGGCTGGACTCCCACATAAGTCTCTGCAGAGCCGTCATTACCTGGGCGGTACCAGACCGGTATACGGTGGCCCCACCAGATCTGACGGCTAATACACCAGTCACGTAAATTATCAATCCAGTGGAAATAAATTTTTTCAAATCGGCTCGGCAAGATCTTGATGTCCTGGCTGCGGATAACATCTTGCATAACTTCTTTGAGAGACAGCTTTTGGCCTTTCCAGTCTACCGCTGGCTTATTAACGTCCACAAACCACTGCAGCTTGATTTGTGGTTCGATAATTCCCTTGCCGCGGTCGTTGACGGCGATGCTGTGCACGTAGTTATCATCCACACTGACCAGTAGCCCCTTGTCTTTTAGCTTTTCTACGATCCTAGGCCGTGCCTCGCTTATGTACATACCGCTAAATTCCTGGGCAATCGGCAATAGCTTGCCCTGAAAATCTATGATTTGCTCTTTGTCCAAGCCGTGGCGTTCGGCAATGTCGTAATCAGTGTGGTCATGCCACGGCGTGATGGTCATGACCCCTGTTCCAAAGGCCGGGTCAACGGCTTCATCTTTAATAACGGTGGCGGTAACTTGGCCATTGATCCACTCTGCCCCAAAGGTATCGCCATGCTTATAGGCAGCATAGCGTTTATCGCTCGGATGCATCACCACGTACTTGTCGCCAAACTTAGTTTCTGGGCGGGCGGTACTGATCTGGAACGGGCCATATTGAAAGGTATAGAATTTGGCTTTTTCTTCAATACGCACCACTTCATCATCGGATACGGTGGTTTCAAGGTTAGGGTCCCAGTTAACAATGCGATTGCCGCGGTAGATTAAGCCGTCGTGGTACATTTTGGTGAATGTTTCGTTAACACAGCGGTTTAGGGCGTCATCCAGGGTGTAGCGCAACCGAGACCAGTCGGCGCTGAAGCCCATGGCACGCATCTGCCCGAGCATCGTGTCACGGCTGTTGCCTACAAACTCCTTAGTCCTTCTTAGGAATTCTTCACGGCCGATTTCGTGCTTGTTTGTCCCCTCCTCTGCCAACCGTTTTTCAATTATGGCGTTTACTGGTAAGGCCGCGTGGTCGGTCCCGGGCAGCCATAAAGCATCTTTGCCTTGCATCCTGGCATATCTGACCATAATGTCCTGGAGGGTATACATGGCATGCCCAAGGCTCAGGGTGCCGGTTTCGTTGGGCGGAGGCATAGAAATCACAAAGCGTTCAGCCTGTTTATCGGGGTGGGCTGTGAAGGCTCCACTTGTTTCCCACAGCGTATAGATTGCCTTTTCGTGTTCGCTTGGCTTATAAACTTTCGGCAGATTCATATGAATAACATCATATCACCTCTGGTACCCTATAACCACCCAGATGAGCACACTTAGAAAAATTAGCAAAAAAACTCAAAGGTTTTCACGTGAAACCCCTGAGTACTGTCCCTAATTGTTATTTTGTTTACAAAGTACCTGCCACCTGGGCAATGTGCGAACTTTTTGTTTCCACCATAAGCATAACAAAATTCTAACAGGGAAGCAACATTGACAAAGAGCTAGATTTTTGTTATAGTGATAATGTTAAATAAAAAATAAAAATGTCTACAACCGAAGCATTATCATCTCCAATACAAAAACCTTTTAGAGAAGTGTTTGATGCACTAAATCAACGCTCTGAATCGGAGGGAGCTCCGATGTATTTGTTGGGCCATGGCACGTCGCACAATGAACCCTCGGATTTTTTTAAAAATGGCCTAGAGATGTGGCATCCGGAAAAGGGGAACTATGGTGATATTTTTGCAATGTCTATAGGTTTAGACTTAAATGATGTTGATGGCACTCAGGCTAAGCTCAACAGTTGGCCACATCACCGAACCCCTAACGTTGTTTTGCTAGCCGTGAGCGCACCGGGGGATGAGTTAGATGAGCTTCAGCAACACTTTTATTTTGAGGGAATGGTTCAGCACTCAGGCCGAACCAAAACATCGTTATCTGGGGAAGAAGAAGAGGTAACGCACGTACCGCCTGAATGGGTCTTAGGTGTGTATGATAGCAGCTCTGGTTTGGTAGCGATGAACCCAGGCTTTAGCGGTAGACGTGTTCTACCTGAAGATTTTGAAAAATCAGCGGGTGACAAGTATGAACGACATATTGCCCAGGCAAAAATAGTTGCCAAATACGGGCTTATGGGCTTAGTGCCTGGTGGCATGGAGCCAGATAAAAAAGCCGATGACATTCCCGACGTAACGTTGTTTCCTGAGGATGTGGACCTACCAGGAGACGACGATTGGGTTTGGTAGTTTTACATAGAAAGGTTAGGAGCGATATCGAGAGAGTAGGGGTCTGCGGTGGGTTGGTTTAGCATTGCTTTATAGCAGCCCAAAGTGGCAATCATAGCGCCGTTATCGGTGCAGAGTTTGCGGTCGGTATACTGGATGTCAATGGGTAGGCGTTCGGCTAATTGACGGCGGAGTTCTGGGCTGCTGGCGACGCCGCCGCCGATGACAATGCTTTGGGGATGGAACTCTGCGTAGGCCGCCATTGTTTTGTCGACCACCGTCTCAATGGCTATACGCTGGAAACTGGCAGCAATGTTGGCTTTCTGAGCTTCAGACAGCCGCTGTGACAGCTTATGGCTAGGAAACTCGTGCCCTTCGCCAATTTGTTGTTGGGCGGCCCGCAGAACGGCTGTTTTAGGCCCAGAGAAGCTGTAATCGTATTTGTTTGGCATTTTGGCCTTAGGAAAATTAAAAACATAGGGGTCGCCTTGCTGGGCGGCTTGTTCAATACTGGGGCCGCCAGGGTAGGGAAGGCCCAGAATTTTAGCTACCTTATCAAAGGCCTCACCGATAGCGTCATCCTGGGTCTGGCCCAGGAGCGTGTAATCAAAATGGTTACGCCACAGTACCAGCTGGCTATGGCCGCCGCTGACAATCAGGCCTAGCATAGGGAACTCCGGTGGTTGGCTGGGTAATGTGTAATCTGATAATTCTGTTTCTGTTAGGAAGTTGGCGTAGGCATGGGCCTCGACGTGGTTAATGGCGTACAGCGGCTTGTGTTTGGCAATGGCTAATGTGCGGGCGGTCACAACGCCCACCAGTAGGCAACCGCCCAGGCCGGCGCCATACGTAACGGCGATGCCATCAATATCATCCCAGCTGCACTGTACTTGCTGTAAGGCTTGTTCTATAACAGGGATAATGGCCTCAATATGGCTGCGGGCAGCAATCTCTGGCACGACACCGCCGTAAGTGGCGTGCAAATCCATGCTGGACAGGACGGCGTTAGCCAACAGCCGTTTGCCGTCTTCTACAATACCGCACGCCGTTTCATCGCAGCTGGTTTCTATTCCAAGGATCCGCATCAGAACCAGTATACTAGGAGACATGAACCCAAAGAAGTTAGTCAGGAAAGTGTTACCAAAGAAGGGCATTACGCTAGCGGAAGAAAGCTACCGCAAAAGCCGTGTATATGCTCTTCAAGCCCGTTACGGCTTCCCGGCCAAGGGCCTCAGGATTATTGCCGTAACAGGTACCAATGGCAAGACTACAACCTGTTGTTACATTAACGAGGTATTGAAGGCGGCCGGCTGCAAAACAGCCATGTACACAACGGCCGTTATAGAGATGAATGGCAAGGCGGAGCCGAACAAGACGCACCGTTCCGTCGCGCTAACCGCCAAGCTTCTGGGCTTTTTAAAATCTGCCAAAGAGCAAAGCGTGGATTTTGTGGTGCTGGAGGTTACCAGTATGGCGTTGCACCAGCACAAGCTAATCGGCCTGCCCATTGAGGTTGCCGTTATGACGAACTTAACGCAGGACCACCTGGACTACCATAAGACCATGGAGCGGTATGCTGAGGCCAAGGCCAGGCTGTTTAACCGTTACTTAAAGCCCAGGCACTGCATACTCAACAGCGATGACGAATGGTACGGCTACTTTCTGAACCAATCTGTCGGGCAGGTTACTGATTATGGGCAGCAGCCTGATAGTAAAGTGCGGATACAAGGCGTAATACAGGAAGGACAGGGCAGTACCTGGCAGCTTGTTCACCAGGGGCAAGTCCTGGCTTTGCAAACCAAGCTCTCGGCGTTGTTTAATGTTTATAACGCAACTGCCGCGGCGGCCGTGGGATTAACTTTGGGGCTGCCAGAGGAGGCCATTGTTAAAGGCATAGCAGCCTTAAATCTGGTGCCGGGCCGCATGGAGAGCATTGATGAAGGCCAAGATTTCACAGTTTGGGTAGATTTTGCGGTGACACCAGACGCGTTGCAAAAAGTCTTGCAAGCCGGCAAGTATAAGGGACGCGTTAGTATTGTCTTTGGCGCCACGGGAGACCGCGATAAGGCCAAGCGCCCCATTATGGGCCAAATTGCTGCCACCTATGCGGACAGGATATATTTAACTGATGACGAAACTTACACCGAAGACCCAGAATCTATCCGGCAAGCAGTCTACGAGGGGATAGCGCAGGCTAGGGGTGAAGCCAAAACTAAGGTGATTGCCGACAGGTATGAAGCCATAAAAACGGCCTTTAAAGAAGCGAAAAAAGGCGACGTAGTAATTTTGGCCGGCATGGGCCACGAGGATTTCCGTAATATGGGCGGTAAGCCGATTCCCTGGG
>DATLEQ010000004.1:0-5812 GCA_035525115.1 Candidatus Limnocylindrales bacterium
ATTAACCATCATAAAAAATACGACGAGGTTCGTTTGCATAGTAAACCTATGCTTTACCCTGGCCACTACACAATAACTATGGAGTTTACCGGCAAAATAAGCCGCCAAATGAACGGCATTTATCCGTGTTTCTTTGAACATAAAGGTACATCAAAGAAACTAATAGCGACCCAATTCGAATCGCACCATGCACGCGAGGTTTTCCCCTGTATTGACGAACCGGAAGCAAAAGCAATATTTGAACTTACCCTCACAAGTCCGGCCAAAGAAACCGTGCTATCTAACACGCCAGTGGCGAGCCAGAAAACCGTACGTGGCCAGACTATCACGCGGTTTGAGCCGACACCGCACATGAGCACATATTTATTAGCGTTTATACTCGGTGAGCTTGACTACAAAGAGGCAAAGACAAAAGATGGAGTAGTCATTAGAGCTTACGCCACACCAGATAATGTCGGTTTTACCGACTTTGCACTTGAGACGGCAATTAAGTGTTTGGAGTTTTATAATGACTACTTTGGAATTGCTTACCCATTGCCAAAATGTGACATTATAGCCCTGCCTGATTTTGCCGCGGGTGCCATGGAAAACTGGGGATGTATAACGTTTCGCGAACAAGCTATGTTGGTGGATCCCAAAAATACCTCGCTTGGCACTAAACAATATGTGGCCCTGGTCGTTGCGCATGAGTTAACACATCAATGGTTTGGCAATCTGGTTACGATGCGCTGGTGGACTGACCTATGGCTTAACGAAGGTTTTGCGAGTTGGATGGAATATTTGGCTGTCGACCATATATTCCCAGATTGGCAAGTGTGGACCCAATTTATTGTGGACGAGCAACAACAAGCACTCAAATTAGACGCGCTTGAACACACTCATCCCATTGAAGTGGCCGTTCATCACCCAGACGAAATACGCACCATCTTTGATGCCATAAGCTATAGCAAAGGCGCCAGCGTCATACATATGCTCCATGAATATTTAGGGCCGGAGGCGTTCAGGGATGGGCTTAGGCATTATTTGGCTACCCACAAGTATGGCAATACGGAAACTAAGGACTTATGGGCTAGCCTGGAAGAAATTTCTGGAAAGCCAGTTCATCAATTTATGAACGCCTGGACATCACAATCCGGTTTTCCATTACTTAAAGCAGCTATTGACGGAAACAGCGTCACATTAGAGCAGTGCCGATTCTTTACAAATCCTCTGCATAGCAGTACGCCGGCGCAACTTTGGCCATTGCCCTTATTGTCCGGCCAAGCGGGGCCAGAAACGCTGACCACGGCAACACAGCAATATACGTCGGCCAATGCTACCCATCTTAAATTGAACCAAGGCCAAAGCGGTTTTTACCGTGTGGTTTATAACACCAGCCATTTGCAGCATTTGGGTGAACGCATTAGTCAAGGCCAGGCAGAGCCGCTTGATAGGCTGGGAATATTAAATGACTTATTTGAATCTGCTAAAGCTGGTTATAGCGATACTGCTGACGCGCTGCATTTTTTGGCTCATTTCAAATCCGAGAATAATTATGCCGTATGGGACAGTATGACGACAGCTATAGGTAGTTTGCGGCTGATTATGGACGATGAGGATTTGCGTGAACAAATGAAACCGTATTTGCGCGGTCTGGTGACTGACCAGCTTGCACGACTGGGATGGGACAAGGATGAGACGGATAGTCATTTTGACCGCTTGCTAAGGCCGCTTATTTTAGGCCTTGCTGCTAGTGCGGACGAGCCAACTATTGTAAAAAAATGCCAAGATCTTTTTGCTTTTATTCACGATGCCGACGAGGTTTCGCCTGACTTACGCTCTGCAGCCGGACAGCAAAACGTTAAACGAGGCCTGGACATTGACCCGGATTTGCGTGGAACGGTATTTGGAACCGTGGCGCGATTAGGCGGCAAACCGGAATTTGAAAAGCTGTTAAAGCTGCACAATAATTCGTCACTTAGCGAGGAGCGCGTTACGCTGGCAGCAGCCTTAACGGGCTTTCAACAACCAGAACTCATTGACCGCTCATTAAAACTGATCACTTCCGACACTGTACGTTTACAGGACGTGGCCTACTGGATTGCCTACAGCTTTTTGAACCGTCATGCCCGTAAACAGACGTGGGTGTGGCTCAAAGAGCATTGGTTATGGTTGCACCAAAATTTGGGAACCGACCTAAGTTTTTACCGTATGCCTATATATGCCGCCAGAGTCTTTAGTGACCCTAGCTTTATACCAGAGTACGAAGAGTTCTTTTCTTCAAAAATGGTGCCAGCTTTAGACCGCTCATACAAGCAGGGCCATGAGATGCTGCTGTGGCAAAGTGCCTGGAAAAAACGCGCTTTTGGGGAAGTTAAAACTTTCTTTAGTCAATATAAACAAGACTAATGTCAGACCCGTCTATGCCGATAGCCATTAATTGGTAATTGCCTTCCCATTTATTATGGCTGACCCATATTTCGGCAGCAAATTTCATCTGCTGAAGTTTCTTTGCTGTAACGTACTCTAAACCACTACCGTAAGCTTTGGACTTTCGGTATTTTACTTCAACCATGTATACGGTCCCGGCTTTTTCTGCGACAACATCAATTTCACAGTATCTCGTACGCCAATTAAGCCCAATGATTTTATAGCCCTTTTGTCTTAGATAATCCGCCGCTGTTTTTTCGGCATCGTGGCCGACACTATAGTTTGTCATAACATGAGGGCTTGGACGGGCTTATAGCTGCACCGGTGTAGTTCACATATCCCGAGCTTACGCAGCGCAGCAAGATGAAGCGCCGTACCATAACCGACATGGCTCTCAAAGCCATAGCCCGGAAATAATTTTGCTTGGTCAGACATATACTGATCGCGGGCAACTTTTGCCAAAATACTGGCAGCGCTGACAGCTGGAATAAGCGTATCGGCCTTCACGAGCGTCCGCGATTTTAGGCTCGTTCGCAAGTAGTTATAGTTGCCGTCTATGATAATTTCATCGTAAGGCACGCGGATCTGGCCCAGGGCTTGTTCCATAGCTTTGCGTACGGCTTCTGTTAGGCCATAACCATCAACGGCGGCGGCGCTAACCCAGCCAATACCATAGTAGGCTGTTGTTTTAATTTGCCCAGCTAGTGCCGAGCGCAACTTTTTGGATAGTAATTTTGAGTCATTCAGTCCGGCAATCGGAGTGTGAAGTATGACTGCGGCCGCTACGACCGGGCCCGCCCAGCTGCCTCTTCCTACTTCATCAATCCCAACAATAATACCCATGCTTTTATAATAGTAACAAACAACTAACGGCTTATTTAAGCTTCTTCTGTTGGTGTAACGGCTTCTTTGTCAGCAGTGGCAACTGTTGGCTCTTCGGCAGTTGGTTCTGCAATAGCATTCACGGCTTCCTGGTCAAATGCACGACCAACGAGGCGGGCAGATTTTCCGGTACGCTTGCGCATATAGGTCAAATAGTTACGTCGCACTTTGCTACGTTTGGTAACTTCAACTTTAGCGACTAGCGGGCTGTGCAGCATGAAGCTTTTTTCAACACCGACGCCACTAGCGATTCGACGTACCGTTATCCGGCTGGTGTGGCTGTCCTTGCGGTCTGTCCGGATAACTAAGCCCTGGAAAATCTGAATACGCTCTTTGCTGCCTTCTTTAATCCTCTGGTGAACTTTTACGGTGTCACCGGAGCGCACATCTACAACCTGTGCTTTGCGGTATTTCTGATTAATTTGTTGGATAACAGATTCCATAGACCAATAAACCTTACTCTAGTTAACTCTTTGAGTCAAGCATATCATATCTGTTGTGATAATGAAACACTTGCTGCCCTTAAAAACAACTACAATAATGGCATGAATAAAGAGGAAGAATCCCTTGTTAGACACAAACAGCTCAGGGGGAAGATCGCACTAAAGCTTAAGGACGATCTAGACAGCCAGGACAAGCTCAGTATTTATTACACTCCTGGCGTCGCGGCTGTCAGTAGTTATGTCGCCGACAATCCTGATGAGGTCAGGGATTATACGTGGCTTAATAATTCAGTAGCCGTAGTTTCCGACGGTTCAGCAGTGCTTGGTTTGGGTGATATTGGGCCTTTGGGTGCATTGCCGGTGATGGAAGGTAAAGCGATGTTATTTAAGCACTTTGCTGATATTGACGCCGTCCCGATTGTGCTTGATGTGCATACAGCCGACGAAATTGTTGCCACGGTTAAGGCCATCGCACCCAGCTTTGGAGGTATTAATTTAGAAGATATTGCAGCACCGATATGTTTTGAGGTAGAAGAACGCGTCAAAGCGGCACTTTCCATACCTATCATGCATGACGACCAACACGGCACGGCTGTCGTGGTACTAGCGGGCCTTATAAATGCCATGAAGGTAACCGGGCGCACACTAACAGACTGCAAGGTAGTCTGCGTCGGTGCAGGAGCGGCTGGCACGGCTATTATGAAGTTGCTTAATCTGTATGCTACGCCGAATATATTAGCGGTAGATAGCAATGGCATTATCAGTTCAAGCCGCTCTGACCTCAGTAAGGACAAACGTGATTTATTAAGCTTTACCAATCCCCATAACGTGAGCGGAAGCTTGGCCGATGCAATCAAGGATGCTGATATTTTCATTGGGGTTTCAAAGGCTGGGCTCTTAACCAAAGCTATGGTGAAATCTATGTCAAAGGACCCGATAATCTTTGCGATGGCAAACCCTAACCCGGAGATAATGCCAGACGATGCCAAAGAGGCTGGTGCAGCTATTATCGCTACCGGCCGGAGCGATTTCCCAAACCAAGTCAATAACGCACTTGCTTTTCCAGGTATCTTTCGCGGTGCACTAGACAACCGTGTAAATAAAATAACGGACGAACATAAGATAGCAGCAGCTGAAGTCATCGCCGGGTTGGTTAAACTCCCTTCCAAGGACAAGATTGTCCCAAGTGTATTAGAAAAGCGGTTAGTGCCCGCGATTGCTAAGGTTATAAAGTAACCATCAAGCCCCTTAAGAATGTCTCAGGTGCGGGGTTTGATTTATCCAATGACGCGAAATACTTCGTCCAGAGTTGTTTGGCCAGCAATCGCTTTAAGCACGCCGTCTTGCAACATTGTTCTCATCCCACTGGCAATAGCGGCTGCCTCTATCTCTTGTGTGGTTGGCCGACGCGTACGTGATAGGACTTCAATTATTTGATTTTTCATAATGAACTGTTCGCGTAAGGCGACTTGGCCGTTAAAACCGTACGGGTTCTGGGCCGAGCTACCGGCAGCGTATAGCTGCAAACCCGCCAACTGGGGCTTTTCAGTTTCTGCGGGGAGCGTATCTATGACACTTTGCAAAAAGCTGATGGTTTTTTCATCAGGGCTGTAAACAACTTTGATTGCATCATCTAACCGCCGTACCAACCGCTGAGCCATTACCAGGCGTATCGCAGATACAAATAAAGGGTTTTCGCCGACAACGTCCATAATTCTGGTTAGGGCAGCGGCGGCTGAGCTGGCATGAAAGGTAGATAGCACCAAATGTCCGGTCAAAGCCGCTTGCAGTGCAGTTTTGGCCGTATCGTTATCGCGTATTTCCCCGACCATCACAATATCCGGGTCAAGTCGGAGTACCGCTCGCAGTTTGTCGGCAAAACTGGTTTGGCCCGAACTCTGCGTAGCCACTGAAATCTGGGTGATGCCAGCAAACTGATACTCTACAGGGTCTTCAATTGTAATGATTTTGCGTTCTTCGGTATTCAGGCTGTTCAACATGGAATAAAGGGTGGTAGTCTTGCCTGAGCCAGTCGGGCCAACTGCCAATACTAAGCCGCTTGGTTTGGCAATAATATC
>DATLEQ010000012.1:0-5394 GCA_035525115.1 Candidatus Limnocylindrales bacterium
AATATAGAGGTATTATCTATTAGCCCGCTGCTAGACAGCTTGCAAAATTCCCCGGGGGGTATTGGGGCTAATGTTGCCTATAACTTAGCGCTTCTGGGCGAGCGGCCGGTTTTGCTTTGCTCTGTCGGCACCGACGCCAAAGACTACGTACAGCGTTTAGGCGAGGCGGGCATTGATACCTCACAGGTGCATGTAAGCGAGCTAGCCACGGCGTCATTTAATGTCATCAGCGACAGTGACGGCAACCAGGTCGGCGGGTTTTATCCCGGGGCTATGAGCGACAGCGGGTCCTTGAGCTTTGAGCCGTGGAAAGGCCAGAATGTCATGGCCATGATTAGTGCCCACGACCCGGTGGCCATGAACCATCAGGTGGCTGAGTGCCAAAGCTATGGCTTGCCGCTGATATACGACCCTGGCCAGCAGGTGACCCATCCGGCCACTGATTTAACCGCCGGTATTGCGGCGGCCACACTATTGTTTGTGAACGAATACGAGCTTGGGATCCTGTGTGAAAAGGTGGTCATTAGTTCGGATGACTTAAAAGCCAAGCTGCCGATTGTTATAACCACCCTTGGCAAAAACGGCTCGGTTATTGAGGGGCGGCAAGCGCCGGAGCCATTGCAGATTGCTATAGCAAAGCCTGCCCAAGTCGTTGACCCCACGGGGGCAGGCGATGCCTACCGCGCTGGCTTTTTGTATGGATACTTGCGACAATGGGATCTACGCAAGTGCGGACAACTGGGGGCAGTAATTGCATCATTTATTGTTGAACAGCAAGGCACGCAGTGCCAGTTTTCGCGTCAAGATGTTGTAACAAGATATCGGGATAATTTTAACGAGGAGATTGAACTATAGATGACAGACACAGATTATAAGGTTGCAGATATAAGCCAGGCCGAATGGGGCCGTAAAGAAATAACCTTGGCCGAAAAAGAAATGCCGGGGCTAATCGCCCTAAGGGCTGAATTTGGTGTCAGCCAACCCCTTAAGGGCGCCCGGATTGCCGGGTCAATCCATATGACGATCCAAACCGCGGTGTTGATAGAAACCCTGCAAGCGTTGGGCGCCGAAGTGCGCTGGTCATCATGCAATATTTTCTCTACCCAAGACCACGCCGCCGCCGCGATTGCCGCCGCTGGCACGCCGGTTTTTGCCTGGAAGGGAGAGGGTGAGGAAGAATATTGGTGGTGCGTAGAGCAAACCTTGCTGTTCGGTGACGGTCAAGGGCCAAATATGCTGCTGGATGACGGCGGCGACCTGACTGCTTTGGTGCACGACAAGCACCCGGACCTGTTAGAAGACATTAAGGGCGTAACCGAGGAAACCACCACTGGCGTCAAGCAGCTCAACTCGTACCTGAACGAGGGCAAGCTGAAAGTCCCGGCTATTAACGTCAATGACAGCGTCACCAAATCCAAGTTTGATAACTTGTACGGTTGCCGGGAATCACTGATGGACGGGCTAAAACGCGGCACCGACATTATGGTGGCGGGCAAAGTGGCTGTGGTGGCGGGCTATGGCGACGTCGGCAAAGGCAGCGCCCAAAGCTTACGCGCTTTTGGCTGCCGGGTGCTTATCACAGAGATTGACCCTATCTGCGCCCTGCAAGCACTGATGGAAGGTTATGAAGTGGTAACCATGGAAGAGGCTGCGCCAATTGCTGATATTTTTGTAACCGCTACCGGTTGCAAAGACATCGTGACGATTGACCATATGCAAGCCATGAAAGACACCGCTATTGTCTGCAATATTGGGCACTTTGACCATGAAATCCAAATGCAACAGCTGAATGACCTTGAGGGCGTCAAGAAAGAAAACATCAAGCCGCAAGTAGACCTGTATACCTTGCCGAACCAACGCCGCATTATTGTATTGTCGGAAGGGCGGTTGGTTAACCTAGGCAATGCCACGGGCCACCCATCGTTCGTTATGTCTAACTCATTTTCTAACCAGGTGTTGGCACAGATAGAGCTGTACACCAAGCCATACGAAATTGGCGTTTACCGTTTGCCTAAAGAATTGGACGAGAAAGTAGCCGCTGTCCATGTGGCTGCCCTGGACGGCCATATTACCAAGCTTACCCCTGACCAGGCTAAGTACATGGGAGTGCCAGAAGGTGGTCCGTTTAAGGCCGACCACTACCGCTACTAAAGCGCACGTTCCGCATCAGCTCGCCTGTCATCTGGCAAAGCCAGAAGCATTACGGGCTTCTTGGCACCAGGCACGATTTTCTCTTGCGATACTCACAAGCAGTACTTCTTGTACAGCTTCCTCCGTTTCTCAGAGAGAAATTGCGCCTGGTACTCAAGTGCGAAACGCGCGTGCTTAAGAGAGGACTTCGCGGTAAACGGCCACGGTTTGTTCAGCCATGCGCCGCCAAGAGAACTGGCTCGCTTGCTGTTTGCCTTTGGCAACCAGGTCTTCCCGCAGCTTAGGGCTGGCTAGTACCTGGTTAATTTTCTCGGCCATATCCGTAATGTTTTCCGGGTCAAAATAAACGGCAGCGTCGCCGTAAACTTCGGGCAAGCAAGTAGCGTTGCTGCTGACCACCGGGCAGCCATGCACCATAGCTTCTAGGCCCGGCAGGCCAAAGCCCTCGCTTAAAGAGGGGAACAAGTAAGCGACGGCATGCGTATAAAGCCATTTGAGCTGTTCATCGGGCACAAAGCCGGTAAATACAACGTCATCGGCGTATAACCTTTTCTTGGCCCAACGCCGCAGTTGTTTAGCGTGGTATTCCATTTTCCCCACCAATACTAACTTAAGGTTAGGGTGGTGTTCTTTTAGGACCTCAAAGGCTTCAATCAACCTGTCCAGGTTTTTGTGCGGAAAGGCGCTGCCGACATACATAATGAACTCTTCGGGTGCGACCTCTGGTGGCTGCGCCCGTCCTGGCAGCGGTGGTTCGCTGGCTTCGAGTGTAACCACGACTTTGCGGCCAGTAAACAGGTGATATTTGGTGACAGCATCGCGCACATATTCTGTTGGTACGAAGATTTTCATGGCTTTTTTATGGCCTTGCCATAGCAACAACCTATAGCCTCGCATGCGAATTTTATGTAGCCATTCTGGCAGACGGCCTGCCCGGACATATTTAAGCATGGTTAGGTCATGCGTAAAGGTCACTTGTTTGCCAAAATAAAACAAGGGTTGCTGGCCGGTAAGGGTAAAGTGAACTAGGTCTGGCCTAAGTTTGTACAGCTGCCAACTGTAAGCTAATTGCTGCAAAGGGTTGAATGAAAACTGCCGGTATTTACAAGTAGCGGTTTTAAATTTACGGCTGGGCGGTTTCCAGTCATCGCTCGGTTCAATCAAGATGGTATAACGGTTCTCGGTGTCTAAGTTCGGCAGATATTCCAGCAATCGGTCAACTGGCCGGCCGGTACTGGCCCGCCTAATCCTGGCATCAATAACAATGTGTTTTTGCTTCATCTTGCGTACAATTATATGGTGGAAAGGTTAAAACGACTACCTTTATGGGGTGTGTACGCATTGTTAGCATATATGCCCTTCAGCTTATTTTTTAGCAGGTGGCTAAGCCTATATACGGGCGGCTTAGGCCCGTGGGATGCTTCTAAGGATATTCTTACCCTGTTGTTATTGTTCGTTGCCGTGGTATTGGCTACACAAAAGCGGCTTTTAAAGGATACACCTAGCAGGCTTCTGTTTGCAGTGTTGGGTTTATACTTCTGTTTGCATCTACTGTTTATCTTGATAAATAGGAACCTTGATACCAGGGCGGCCATAGTGGGCACGCTGTATAATGGCAGGGTTTTAGCCTATTTTTTTATCGGGCTGGTAACGATGAAGGTATATGGCCAAAAAATCTTGCCAACAGCTACTAAGATAGTGCTGGTCGCCAGCACCATCACCTGCCTGTTCGCGATTATTCAGTACGTGGCCCCTAGCAATCTAATGAACCGCTTCGGTTACAGCGTAGAAAGAGGTGCTAAGCCTAGTTTTTTCATTGATGACAAGCCCGATTTCCCGAGGGTGATGTCAACCGTCAGGGACCCTAATTCGTACGGTGCATATTTGATAGTTCCTTTGGCCTTGTCGGGTTTATACGTTCTGACGTCACAAAATAAAAAACGCAAATTGTGCGCAGGCGGTTTGGCTTTGTTGCACGCCTGGGCGCTGTTTTTAACATTTTCCAGAGGGGCTTGGATTGGGGCCATGGTCGCCGGCGCTATCGTGGTATTTTATGTATATCGGACTCGGCTTAAAAAGATCACGATCCGGTTCTGGCCACTGATCATCGTGGTTTGCCTGCTGATTGCTGGCTTGACCTTCCAATTTAGAAACCAGTATGTGTTTCAGAATGTCTTTTTGCACAAAGACCAAAAAACGGTGTTGACCGACCCAAACGAACTGCGCATCCAGCTACAGAAAAGCACCGCCACGGCAATTATTAAACACCCCGAGGGCCATGGGCCGGGGACGGCGGGCTTGGCTTCAATCGGAAGCAGCCTGGGGGCCTTACTAACTGAAAATTATTACCTGCAAATTGCCTACGAGGTCGGTATCCTGGGATTATTGGCTTTTTTGTTCGTGTTGGCATACGCCTACTTAAAAGTGCGGGCAGCCGAACAGGGCAACTTGCAAATAAGCTTGCTGGCTGCCTTTTGGGCATATCTTTTTATAAGCACGCTCATTCATTTATGGAGCAACGAAGCCGTCGCTGCGCAGTGGTGGCTACTGAGCGGTTTAGTGGCTGCCAATGCTGCAAAATTGCCTAAACCCGGTCGCAAATCTGCCTGATGCTTTCATAAACCGATTGGGCGACCTTTTGCCAGCTGTAGGCCTGAAGCCGTTCTCGGCCTTTGGCCACCAACTCCTTTTGAAGGGCGGGGTTAGTAAGTACCCGAGCCATAGCCCCGGCAATTGAGGCGGGGGAATCCTTGTCAAAATAAAGGCTGGCATTGCCAGCGACTTCATGAAATACCTCGATATCACTGACGGCGGTAGGGATACCATAGTCCATGGCCTCTAAAATGGGCATGCCAAACCCTTCGTAGTGGGACGGCAAAACAAACAGGCTGGCGTGTTCGTACAGGGCAGCCTTGGCTTCGTTGCTAATGTAACCAGGTGTGATTATGGCTATGCCTTTATCTTGCAAACGCGAAATATATTCCATTGTCTCTTCCATATACCAGCCCGTACCGCCTACTAATACTAGTTGGTAGTTGTCCCTTTGCACCGAGGGTAATTGCTCATAAGCCTTCACAAGGTTGAGGACATTCTTGCGTGGTTCGAGCGTGCCAACAAATAAGATGTACTTTCCCTTCACACCAATATCAGCAAGGTTAAAACCCCGGCCTGAGCCCTTTGGAATGGGCGGGATTGGTGTCATGACAAACTTTTCTTCTGGAACGGAGTAGTATTTTTTAATTG
>DATLEQ010000032.1:0-9732 GCA_035525115.1 Candidatus Limnocylindrales bacterium
TTCATCCCGTTAGAACCCACTTAACTTTCTATTTTCAAATAGCAGCCGAATAACTGTAATGCTTTCGGACGTCGTATAACCTTTGACAGATTCTTGGGTTCTAACGGGATTCATCCGCCACTCTTTCTAAATATCGCTTAAGCTTATTCTTAATGTAGCGCTTGCCCATTCCTGATTTGAGATAACGTTCACGAGCATACGCATCCTTATCATTGATACAAGCCTCGTAGTAAATCAGTTTATAAGGACCGCGATGTTTTGTGTGCAGACTCTTGCCGCTTTCGTGTTCGTTGAGGCGTTTTCTTAAATCAGAAGTACAGCCAGTATACCACTTACCCCGCTGCGCTAGACCTCCCAAAGGCTTCGGATTTTGCTACATTCTTTACGGCAACTTCTTCTAAAGGAATACTGTAGTAATCGGCCAGAACCGCAATGTAATACAAAGTGTCCCCTAGCTTTTCATTAATCTTCTGAATATCTTCGGCTGTCGCCTGCCCGTTTTTATCACGAATAATCTTTTTGATAACGTTAGCCAGCTCACCGGCCTCGCCCGCTACCCCCAAACTACGATGCGCTAAGGCCGCCACGTCTTTTTGCTTAAGCGCGACCGACAACAAAGCCTTCCTCTGAAACTCGTTCAAGTTCATGTTTTTATTATATCTCTTGGATTAAGCAGATGCTTTAACTATCTGAGGATGGCCGTCCAGCCGGTGGAGGTAATAAGGAATAGTACCGAACTTAGCAGAATAGCATCAGCCGTTTTACGCTCATCAAAGTTATATTCAGTGGCAACTATAAGGCTAAAGATAGCCGAGGGCATAGCGGCAAGCATAACCGTCACAAACAATGGCGTGCCGCTAAGGGCGAATATATACTTGCCTATCACCAACGCTACGGCAGGGATGAAGATTAATTTTACAAAACTCGTCATAACAGCCGATCTAAGATTAAAACGCTTTGTTATAAAAATTGAAAGAAACAAGCCGGTTGCAAACAAAGCTAGCCCGGTGGCCGTAACACCTAAAAGATCCAGGCTGGTAATTATAAAAGCTGGTAAATGAACTTTTAGCATTAATAATAAAAGTCCGACAGCCGTTGAAATAACGATGGGATTCTTAAAAAAATCTCTCAGCACCGAGCCAATGGAAGTTTTCCCAAACCGCCATTGGCTTAAGATATAAAAGCCTAGAATATCCGCAGCGGTCAGAGGTATAGCCAAAAAAGCAATGGCATACAGCAACCCCTCGGCACCGTATAAAATCTTGATGAGCGGCAGACCTAGATAAATACTGTTCGCAACATTACCTGCAAATAAAATGCTCGCGCCTGTCTTATAGCCAACACGACTCAGGCGTAAAGCGACATATACCAGTAAATACCCCACAATAACAATCACACAGTTTGCCAAAATAAAACGCGGAAATTTATTAAAGTCACTGACGTTTATAGATGAAACTGCCTGAATAATGAGTGCGCTCGTCGCTATATAAAACACAAACCGTGTTAGGGCTTTGTATGCGGCCTTGTCCAAGAATTTTACTCGCCCGCAGACAAAGCCAACCATCATCACAAAAAACAACGATAACAATAGTTCAAATGTACTCATAACCAGCCAAGCTCGTGGGCTACGCTGTCATCTATCTCAACAAGGCCAGACTCCATAGCTTGCTTGCGGCTTTTGCGGGCACGCTCGCCAGGCAACCGTATCTCATCAACTCCCGGTCGCTTTCGTGAACTTTTAATTTTTTGAATCATGTCAGAACTATGAGATTTAAAATCAGCCACGTCTACTAATAAATTCGGGTCAATGGCCATAATTAAACTACCGTATTCATGATCTAAGGCAGGGTCACAATAAAGAGAACCGACTAACGGACCTCCAAAGGTTTCTACGATTAGCCCTAGGCCCGAACCTTTATATGAGCCGTCAAATGGCAGTGTCGCCCCGGCCATTGCGGCTTTAGGATCAGTTGTGGGGCTCCCTTCTGGGTCAATCGCAATGTTGGGTGGCAAAGTCTCGCCATTGGCTTTAGCCAAAATTAGACCACTCCAGGTCATGGCAGCGGTCGTCATATCAAAAACTAACGGCTCGCCGTTAGTGGGAAACGAAAAGCCGATAGGATTAGTGGCAAATAACGGGTCAATACTCTCAAAGGGCGCGGTGGACGCCGGGCCGCGGGCCATAGCAATACCAATCAAATCTTTGCTGGCAATTTTTTCTACGTAAAATGCCTGCGCAAGGTTGCTGGAAAATGTATTCCGCACACCTACCATAGCAAAACCATGCTCTTCGGCTTTTCGTATGGCTACATCAGTGGCTTGTTGGCAAATAAGGGGTGCGGGATAGCCGCCAGCATCAATAAGTTGCGAAAGCTTGGTTTCACGCTCAATGGTAATGGGTCCTGTGGGCTTCATGTTTTGCAGCGGCTCGGTACCGGTCAACTTGGCTACGCCCATCGGCTTAATGCCCGACATATCCGCCCATATCACCTGTTCTGCGATACATAGATTTTGCTCCTCGGTAAGTCCGTTTTGCGAAAGAGCTGTCAAAACTTTACTGCGCAAATCTTTTATAGCAATTTTCATAAGTTCTATTGTTTCATATTCGGAGAATATTCGGAGAATATCGCCCTCTGAGACCTTGAATATATTTACTAATTATGTTATTATTTATAAATTATGTCCCGTCTGTCCAGAGAAGATTTCCGGTTCCCGGAAGAAGGTGAACTCGTAAATTCATCTTTTAATTCAGTCACTTATATTAATCCTTTGGTTCTAGAGGATTTATTAGATTATAAGCCAGATGAAGCCTGGGGCGTAGGAGACGCTTTTACTTATATGGATTCACTCGGTCTCGTTTTCCCAGATAAAGAGGCGTTACGGTATAAACAACTAACAGGATGGAAACCATTACCTGACGACCAGAAATTTAGGACTGCGTATAACTCTGTTAGAAATACTATCATCGGGGATGCCTTAACCACTTTAGGTAGCCCTGTGATCAAAGGAGTTATTGAACTAAGCCATTCTGGCCCTAACCCCAAAGAAGATAGGCACTATGATCAAGTTCCCCACTTAGATGTCGTAAGCTTATTGGGCCAGAGGGTACTTTTGTATTTTGCCGCTAACACAGAGACCACCAGGCTTCTTACCGGCCCTTACAGATTCGCAGGATTTATAGATGACTATAGCCAGCAACCAGATTTCAGTGCCCTCAAAGAAGAGCGGCCCGACCCCAACCAACTCGTACGTGCCGAAGGCATCACCCTACTTCATGCCGGCAATAAACCGGTGCCTAACCGTTTATTTATAAGAGCTTTCGCCGAGGCAGCCTTAGCTGCTTAACTCCTGAGCTTATAATACTTAGGGTTAAACTGGTCGTTCGCGTTCTTGGTAAGCGGGCAGTATCTCAAATATAAGCGTTATGTAATTTTTATCACAATTAGTTACCCTTAGCTTGACACCTGTATTAGCGGGTGTACGCTAAGAGTATGGTTACTATTCAACATTCTAGGGCGACAAAGCTCGTGATGGTCCCGGCCCAAAGGGGGAGTGTTGCTGGTTTGTAGCCAATAAATAATTAACCGACAAACCAACCTCCCCGAAAAAACCGGGGAGGTTTTTATTTTGTCAGAATAGGAGTTGGACATGCTTGCTTTTGAAGCACCACCCACACGAGCTTACGGCTCACCAGAATATGAAGATAATCGATTGCGCCAAGCGGGCGGAGCCGTCCTGCACTTTGCCGTGCGCGTTCTTGACGGCGTGGCTAGCTTCGTCTTACCATCCGTTCCGCATGATAGGTTAAGCGAGCACTTTGGCCATGCCGAAAAACGCAACGACCCATTTCCAAGCATTGATCTGACTCGCGTCAGATAGTATCCCCTGTGGCTGAATTGCAGCAAGTTGTTATGTTATTGACAAACTATATTTTCAGTGTTACTATAGCCAGTTACTATGGGACAACAAGAACGTCTATCAGCCCCGCAACCAGGTATCGATGCCCTGGACGAACGGTTGGTGTTGGCTGCCCAAATGCTATCGTCAGATCCACGAGATACACATCCCTTGGATACGCCTGAAGTGCAGATACTAGGCGCTTATTTAGTGGTTCAATCCCGAGCTATCTTTAGGGCCCCGTCTGACCAGGTAAAGGAGGCAACTCACGCCTTTTATGAGCAAATGTGGAGTCATGTAGGGTGGGCGAAAGAAAAAGAGGTACCGATGTCTGAACTAATAGAAGCCCTGGAAGCTATTGACGCGGCAACCCGCCGAGAAGTTACGAGAGTTCCTGCCGAGACAGTGCTAGCCGCCAGGGGCCTGCGGAGGTTTTGGCCAGGCACCCGTAAGCACGGAATTGAGAGTCCCCGCTCACCACGGCCTTCGGCCGCCTAAGGCGCCAAACGGTTAATATCGCGGGGGAACAATGAAGCCTCTTTAACACTGTTCAGGCCCAAAATCTTTTGGACCGTACGCTCAAGTCCCCAGCCCCAACCACCGTGCGGTGGCATGCCGTGGCGATACACACTCAGTAGCGGCGCATAGCCGGGGCTTTCGGGATCGCCACCATTACTTTTAAGCTGGGCGATCAAACGGTCATAGCGGTGCTCGCGCATACTTAAAGTTGTAATCTCTACGCCGCAAAACAACAAGTCGGCGCGGTCGGCAATTTCTGGATTTTCTTGGTTAGCGCGATGATAAAACTTAAATGTTTTGCTCTTAGACGGCCAACCAACCACAAACACCGCCTCGCTGCCTAAGTTCTTTTTGGCATAGTCACAGACCCAGCGTTCTTCTGCGGGGGCCAGGTCGTCCTCGCCGGTGTGGTCCTCTTTGGTATCCTTTAGAAACTTTTCATGAATTTCATGGATACTGAGGCGCGGTATGTCTTCTGGTTTAGCAGGCATTACGAAGGCCTGAACGTTCCACGCCTTTAGTTCGGCCGCGCAGTCTTTTTGCACGGTTTCCAGGATATTCAGTAGGCAGCCGCCGGCATAGTTAATGAGCTCATCAAATCCGATAAAACCAATTTCCGCATCAATGGTGATGTACTCGGTCATGTGGCGTGTAGTGGCGCTCGGTTCAGCCCTAAACGTCGGGTTAGTTTCAAACACCCTCTCAAAGACACCGACCATCATCTGCTTGTAAAACTGGGCACTCTGGGCCAAGGTAGCGGTTTTGCCAAAATAATCTAATTTAAACGTTTCGGCGCCCCCCTCGGTAGCTTCAGCTAACAGTTTAGGGGTATTTATCTCGGTAAAGTCGTGTTGTGCAAAATAGGCCCTAAATGCCTGTAATACCTTGGCTTGAACCCTAAAAATAGCTGTCTCTTGCACATTACGCAGGCCAATTGGACGGTTATCCAGCAGGGTGTCAAGGTTATCGGGCTTGTGGTTTAAGGGCTTGTCAATCTCTATGGGCGGCTCCTCGGCCACCGGAATAATCACATCGAGCTTGGCGTCATGGATTTCAACTCCACCGGGTGCCCGCGGCTCTTCAGTAACCGTACCGTTCACCTTAAGGATGGTGCCAATTTGCAAGCCGCGTAACTTTTCAACCTCATCTTTATCTTTTAGTACTATCTGCACCAAACCACTGCGGTCGCGAACATTAATAAAGGTAAGGCCACCTAACAAACGCTTTTTATGGAGCCAGCCTTCTATGGTGATGGCTTTGCCTGTGTGGCTCACAACATCCTTGTTTAAAACTCTCATTAGTAACTCCTTAATACTGATTAATCCAGCTGGAATGGGCCCTAGGCCACCTACTCGCCGAAGAGCAGGTGCGCCGGCCCCAGATTCATGTCGGACTTCACAGTAATCATCAGAGTCTATTCTACCACCTCTGTTATAACCACGGAATAGTTACACGCTACTATTTATGCCAAAAACCGGCGCCGCAGTCGGCCGTATAGCAGTGACCCAAAGTATGCAGTTACGGTTGTGCCAGCCCCTAGCCCAAGGACCGTACTAGCGCCAGTAGCCGGTAACTTGGATGGTGCCGGTGCTGCCACTTCACGCACGACAACAGCTGGCGTAACGGTGGGCGTTGTTGTGGACACTGCCGGGGTAACCGTGGGAGGTAGCTGGACAGCAACACTGGCACAGGCGTCCCTGTCGCCGGGAATTTCTGGGGCATTAACACAAGCGGTGTTGATAATTTGATCAGCTGTTTGGCTAATGACCTTCGCATTAATGGTAAAGGTTTGGCTGCCGCCGACAGGTAGCGAAACGATGGTTGTGGTGAATTGGCGCTCGGTTACGCCTGAAGCACCTGGAACAAATTGCACAGCCGCCGGAGGCGTATCTGTGATAACAGCGTTGGTCAAAGCTTGGTCGCCACTGTTTCTGACGGTCACGGAGTAGGTAAATTGCTCATTTAACCCGACCGAAGCCTTGTTGACGGTTTTGGAAATAGATACGGAGGGATGTTGCGTAGCCTGGGGCTGTTGCGGGGCCGCCACCGGTGTTGCTTTGACGGGGTTACCACAAACTTGGATGATTGCATACACAAATTGGCCATTCGTCATCTTAATAAAGGCGGATAGTTCGTTACTGGCAAATGATACGGAAGGCGGCCGTTCGTATACCCCTAAGCCTGATACTGCCGTACTGCCCGGCATATCTTGTCGCCCCACTGAGATCGCTTGGCTAGCCACTTGCCTGCCATTTGCCCACACAGTACCATCACTTCTGACCGTACCAGTTGTCAGGCTGCTAAAATCAGCTGTATTAATTCCATAATGCGCATAAATTGCAGGCACGTCACCGGTCATTTTTGTTTGCAGTTCGCTAACCGAGAATGCGCCACAACGGACTACGGCATTATCGTCACAGTCTCCGGTCTGGGCGCTGGTAGGCTGAACTGTCAGAACTAAAAGTAATCCGACAGAACAAACAAGCGCGGCAAATAATTTCTTCATCCCCTGGTCTCCTTTTCCCACACCCCCACTAAAATTATATTAAGACATAGAATACCACGTATTGGTTTTTGTTGCTGTAATATTTTCTTACTCGGGACGATCGTGGCTGGTTGTCTCTTCGGCCGGAAGAGTCAGGCCATGGTTATTTTGGTGCTCTTGGCGGGCGGCACGCGCAGCTACAGCCCGAATATCACCGTACTGGTCAAACTCGTCAATAATGGGATGCCCGATAATTGTTTCTAGTATGTCCTCTATGGTGATGATGCCGACATATTCCTCAAAGCTATTCACGACTATAAATAGTTGGTGATGGGTTTTTAAGATAGCTTGGAGGGCATCTTGAAGCGACTGGTCCTCGTGTATATAAGATACTTCTTCTTTCATACGCGAGCGCACCGTACCGCCGTGCGTGGCAGTAAGAAGGTCGCGCAGGAATAATGTCCCGACCACATTGCCTTTTTTGCCGTCATACACCGGAAAGCGTGAATGGCCTGACGCGTGTAGTTCGTCCATGACTATTGGTCCCAGCGGCTCATCGGCTGCGACAGATTTAACTGCGCGGCGCGGGATCATATGTTGCCCGACAGTGTCATCTCCAAAAGTCAGCGCACGGCGGGCCAAATCAAGTTGCACCCTTTCAATCCGGTTATGGGGGGCTACCTGTTGGCGATCAAGCAAGTCAACAAGGTCGCTGCGGTCATAGAGTCCGGTATGCAGACTGATAGGCCGGTGGCGACGTATAACGCGGATGATTCCATCAACAATTGGATGGACGTATAGCAGAAACCTCGCCAGTACAGGCGCTGCCCAGGCAGCCAAACGCTCGCTTAGGCGCGTCACCCTGGCAGCCGGCAGCCAGACAAATCCCAACCAGATCAAGGCGGCACTCAGGCAGAGCGCAAGCCAAAAAGGCCTACTAGCAGCCACCATCACAAAAAATGCACCGCTGCTAATCCCGATCAAAAACCACATGACCGCCCTCAGGCTATGGCCGTAACCAACGGCCTTAAGAATAGCCGCTGCCAATTGGTTGCCCTGGCGGGCACGATGTTTTAATTCTTTGAGCGGATAGTGCGCATACGTACGCTGCAGGCTAACAGCTAACAACGTCAATACGGCTAAGAGGGCAGTGGCAAAAGTGTGCACCTTTTCATGGTACTATAAAAATATGTACCGGGAGGGCTTAACCATTAACTTTATAATATTTACTGGATACTGCCTTGCCAATAGTATTCCCCGACAGACGAAAGCATGTAAAGGAGTAGCCTTGTGAAAAAATATTCATTTTGGATAGTGGTGATTTTGCTGACCGTAGGAGTTATCGGGTATGCGGTGCACAAAAAACCAGCAGCACCACAGCGGTTAGGCGTGGAACATCCCGACCAAGGTCAGCAGCACATAGATGTAGGCCAACAGCACGAAGCTTATAACTCAGATCCGCCCAGCTCGGGCCCACATTATTCCAACCAGCTCGCCCCTACCACGTGGGGCGTGCATACAGAGGAATTGGCAGATGAAATTCTGGTGCATAACGAGGAGCACGGCGGCATCCTGGTTACCTATCGCCCGGATTTACCGGCAGACCAAATTAAGAAGTTGCAGGAATTATTCGCGGCCCCGTACAGCAGAAAAGATTTTCACCCCTTAAAGGTGGTCGTTATACCGCGCTCTAAAAATACCAAGCCGATTGAGCTAGCCAGCTGGACCCGCACCTTAAGCTTGGATAATTATGATGAAAACGCGCTGGTGCAGTTTTATCTGACAAACGTCAATAAAGCCCCGGAATCCAACGCCCAATAAAACGGTCGGCAAAAGTAATACATTTTAAATGAGAGACCCTTATCCACGGGTCTCTCATTTGAATTAATACGTTAAAAACTGCTGCCATTTAGGCCGTCGAACTTTTACATCCACCTTACTACCTCGGTTGCTTATTATTTTTATTTTGACGGGCATATGCCGTAGACCTCCTAGTCACCTCCAGGCCGTTCACACAAACGGCCAGTTGTAACTTTGTTTTTTGAGATTAATTTTTGTCTTTCAGGTGTACGACGATTTTGTCGCACCTTTCTGAAGTAACGTAATTTTTGCATAAGCACCTAGCTGCTGTCAATCCATTTTATTAGCCGATCGATGTAATTTCGCATATAATGATACAAAAGCTTAAGCAACATGAAGAAGAGAAAAACCTTTACCGTAAAAGATGCCGCCGAGGCCCCCGCTATTGCTTTAGATCGGGCTATCGCCACAGGCGGTAAAATTTCTAAACGGCTGCCTGGCGGTAAAATGTTGGCCAAGACCAAAAGTTATTGGCATATTCTAGGGCCCGGACTCACTACTGGCGCCTCAGACGATGATCCGTCTGGCATTGCTACTTATTCACAAGCTGGTGCCCAATATGGTTTTGGGCTGCTGTGGCTAGCCGTGGTAACCTTTCCGCTCATGTCCGTGATACAAGAAATGTGCGCCCGTATAGGATTGGTTACCGGACGGGGCCTAGCGGGAAATATTCGGCTTCATTTCCCTCGTCGTTTGTTATTTTTATGTGCGCTGTTGCTGTTTTCGGCCAACGCCTTTAATATTGGCGCAGATTTAGGGGCCATGGCCAAGGGCGTGCAGCTGCTGTATCCCCAGCTTGGGTTCGGAGCTTTAGTCATAGCCTTTACAGTTATTTGTTTGGGCATTCAAATATTCTCCGATTATGCCCGCTATGCCCGCTACCTTAAATGGCTGGCTATGGTGCTTCTAGCGTATGTAGCCTCGGCATTGCTGGCACACCTTAACTGGAGCCAAGTTATCCACGCTGCTGC
>DATLEQ010000069.1:0-21554 GCA_035525115.1 Candidatus Limnocylindrales bacterium
AGATTTTGCGGTGACGCCAGACGCGTTGCAAAAAGTCTTGCAAGCCGGTAAGTATAAGGGGCGGGTTAGTATTGTCTTTGGCGCCACCGGCGACCGCGATAAGGCCAAGCGCCCCATAATGGGACAAATTGCCGCCACCTATGCTGACAGGATATATTTAACCGATGATGAAACTTACACCGAAGACCCGGAAACTATCCGTCAAGCAGTCTACGGGGGGATAACACAGGCTAAGGGCGAAGCCAAAACTAAGGTGATAGCCGATAGGTACGAAGCAATAGAAACGGCTTTTAAAGAAGCTAAAAAAGGCGATGTAGTAATCTTGGCCGGCATGGGCCATGAGGATTTCCGCAATATGGGCGGTAAGTCGGTCCCGTGGGACGAACGCGAAGTTGCCCGGCAGCTGCTTGCCAAGACGAAATAACCATTAGCGTGCTGGCGAACAATATTTTGACGCCGTAACCGTACGGATGCTACCATACGGCTAGAGTTTAGCGGGTTACGGAAAATAAAGTGTCCAATCAAAATATAACATCGTTCCCTACGTTAGAAATGAGGCATTTAGAAGAAGGGCCTTATACTGGCTACTGGTATGATTTTCCAATCGCAAAAGGCCTAACCAACGCGACCGATATTGCAAAGACCCGCGCACTTGGCAGTTATGTAGGCCGTCTATCACAGCATGTTATACGTGAAGTAAATCCTCACTGCGTCGCAATAATGCCGGACATGCAGGTTCACGAGCCTCAGGCGCAAACTATTAGTAATGCCGTTGCAGAATGGGACCGATCCGCCGGATCCCTTAACCACTATGGGGATGGCCAAGGCGATTTGCTCAGGGGGGCAGGCTTACTTCTACATGCAAACCATATTGGAGACCACGACAGCTTTGGATTGCCGGACACAGAATCTTCAGAAGTGTATGTAAGGTTTATGAGCTTGTTTGGGAACAATTCGCTTGAACAGCAAGCTCCTACCAGAGACCTCTTGCTCGCTGGCCAGTTAATCCACAAGGCAGGCTGGGTAGAAGATAAGGCCGACCGGCAAGGTCAATTGTTTGCAGCCGCAGTTTCGGTCTATGACCGGATTTATAAAGATCCCAATGCGGCATGGATTGATAGGCTTATCGCCGGACAGTACAGATCTGACATTTACTTTGATTGGCTCGCCGAGGAAATGAGGGAAGCTGTCAAGTACCAGGACAAATCCCACCTTGAAGATTTACAAGCAATAGCCATGGACCTGATAAGGGAGTCGGCAGCTGATTTGCAGCAGACCGGCCGCTTGTTAGCTTCGGCCAATGCACTTGAGGCTCCTGTAGGCGGTTGGCGTGGCAGCGAGTGGGCTGGTTTTATGCTGGAGGGCTTTGTAAAACTTGCGGTTCGCGACATGCTGCATGTTCGGTCTAAGCCTACTTTAGCGGCTCGTTACGGGGTTCGCAGTGCATTTGCTCATGAAGACAACCCTCGTAATTTAAAGATATGGCCTAAACAATCGTTTGATATTGTGGTTCAAAGAAGAGATATTCGCGGAAACATTGCTGAGACAACGCCCTTTCAGTTAAAACTCCGCAGCGCAAGGTACAGGAATGTACCGGGACAATCTGAACGCGACTACGGCGGCATCCGATGTATTGGAGTAACACATCTGAGCGGCGATAAAATGCTCTACGCGGTTGATAACCTGCTGGTCGCATATGCAAGAGACGAAATGCAAAGAGGAATCGGCTCGCTGGCAACGGTTCAGTCTTTATTTAGCGTTGAGGTTGACGAGCGGCTGGTTGTGGCGCCTGCTTAAGCCGCGGCATCACCATTTTCTTCGGGGAATGTTATTTCAACGGCATCACCAGTATGTTCTACGATTATCCCCGGTACATCTCCTGAAAATATACCTACTAACCCACCAATCACAATGTCCTCCGCTCCTGTATCGGTCTCATCAATGATTTCACTGCGTGGTGGGTCTTGGTTCATGTAAATAAGTATTATAGACCGACTAACCAGATTCGTCATTACTTATGGTATTGACAAATTACTAAAATCATTCATTATATTTACCGTTATGGGCGAACTTATAAGAATTCAGTTCGGTACTTCGGCCATGCCCGAAGAGCCGTTATCCTCACCAGTCGTAAATGGAAATATCGCCTATATGCAGGGCGTGGAATCAGTTTTTATACAAGAACAAGATGAAGGGCCGGCTTATCTTAGGGCTTGTGCCGCTGCGGACGCTGCAACGCTTCGATTTAGACTGGGTATCGAAGCGGCTAAAGCTGAGAACAATGAACACTTATCCACTATTCGACCACAGTAGGCACTCTAGGATGTATTATATCCCATAATGCTCTTGCAATGTCAAACAAGATGTGATATTATGCACAGCATAAATAAGATAAACATGATATGTCTGTCACTACCCCCCCACTTGCTGAAACGGCTGTTCCCGGCGAACAGGTTTCTACAGAGACACTCTTAAACCCCTTATATCGCGAGGTCTTACTGGGGGAATTACTTGGGCCTGATTTAGTGTTTGCTCAACAGTCAGGGCTAGTTGACATGTTTGACTATGACCCCGCTACCGGGGAAGATGGCTTAATGCACACCCTTGCAGGCGTGATTTTGCAGGGTGAAAGCGGAGAAAAGGTTGTTCAAGGTTTTCACCACGAACCTTCGGGTGCGATTGCATGGCCTACCCCGGAGGGTGTAGATGCTCAAGGCAGACCATACTTGCCGCCTACTAGGGTAGATCGGACTCACCTTGACTCCTTAAAAGCTAAAGAACGGAGAAACTTTAGGGAACTACCTTATGAGCCCTATCAAGCCGTAGGGTATGTAGGTAATGTTAAAAAATTAGGCAAAGCCGTAGACGCCGAAACAGGAGAAACCAAGGTGGCGGCCGCCAGAAGTGGAATGTACCCTAAAGAGTATGATGCTTTGGCAGTATTACAAACAATCAAGGCTGCTTACAATAACCGTACCCAATCAACCCCTAGTCACGACCACGAAGGCCGCCCGGTAATAGTCGCAGAAGGCTACGCACCCATGTTAGACGGTGTTTCTCTAATGAAAGTTAGGATGATACTTGACCCCGAGACAGAAAAAATAAGGACTGCAGTGCCACTTGCTAAACCAGGAGTTATGAAACTATCCAGAACGGCGATTCAGGAACACCTAGGACTAGGATAGGCTTTAATTGCAAAACTTCTGAAGTTGTTTTATCATATGGTTAATGGAAGAAGGGATTTATCACGACACCGATACGCTACCTGAGATAACATTTATGTATCTTGTTGCAGCTTTGGGGAGCAAGACTGTACAAGAAGTGATTGAGCATGCTTATGAGGAGTGGGACGAAGGTGGTGGCGAAGGGGTTACCTATAGTAGCCCAGACGATACGATTGCAGTTACCCTCTTAAAAGGTGCAGGTGTTAGCTTTAGATTTGGTGACTGGGGGCCATACAACCTGACGATGGAAAGAGCGCAAGAACTTATTGCTGAACGAGATGACCCGCCAGGCGCTGCTCCTACGGCCAAGGCGTCTTAAGAGGGGGTTGGCGGATAATATACGGGTTTCTTAATAAAAGTGCCGTAACCTATTCACTTATAAATAAAATCTGGCATAATAGGCAATTATTCTTTATAGAAACTGAATATGAGCCAAGGAGAGACAGATCCATTTAATTCACGGGCGCACGGCAACGCGCTGCCATTGGTTGCATTCGCGTGCCCAGATATAGAGGCAGAACGGTGATTCCCAATTTGCCCCTAGGCCACGCACTACACAAGATATATTGTCGGTAATTGCCAAGAAGCGCAAATCGTAGGGTTGACAGGGGTGTTGGCAGTCGGGTATATTGAGTGCTAATGGATTGGGGTACGTGCGAGATATCCTAATCCCTTCTTTATGAAAGACTAAACAGGAGGATTTAAATGTCTGTACCTATTAAGCCTTTGGCAGACTATGTAGTTGCCCAGCAGGAGGAGGCCGAAACCAAAACTGCCAGCGGCTTGTACCTGCCTGGCAATGCCCAAGAAAAACCTAAAGTGGCAAAAGTCTTAGCCATTGGCCAGAAAGTTGACGGTGTCAAGGTAGGCGATCGTATTATTTATGGCGGCTACAGTAACGAAGTCGTCAAATACGGCGGTACGGAATATATTCTTATCAAGGCAGAAAATATCTTCGCGACGGTAAAATAATATGAATATGCTGCTGAGCCTCTTGCCGGTCGCAATTATCGCAGGAGTCTTGCATGTGATGCTTAAGCAGATAAAGAAAGGTGATAAATAATGGCAAAGAAAGTTTTTTATGATGATGATGCCCGCCGCCGGGTGCTTGGCGGGGCGCAAATTTTGTACGATGCCGTAAAGACGACGATGGGGCCAAAGGGCCGTAACGTCATTATCAGCAAAAGTTACGGTAACCCGACTGTTACCCATGATGGCGTAACCGTCGCTAAGGGTGTAGACCTGGCCGATGTTGATGACGAGACGTTGGGCTACAAAGTGGGTGCCGAGCTAATTAAGCAGGCTGCCAGCAAGATGAACGACGTAGCCGGGGACGGCACCACCACCGTGACGGTGCTGACATATCATATTTTGAATGAAGCCAATAAACTGATTGCGGCCGGGCACAACCCTATGCTGCTGCGCAAGGGGCTTGAAGCGGCGGCACATGAAGTGCTGGCTAAGCTTGGCACTCTGGCCGAAGATATTAAGGGTAAGAAATCGCGTGTCGCCGAAGTGGCTACCATCAGTGCTGGCGACAGGGAAATCGGCAATTTGATTGCCGACGTGATTGAAAAAGTTGGCAAAGAGGGCGTAGTAACCGTAGAAGAAGGCCAGGGCTTAGCCCTAGAAAGCGAAGTGGTTGAAGGCTTTACGTTTGACCGCGGTTTTGTCAGCCCCTACATGGTGACAGATGCCGCCCGCATGGAAGCCGTCATAGAAAAGCCGGCCGTGGTTATTACTGACAAAAAGATCACCTCTATACAAGAGTTCTTGCCGCTACTGGAAAAGTTGGCGCAAGCCGGCAAGAAAGACCTAGTGCTGATTGCCGAAGACGTTGAGGGCGAAGCCCTTGGGACACTGATCCTTAACAAACTAAAGGGCGTGTTCAACACTATTGCGATTAAGGCTCCGGCGTTTGGCGACCGCCGCAAAGACATACTGAATGACATTGCCATCCTGACGGGCGCCGAGGTTATTACCGAAGGCCGCGGAATGACCTTTGAGAATGTGGACATGGATGTTGTTGGTACCGCTCGTAAGGTGTTGGTTACCAAGGATGAGACTACAATTATCGAGGGAGCTGGCTCGGCTGCGGAGATCAAGGCACGTATTGATCAGATTAACGCCCAGATTAAGGCTGCGACCAGTGAATACGACAAAGAAAACCTGGAAAAGCGCCGGGCCGCATTATCCGGCAAGGTAGCTGTAATAAAGGTGGGCGGAGCGACTGAAACTGAAATTGAAGAAAAGAAATTCAGGGTTGATGACGCTGTTCACGCCGTTAAGGCGGCTCTGGATGAAGGCATTGTAGCGGGCGGTGGCGTGACGCTGATCAATCTATCATCCCAATTGGGCTTAGATAGCAAACAGATTGATGGCGAAACCTTTGCGGGGATGCATTTATTAGACAAGGCTCTTGAGCAACCATTCCGAATTTTGCTGACGAATGCTGGTATGAACCCTGATGAGTGGCTGCCCCAGGTGCGTAAGGCCAAGCCGGGGCAGGGCATTAACGTAAGTGACCCTAAGGGGCTGGTGGACCTCAAGGCGGCTGGTATAGTTGACCCAGCCCGGGTAACCAAAGAGGCCATCCAGAACGCTGTATCCATTGCCGGCACCAGCATGACGATGGGCGCTTTGGTGGTAGAAGTGCCTGAACCCAAAGCCGCTCCTGATATGAGCGGTATGGGCGGCGGTGGGATGATGGGAATGTAAAGGGCGATGAGACACCTGTAATGTTTCTCATCGTGCCAGCAAAATGAAATACATTTTGTTGGACTTCTCTTCCCAGAGCAAAGAATCAAAAAGCCGGAGTGAATCCGGTTTTTTGATTGTATAAAATGTTAAACCAATTATGTATAAAGCAACATATTTTAAGTAAATTTGCAAGGTACGGAATCTTATAGTTGCAAAATATGCTAGTTTGTACTATTATAGGAGTATTCTAAGGAGAATTAGGGATGGCATTATTCCGACGTAACAAAACTGATGATTCCGCTAGCGTGCCGGAAGAAGTAACAAGCTATTACCAGGCTGAAAAGCGTGACAGGGCTTGGATGGCTTGGCTGCTTGCTTTACTGAGCTTAGCAGTTACTGCTTTGGTAGTTATGGGCCTATTTTTCGGTGGGCGCTGGGTCTACCGTAAGCTGCGGCCAAATTCGGGCTCCAATGCGCCCATTGCGGCTAACAATACGAGCGAGGAAGAATCGTCTACTAAAAAAGACGATAAGAAAGAGGAAACCAATAAGCCGGCCAATAATCCTACAACCGGTACTGCCCCTAACAACGGCAATGTTAATGCCCCTACCAATCCTACCCCAGCTCCTGCAACGACACCTGCGCCAGCAACTTCGCCAGCTACGCCAAACAACAGTGATCTCCCTAATACCGGCCCAGGTGATGTGGTGGCGGTTTTTGTACTTTGTACGCTAGCTGGTGCCGTGGTGCACCGTTACGTTCTGCGATCAGCTAACGAGTAGTTATTACTGGTGCTGAGTGAAATAGTTAATTTCATTGATGATATCTAGGAGGGCTTGGGCCCGGGCTTTGTCGTCTTTAATTTCTTGGGCGGCCTCAAAAGCGGTCTTGATAAGGCTGCGATCATCGCTGGCTTGAATCATCATCATGGTAGTGCGGAACCTTTCCTCTGGAGTTTGGTCTAATTGGCCTACGAGCGGGCTAAGGTGCTGCAGGGCTTGTTGTTTGAGGTTGAGTAGGTCGTCTCCGCCTGCCGCTGTGGTTTGTGGCGGTGAGACAGCCGGAGGGGAAGGAATAGCGTCCGTGGGCGAAACGTCGGATGAGGTGACGATATGTGGAGCAGACATGGTAGGCGCACCAGCAGTGTTTGCCCCATTACTAACTGAGCTATCTGATGCTGGAGCTGACGGCGGGTTGTTATCGCCTAAAGGTTCAGGCATTGCCGCCTGCATGAGCGTATTAGTATCTTGCGCTGGCTGCTGTTGATTATCGTCGTCGTGACCAAACATTTCCCACCTCTTATTTCAAATTACTATAAATTCATTAGCACTATATCATATATAATGAGAGGCAGTAAACGGGAGCGGATAGTATGCTTGACGACCTTAAATTTATCCATGACCGGGATGCTCATGACGCTTTAGGGATTGCCGAAAAACAATGGCAACAACTTCAATACCAGTACGAGCTGCCGCCGCTGAAAGGCTCGTTTGACAATATTGTGCACGCCGGCATGGGCGGTTCCGCGCTGTGGGCCCTCCTGAGTACCAGCTGGCCAGGATATACGGTGCCGTTTGAAGTTGTACGTGATTATGATACCCCATCGTACGTGAATGATAAGACACTATTTATCGCCTCGTCTTATTCTGGTAATACCGAGGAAATAACTTCGGCTTTATCCCAGGCCGAAGAAAAGGGTGCCACGATTGCTGTCATTACCTCCGGCGGCAAACTCGAAGAAATTGCCAAAGCCAAAGGCTATACACTGGTTGCATTGCCAAAGATTGATAAGCCCCGCTATGGGGCGCTATACGGCCTGCGCGGACTGGTAACCTTGGCAGAAGGCTACGGGTTGCTGGCGGATAAGGGCGTGAGTCAAGCTATGGAACAGACCGCCGAATTCTTGAAAGCAGCTATTGCTGCCTGGCTGCCGACAGTGCCAGTTAGCAATAATCAAGCCAAGCAACTAGCCTTGGAGCTCATGGGACGGTCACCGGTTATGTACGCCGGCACGACGCTTTTCCCGGCCGCCCATAAGTGGAAAATCAGTTTTAACGAAAATGCTAAAAATGTGGCCTGGACCTATGCTTTCCCGGAGTTTAACCATAACGAGTTTACGGGCTGGACATCCCACCCCACCGATAAGCCGTATGGGATTATTTATTTACAGTCATCCTTTGATCACCCGCGGGTTAAAAAAAGGTTTGATTTAAGCGAAAAGTTACTGAGCGGCCGTTGGCCGGCCCCCCACAGGGTAGAAGCCCAAGGTGGCACCAAACTAGAACAGTTGTTGTGGACGGTCGCGTTGGGTGATTTCGTAAGTTTGTACCTGGCCTTTTTAAATGGTTCACAGCCCATTGAAACCGGGGATAAAGATATTATTGAACGTTTTAAAAAGGAGCTGGGATGAGCGAAAGACCGTTAGATATCGGCCGGCCGTACCTGGTGGTACCTAAATTGGTTGAGCAGTCTACCTGGGGAGGTGATTATATCGCCGCTATGAAGCAATGGGGCGACCATGAACAACTGGCTGGCAGGCGGCTGGGGCAATCCTACGAACTATTCTCTGGCAGCAACCTATCCCTAGCAGACTCTAGCCTGAACCCAGATTTTCAGGGGGAACTCACCGACCGGGATGCGGTGGAACGGCTCACCGCTCCGCTTGGTACCGTGTCCTTAGCCAATTTGATTAAGACCGATCCTGAAGCCGTACTGGGGCGCGAAATGGCCGCCCGCACCGCCGGTGTTTTAAATGTACTGATCAAATTAACACAGGCGATGGGTAATTCGTTCCAAATCCATATCAAAGACGGCACTACACATCCATTCTGGCGGCCTAAGCCTGAGTCATGGTATTACCTGGAGCCAGGCTTGATGACCTTGGGCGTAAGGCCAGATGTCGATTGGCAAGCTTACCAAGCTGCCCTAACCGCCCTGGATGATCAAATCACAGTGCTGCAAGACCACGTTCGGGCCGGCGACATGACCTATGATGACGCCCAAATAAAGATTGATGAATTAGTAAAAAAATATAACCCCTGGGCCTATGTCAATACAGTTGAAGTTAGCAGGGACCAATTAGTTGATCTTTCGGGGGGCGGCTTACATCATTCATGGGAAGAGGACGCGGCTAGATTGCCGCACGGGAACGTGCTCTACGAATTGCAGCTCGAGGCTATGGACCATAACTCTACTATCCGGGGTTTTGATAAAGGCAAAATGGCCCGGGATGGCTCCGTCCGGAAATTAAATGTTAGAGATTACTTTGCGCTGATTGACAGAACTCCGGAAGTTAATGACCCGGCCAGCCATATGGGCACCTCTGAAATCTTGTCTAGTACCGAGGCACATGTTTTAGAAAAATTGCTGGGGACGCCGTACTATAGTTTGCATAAATTAACACTGCTGCAGCCCGGCAGTACGTATAACGAAAGTACCACAGAGTACCGGCACGTTTTTGTTAAGGAAGGCGCGGTTGAAGTCTCAACGGCGGCTGGAATGGTTGTGCTAACCAGGGGACATTCGTGTTTCGTGCCAGCTAGCGCCCATGAATATAGTGTCGTTAGCGCCTCTGGCCCATCCGAAGTGCTGATAACCACCTAAGGAAAGCAGTTAAGGGATGACGCCTTGGATTTTAGATGGGTTGGTCTCTTATTTTAAGTAGGTAACCTACGTACGTGGCTACGATATGCAAGCCAAAGTAAGCAACTAAATTAATGATAATTGCCCACAGCGGTAGAGGCACGAACAGCTTGGCTATAAGCAAACCGCTCACAATGTAGTCAATTTGATCAAACGGAAACCAGGATTGGCCTGGCTTAAAGCCTTTTTGACGTTTAATAAAGCTTTCGGCGGCGTCGCCCACAAGCGCACTAAACCCCAATAAGCATCCCATTATAAACGGCGGCACGGTCACCACCGTATTAATGTTTAACTTACTCACAACCACGGCGGTGATACCGCCTACTATGGTGGCAGTGATGAGTCCACGCCATGTCTTGTTGTCGCCCAACAGGCGTTTGCCACGCCATGTCTTACCAAGGTCTAGGGGTGTTTTCCACTTATTAATGCCAGGAATTTTATTTACAATAGGGGGCGTCATGTTGGCCAGGCCGGCTGGCAAGAAGAACAGTAAGGCGGCGATATAATCGTTCATCTAAGACCGGCTGCCTTTGATTTTTTTGCGCAGCATGTGGTATTTCGGATACAAAAGTGCCCGTACTCCCGGATGGTCGGTTACCGGGATTCCGTGGCTCAGAGCCTTAAGCAAATCATCTTTCTGCGGCAATTCCGGTACCCTGGTATAGGTTTTGCCCAGACCTCTGGCGCCGTGGGCGTCGCTGCTGGCGGCTCCAATAACGCGGTTTAGTTTGGCCCAGATAACTGCCTGGGCGCTACGGTTTTGCAAGAAGGCACGCCCATTGCATACCTCCATAATGTCTATGTGCTCAGCCAATTCTTCTAGGACACTGGGGTGTAGTCCGTGGCGGACGCTTTCAAATGGATGGGGCACATAGACCATGCCGCCTTGATCCTTTATGCGCTGAACGGTTTCTTCGGGTGACAAACCGGGACGCACCAAGGTATTCAGGTAAAGCCCTATAATTTCACCACCGGTAGTCATAATTTCCTCGCCGACGATAATTCGTTCACCTAACCGCTGCTGTAAGCCCAGCGCAAAATCTACCTGATTGTGGTCGGTCACGGCGATGAGGTCAAGCAGGTTGCTATCCAGGGCGGCGGCATATTGATCAGGCGTAATACCGCCATCGGGACTGCTAACAGAGTGGGTGTGCAAATCAAGCTTATACATTTTTTAGTCGCCCGGTAATATGCATAAATCGTTGCATAACTGTTATGGTAGCCAGCACTACAATTATATATACCACCACATCCAACCTATTAAATAAAAGTCCGCCAATAATAAGGACCATGCGCAGTTCAAAGCTCAGCAGCCCACTGCGGAAGCTTTTGTTAACGGCATGAGCCTTGCTGCTCTGTACAGTGGCAAGCACAGCCTCGCCCCATGCATTCAGGTAGCTGGTACATAATGAAGCGCCAAGGGCGCCGACAGCGGCAACAATGACAACCTTGTGATTTGCCTGGAGTAGGGCTGCCACTATCCCACAGTACAGCAATATCTCTTTCATGCGGTCGGTTGAGGAATCCATAAACATCCCTAGCGGTGTTGTCCATTTCTGCAGGCGGGCTAACTCGCCGTCCAGCGTATCAAACAAGCCAAAAATAATTAAGAGAATGGCAGCTACCACATTATGCCTGGTCGCAATGAGCCAGACGATGGGCAGATGGGCTAAAAGGCCTGCAATAGTGACCTGGTTTGGTGTCAGCTTGCCGCCGCTAAAGTGGTTAAGGAGACGGGCAAAACTGCGCATTACGCTTTTAACGATGTCTCGGATGGGGTCGAGCAGCTTCATTGTTGCTCATTATACCTTAGAAGCTGTTCGCACGCTGGCGCTACAGCAAGCCGCCATGTAAATAGAGCAGACCTAACTATCCGGCAAGCCGCTTCTGCAAATCAGTAAGTTCGGCGGTAAGCTTTTTCAGATTTTCATCCAGCCCTGGGTAAACGGGTTGGCCCTGGTCATTAAAGGCTTGCCGCACATTGGGAATATGAATGTTAGCCAAAGCCGGGAATAATTTAACGTTTAAAACATTTTGTTTCAGTTGCTGAACGGCCCTGGTACCGGCTGCCAGGCCGCCGTAGCTTATAAAACCAACGGGCTTATACATCCAGCCTTCGTATACCCAGTCAATGGCGTTTTTTAGCACCGCCGTCGGTCCGTGGTTATATTCCGCAGTTAACATGATAAATGCCTCGGCTTCGCCGACGCGTTTGGCCCATGCAGTGCCTGCGGGGTTCTGGTACTGGCCTTTGGCCACAGATGGGATGATAGGTTCATTAAAGAAGGGCAGCTCAATTTCTTTAAGGTCGGCCAAATCCAGCTCTATGTTAGGGATTTGCTTCAAGATCTCAAGTGCCCAATTTTGGACTTTATCGGCTGCGCGACCCTCGCGGACACTACCATTAATAACCATTAACTTCACAGGCTCTCCCTTATAAATAAAGTGTTAGCTGACAGTATAGAAGCAAAGAATAGCACGAAGCTGTAATATTTTTGCCATGAACTACGTGCGGTACCTGGCTTCAACGCCGTGCTCGCAGCCCAAGATGTTATAATTAAGGGGTATTATGGCAACACTTGCCGCCAGGCTCCGGATTACAAAGGCCTTACTTATATCCAATTTAGTAAGCATCGTGCTGTTTGGCCTTAGGGTCATAGCGACCCATAACACCTATTATTGGTTCTTGTTTTGGAATCTGTTGCTAGCCTGGATGCCGGCTATATTCGCAATTTTACTGCGGCGGCAGCTAAAGCGTAAAAGCTGGCAAGAGCCACTACCAATTCTGCTGACTTTTTTGTGGCTCGGTTTTTTGCCAAATAGCTTTTATTTGATGAGCGACCTCATCCACCTGCAAAATACCGGAGATATAGGTGTGTTGTTTGACGTCGTACTCTTTTTGTCATGCATTTGGAACGGGGTGGTGGCCGGCATGTTAAGCCTGGTATGGGTCCATAAAGTTCTGCTCCAAAAAACAAGGTCTGTTATTGCAGCCGGCATAGTGGGAGCCGTGTTGGCTATGACAAGTTTCGCGATTTACCTTGGCCGTACTTTGCGTTGGAATACATGGGATGTACTGGTGAACCCGGCCGGCATTTTGTTTGACGTGTCCGAACGCGTCATTAACCCGCTTGAACACCCGCAAGTGTTAGTGACGACGTTGACGTTCTTTGTATTGCTGGGCAGCATGTATATGGTTATCTGGCAGTTCGTGTGCGCGTCCGACCAAAGAACCAGCGCGAGAGATTGACAACACCGGTTAATATACTATAATTTTATTATGATCTATGCAGCAATTACCGCTATATTGCGTCGCAGCAACCGTATCAACGGGGGCTGTCCTTGTAATTGTTAAACACTATTAAGGCTCCAGGCGGCTCCCGTTACTTCTGGGAGCCTTTTTAATTTGAGAGAATACGATGAATAAGCAATATATATTTAGAAACGAAGCCGCATTACCACTGACAGACTTATTAGACAATGCCAATGTACCAGCAATGACTTGGTCACCGGATGTCCAAGCTGTGTGGGACAGATTCTTTGGCGGCCTAGTAAATGTGGTTGAGGATACCATACCGAACTGCTCGGTTACGATACACGATATCGACCAACTGGCTGATGCCAAAGAGGACTTGGTGAAAGATGAAAGCTTACCAATGGTTACGCTTGACTCATACGATACCTACGGCAATTTCCCGCTTCAACTATCGCGGCATTTTAATCCAAAAGGTGAGTTAATGGGGATAGGCAAACGTCCCGGAAGCCCCGATTTGCCTAAGCAGTTGGCCAATTTACATAATTGGGCAGGAGGATCGGATATAGTGTTGTTTGAAGACGACATCTTTACCGGTTCAACTGCCAAAACGGCCATGGAAATGCTGGAAAAACACGGTATCGGGGTATCGCAGTTTATAGCAGGCATTCAGGTGGCCCAATCGGCCGCCGATGCTAGGATAACGTCAGCCCATCAATATGATCCAAATGATGTATATGAGCTTGCTGACCCGCGTGACTTCCTGATCGGCGGGCACCAAGCCGGGCTCGTTTATAGTGTTCCCTATGGTGTGTCCCGGGCGCCCTACATTGCCCCCTATGTTGATATAACGGCACGAGCTAGCATCCCGGCTGATAGGGCAGTAAATTTTTCCCGGGCCGTGCTGAGTCTTAATAGGCAGGTATTTGTAAGCTTGGAGGAATTGGCGAGCGGCCAGGTCATGGTAAATCACGGCAGTAAGCCTTTTGCCGAATATGTCAGCAGGGAGTTTGGGCACCTGGCCATGGCTTATATGACGATGTTGGAGTTCTGTGATATTGCCCAAGGCTCTCTTTAACGGCCAAAGCTTTTAAGGATACTTAAACAGAGAAGTTGCTATAATTGGGCTCATGAAGGATTTAGAGCTGGCGGTCGCCCAGGCGTGTAAAGATTTATTTCAGACTGAGAGAGCTGTTGAACTTACTCGTCCGGATGAGCAATTTGGTGATTATATGACGAATATAGCGCTACATTTGAGTAAACAACTGAACACAAACCCCAGGGAAGTTGCCCAGACCATAGCGGAACACGTGAAAGGGCAGGTGGCTGATATTGAAGAGGTTAGTGTAGCCGGCCCGGGGTTTATTAACTTTCGGTTAACCGACTCCGCGCTGTTTAAAGTTGCCCAAAGCCACCCAGCCCAGAGCTTGGCGGGCAAAACGGTGGTGGCAGAATATTCCGACCCGAACCCATTCAAGGTGCTGCATGCGGGGCACTTGTACACCACGATCACCGGCGACGCCGTGGCCAAATTGCTAGAAAATGCCGGCGCCACTGTTCACCGGTTGAATTACGGTGGTGACGTAGGGCTGCACGTGGGGAAAACCATGTGGGCTATTGTGCAGTTCTTAGGCGGCGAGCACCCCGAAAAACTTGAATCGGTACAATCGGCCAGCAGGCTCGAGTGGCTTAGCGAGCGGTACGTCGAAGGCAATACTGCCTATGAAGACAGCGAGACGGCCAAAGCTGAGATAGTTGCCGTCAATAAACGGGCATATGAGCTGCATGCTGGGAATGACCATGACTCGCCCTTTGCCCAAATCTATTGGACATGCCGGCAGTGGAGCTACGATGGCTTTGACGCCTTTTACGAGCAGCTACACATTAATAAGTTCGAGAAGTACGTACCAGAAAGCACCGTTACCCAGCTTGGTATAGATATGGTACAAAAAGGGCTTAGCGAGGGAGTGTTTGAGCAATCCGACGGCGCCATCGTATTTAAGGGCGAACCGCACGGGCTGCATACCAGGGTATTTATAAATTCTGGTGGTTTGCCAACCTATGAGGCTAAAGATTTAGGTTTGGCAGCCAGTAAATGGCAAGAATACCACTTTGACCTAAGTGTCATCATTACGGCCAACGACATCGTGGAGTACATGAAGGTGGTACTAAAGGCGCTGGAGCATTTTTATCCCAAGGTTGTAAGCCGGAGCAAGCATTTTACCCATGGCGTCATTAAACTGCCCGGCGGCGTCAAAATGAGTAGTCGTAAGGGTAATATTTTACGCGCAACTGATATCTTACAGGCCGCCCATGAGGCTAACCGGGCTGCCAGCGGCCAGGACAACCAACAAACGGTTTTGGCGGCTGTAAAGTACGCATTCCTTAAGCAGCGGATTGGTGGTGACATCATTTATGACCCTGCCGAATCGGTGGCACTAGAGGGTAATAGCGGCCCCTATCTGCAGTACGCTCACGCCCGAGCACGTTCCATTTTGGCCAAAACCGATTTCCAGGATCAATCCCAGGAGTTCGATCACTTGGAGGCGGGGGAGCGGAGCTTGCTGCGCAAGATCGGTGAATACGCTGAAACGGTAGATAAAGCCGTAGAAGAGCTAATGCCCCACCATATCTGTACTTATTTGTATGAGCTAGCCCAGGTTTTTAACAGGTTTTATGAGCATAATAGGGTGCTTGGCGACCCGCGCCAAGAACTACGCCTGCATTTAGTCTCGGCTTATGCCAACACCTTAGAGCATGGGCTTGAGCTGCTTAACATCCCGGCTCCGGAGCACATGTAAGGGTATGTCTAAAACCATTATCTTTGATTTTGATGGTACGATTGCCGACAGCTCGGCAT
This sequence comes from Candidatus Limnocylindrales bacterium, assembly GCA_035525115.1. Taxonomy (GTDB): domain Bacteria; phylum Patescibacteriota; class Saccharimonadia; order Saccharimonadales; family JAICHO01; genus JAICHO01. The sequence continues at coordinate 15,680 of DATLEQ010000069.1, forward strand.
TGATTAGGGCTGTGTATAACGATATGGCGGCCGAGCATGGCTGGCCGCATCTGAATGAAGCCCAGTACCAGCGCTTACGCGGGCTTAAGGCCACCCAGTTGCAACACTGGATAGGCGTTAAGTCCTGGCAGATCCCCGGCGTCATGCGCGAAGGCCTAAAACGGTTCCGTGAGCATAGTAAGGATATTACTTTGTTTGATGGCATTCCAGAGGTGATAGCGCAACTAGCCAGTGCAGGAAATATACTGTACATTCTCAGTACAAATAACCCAGAGACAATCAAAGAGGTGTTGGGCCGTTATGGGCTAAAAGAGCAGGTCACGGTACTGCGGCGCTCGGCTTTGTTTGGTAAACACTACGCTATCCGGCATCTGCTATCCAAATATAAATATGTGCCCGAAAACGTCTGGATGATAGGCGATGAAGTACGCGATATAGAAGCCGCCAAGCGCGCTGGCGTAAAAGCGGCAGCCGTGAGCTGGGGGTTGCAAACGAGCAACATCCTGAAAAACACCGCACCTGATGCCCTGGCGGCCCATCCGGCTGATTTGCTAAACATACTCGCTGGTACACCTTAAATTTATGACTACCTGGACTGTTCGCGGTACGCTACAATAAGCGTAACCATTATGAAATCGGTCTTGCTTTTGTATCCGCACCAGCTGTATCCACTTCATGACCTGCCCAAGGTCGATACGGTCATGATGATTAATGAGCCGCTTTACTATGGGTTAGACAGTCAGCTTCCCCGACGAGTACATAAGCAAAAACTTATTTTACATCGGGCCAGTATGCGCCGTTATGCCGAAGAAGTCTTGTGGCCCGCTGGTTTTAAAGTAGATTATATTGAACTGGATGTTTTTGCGAAAAGCGGCGATATCTTTGAGCGGGTAAGTAAAGCGGAGCAGATATATATTATTGACCCGACCGACGATGTGCTAACCAGGCGCTTGTTACAGGCTCGGCGTGAACGCCCTGAGCTGCCTAATGTTACCTTTCTTCCGAGCCCCAACTTTTACCTAAAGGAGGAAGAGGTAAGGCAGTATTTTACTGAACGCCACAAGCATCCCTTTGCAGAATTTTACCAGTGGCAACGGGAGCGTTTTAATGTACTGATTGGCGATAACTATAAGCCGGTGGGTGGCAAGTGGGCCTTTGAAGCTAAGGCCCAGAAGCTTGCCCCCAATGTTGTACTACCTAGCTTCCCCGTGTTTGGTGATAATAAGTTTGTAACCGAGGCGCTTGCTTGGGTGGCTGAACACTTTCCTGATAACCCGGGCAGCTCTGAGTTTATATGGCCTACTAACCATAGCGAGGCCCAGATTTGGTTGCACGATTTTTTAGAAAATCGGATTGATGATTACGGGACCTATCAGGAAACGCTAAGCAGCCAAGCACCGTGGCTTTACCATAGTTTATTAGAGGGTAGCCTCAACATAGGGCTGTTGAAGCCCCAAGAAATTATTCAAGCGGCTTTGGCCCGCCACGCTGCCCGGCCCGTACCCTTGCAGAGTTTAGAAAGTTTTATTCGGCAAGTTCTAGGCTGGCGTGAATATGTCCGTGGTATATATTTGCATCAAGCTACAGCCTTGCGTGCGCAAAATCCCTTCAATCATCACCGTAAACTAACCGGTGCCTGGTATACCGCAACTACCGGTTTGCCACCGTTGGATAACTTGATTAAAAAGATAAGTGGGCACGCTTATGCCCATAGCGCCGAACGCTGCATGATTGCCGGTAACCTGATGATATTGTGCGAAATTGAACCGAGCCAAATATGCCAATGGCAGCAGGAATTGTTGATAGACGCATATGATTGGACAGTTGTCACCGATGTGAACAGCATGAGCCAATTTGATGCCTGGGATGATGCTGGGGGTGGCAAGGCTTACATTGCCCCAAGCAGTGCCGTGTTGGATATCAGTGATTATGACCGGGGAGTGTGGTCGGATATCTGGGATGGCCTTTTTTGGCGTTTTATAGAAAAACACCAATCAAGCCTCAGTAAAAGCCCACGTATGCGCGTTATGGCCCGGCGGCTGGACCGGCTTGACGCAGACCATAAGCGGATTATTTATTATCGGGCAGAAGATTTCCTGCGCCAGCATACGAGCCTCTAGATAAGTAGCAGCCATAGGCGTACAATCAAACCTACTATTCGGAGGTAGTATTAGGATGCTAGAAAGCGCCCACCATTTGATTGAACGGGTAGGGAAGTCTTTGGGCCTGAGCCGCGAGGACATTGATTATCTGCTTAAGATTGACCAGGAACATATTTTTGATATCACCCTTAAAAATGGTGATACACATAAAGCCTATCGGGTGCAACACAAGAATGTGCTGGGCCCTTACAAGGGCGGTATCAGGTTTCATCCTGCCGTAGACCTTGACGAAGTGCGCGCATTGGCTACCCTGATGAGCCTCAAGAATGCTGCTGTCGGATTGCCGCTGGGCGGCGGCAAGGGCGGTGTAGCCATCGATCCGCGCCAGCTAAACGGGGCAGACTTAGAGGAATTATCACGGGCATACGTACAAAATTTACATCCGCATATCGGTCCCGATAAGGACATACCGGCACCGGATGTAAATACGAACGCGCAGGTTATTGACTGGATGGTTGATGAGTTTGAGCAAATAACCGGCGACACCTCCCATGCCAGCTTTACCGGTAAATCAATCGCCAAAGGGGGTAGCAACGGCCGTGAATCAGCTACTGGCCGCGGCGGCGTCATTGCCCTAAAAACCGTGCTGGAACATCTTAAAAAAGATAATCAAGAATTAACCTACGCCATTCAGGGATTTGGAAATGTTGGCCTATTCTTTGGGGTTATAGCCACGGAAGTCCTGCCCAAACTGCAGCTCACAGCCGCTACGGATAGCAGCGGTGGCATAAGCTCGGCCTTTGGCTTAAATGCCGTGGAGCTGGCGGAATATAAAAAACAAGGCGGCAAATTAAGTGACTATAAAGCTGATGACGCCGTAGTTATTACTAACGACCAGCTCATGGCCGAAGAAGTCGACATACTGGTACTGGCTGCCCTTGGAGACGTTATTAACGAGGAAAACGCGCCGAATGTCCACGCTAAGATCATCCTCGAACTTGCCAACGGACCCATATCCGATAAAGCGTATGACCTCTTAACGGCACAGGGCATCATAATTATCCCTGACATTTTAGCCAATGCCGGTGGAGTCATCGTAAGTTACTTGGAATGGCTGCAAAACCGTGCCGGCGAACATTGGGATGAGTCAAAAGTGAACAAAAAGCTAGAGGAGTACCTAATCCCGGCTACCAAAAAAGCCCTAAAGTATGCCGATGACGCACAGCTATCTTTAAAAGAGGCCGCCATGGCAGTAGCTATGCAGCAGATTCTTCAGGCCCGAAATGTTAAAATGCAACAGAAACAGGAGTCATAGCATGCCGGCCCAGCAACCAACCACAAAGTCACACACCGATAAGGATATTGTTGTTTTTCCGCCAATTAAGGCACCCCGCTGGATCCAGGGATTTGTGGATTTCGTACGCGAACAGGGGGTAGTGGGTTTGGCGGTTGGTCTAATTTTAGGTGTGGCCGCCAAAAGTGTCGTGGATTCACTGGTCCAAAATATCTTTAACCCTCTTATTGGGTTGCTGTATGGGGGCGGGGAATTAAGTACCCGTTTTATTTGCATGAAGACCGTAGCCAATGAGTGCAAAAGCAAGCTGGGTTATGGCAGTTTTATGAACACATTGATGAGCTTTGTCATCGTAGCCGCGGCCGTCTACTTCGTAGTCAAGGGGCTTAAGTTGGACAAGCTTGATAGAAAAAAACAAACCTGAGAGGTAGCACCAAACCAGAAAAAAACTTAAAGCCTCTCATGCTTTTTAGGTATAATAAGAACAGATGGATGACGATATTCGCAGCCGATTTAGGGGGGCTCGGGGGAACCAAAGATCGGCCCCCGCTTATTATGGCCGCCCGAAGCCGCGCTCTGGTTCGTCGCCTTCAGCTCCGTCCGCCATGCGCCGTCCACAACCAGCGGCCAGTAGCCAACCACGACAGTCTCCGGTGCCAGACACCCCGCCAGATCTGCCGCCTGCCCCTAGGGCAGAGCCTGTTAAAAGAAAGCGCAAAAAGGGCAGAGCCCTACGGGTTATTTTATTTGGCCTAATTCTTATAGGCTTGGCTGGTGGCGTGGCTTTGGCATCATATGAAAAGTATTTTAAGAAATCTACGCCACCCGCTGCCCAGCAGAACGTAGCGCCACAACCTACCGCCCCCGCTCCAACGGGTACTATCCGCTTGGTCGCCATAGGGGATAACTTAGCCTTTGAATCAATCAATAATGCCGCCAAACAACCGGGCGGTTATGATTATCTGCCGTTAATGAGTAGCCTCAAGCCATTTTTTGAAAAATCAGACATACGGCTTTGTAACGAATCAACCCCCGCAGGCGGAGAAAGTTTAGGCATAAGTACGTTCCCTAATTTTAATGCACCGGCCGCTTGGTCTGCAGCTTTTGCGAATGTGGGCTGCAATGTCATGAACTTAGGCTCCGACCATACCAATGATAAAGGCCAGCCAGCCATTGATGCCATGCTGGCCGGCTGGGATGCTCAAAAAAACATGTTAGCGGTCGCCGGGGCCAACCGTTCCGCCGAGGAGCAAAGCAAGGTTCGATATTTTGAAGTAAAAGGCGTCAAATTCGCATTTTTGTCATACACCACGCGCACCAATAATGCGCAGGCCACTGCTTACGGTATAAATATGTATACGGATACCCTGGCCAAGCAGCAAATTGAAGAAGCCCACAAGAACGCCGACTTCGTGCTTGTCAGTATGAGCTGGGGCAATGAGAACAGCGGTGATATTAGTGCTGACCAGGACCGTATAGCACAAAGCCTGGCTAGTTATAATGCGGATGTCGTGGTAGGGGTAGGGCCGCATGTAGTCCAGCCAGTTAAAGTACTAAACGGCAGCGACAGCCACCAAACACTGGTCTGGTATTCGTTGGGTAATTTTATTAGTTCACAGGTGCCGGTAGAAAACCTGATTGGGGGTATGGCTATTATGGATATTGATGTCGCTACGCAGCAAATCAAAAGTCCGAAGCTGTTACCTTATTATATGCACTATGAATGGACGGCGGCCCAAAAGAAGAGCCAGTCCCATGCGGACCTGCTTGCCCGACACGACTTTAAGTTGTACCCCTTGGATCAGGCCGATGAGGCATTGGCACGTTCCCAAAACGGCACCACCGTGCAAGCCCAAACCGAGCGCGTAAAGGCCATTATTACTAAGTTTGTCCCCATAGGTGTCATTAAATCTACCGAGTTTTAGCTACCCGGCTCAAATAATGCTTACTTGTTTTAATAAGGTTGGCGGTTGGGGACGATGCCAAAAAACTCTTCCAGTGTGACCCCGGCTTGTTGATGTAGTTCAGCGGCCAACTCTATACCCACGTAGCGGATATGCCAGGGCTCATACTCATAGCCGGTCGCGGCGTCTTTATTCTCTAAATAGTGGATGACATAACCATACTTATAGGCGTTAGCGGCCACCCACTGGCCCTCAGGCAAATCTCCAAAGCACTGTTCAACCTCACACTGCCGGCTCGCTGGCTCAAGGTCCGCCGCCAAGCCCGTTTGGTGTTCGCTGGTGCCGGGGCGGGCACTTTGCTTGTCGGCACCGGCTTGGCCATATTTTTGGACGTTGGCGTTATAAACGGCTACCTGCAATTGATAAGACCGGTAGCCGCTGGCCAGCATCAGGCTTATCTTGTCTTGCTCAGCGTCCTGAACCATTTTTTCTAAGGCGGCCGCCGCCTCTTTGCGCAAACGCATTTCGCTATCACCAGCGCTGACCCGCAAAGGTACATTGGGCACCACCAGATC
>DATLEQ010000073.1:0-4752 GCA_035525115.1 Candidatus Limnocylindrales bacterium
TTGTCTTATTTACTGGACTGCCTAATGACCTAAAAGCCGAGCCCAAGATAATTATTAACCAGCCGGGCGAGTACGAAGTATCTGGCATGTCCGTACAGGGTATCGCTGCCCGTGCCCATATGGATGAAGCCGGCCAGCAAACGGCGACTATATTTAAGATTATGAACGATGACGTCCGGGTAGCCATACTGGGGCACGTCTATCCTGAACTTAATGATAACCAGCTGGAAGCCCTGGGAACAATAGACGTTTTAATCGTTCCGGTTGGCGGCAACGGTTATACCCTGGATGGTATCGGCGCATTGGCACTTATCAAAAAAATTGAACCAAAAATAGTAATTCCAACTCACTATGAAGATAAATCGGTTAACTACGAAGTACCGCAACAACCGCTAGAAGAAGCCTTAAAGGGCCTCGCCATGGAGCCAGGCGAACCACTACCTAAGCTCAAGCTAAAAAGCGGTGAATTCCCAGAAACTACCCAGCTCGTCATATTAGAACGTCAATGATCTCGTGTGAAGTCGCCTAAGCCATAATCGATAGAACCATCACCCAGTTCTACCACTGCCCCCAGCCAAACACGAGGACGGCTCCAAGCTAGAAGTTCGCTAGCCCTCAAGGTTGCTTGCTCAGCATTAGCGTCAAGAAGGAGAGGTGCTTGGTTGCCATCATCCTTCTCTAGGGCTACGGGCCGAACTTCTTTTGGCATATTCATAGTGTAAGTTTAGCATGCCAAGGTGGTGTATTTAATCCTGTTACAGTAAAGCGTAAAAGATAACTGGCTAGCTATGCTAGTTAGATATCTTTTGTGTCGTAGGGGTTGTGAGGAGGCCTTTTCTCTTGAGGGTTCTGATGGCTTGGGTACTCAGCTTCATCGTAACTTTTTTGCCGTCTAACATGAATGTTTTAGTCTGCAGGTTGGGCTTCCAGACTTTTTTGGTATGGCGCTGCGAAAAGCTGACATTGCTGCCGTACTGTTTGCCTTTGCCGTTGAGTTCACATATCTGCATGATAATCCCTGAATATTAATACGATTCAAGGTGTGAGTATAGCGGTTTTTATCTGTTAGGTCAAGCATAGGCTGCTATACTAGGGGTATGTTGTCTGACCTGCATTTTTTCGGATTTGTCGTTGTATTCATATCCCTTGTCATTTCTATCACCTTGCATGAGGCAATGCACGCGTTTGCGGGATACTGGTTAGGGGATGACACGGCTCACAGCCAGGGGCGCATATCATTAAACCCATTGCGGCATGTTGATCCGTTTGCGACATTGTTATTGCCGCTGATTACGCTCATATTATTCCGCGTGCCACTACTAGCGGCCAAGCCCGTACCGTTTAACCCTTACCGGGTGCGTTATGGAGAATACGGGGCAGCGCTGGTGGGCCTAGCGGGGCCGCTCACAAACTTGCTGCTGGCCATCATGGGTGCCAGCTTTATGCACTTAACCCAGAATTTCCTAGGCGCGAATGTTATTGACGCATTGCTGATCTTTGTACAAATCAATATCGGCTTGTTCGTATTTAATATGATTCCGTTGCCTCCTTTGGATGGTTCACGCCTGTTATATGCGTTTGCTCCCGAGGGCTTGCAGAGGGCTATGGCTCAAATGGAACAGTTTGGGTTTTTTATTGTCTTTGCCTTGCTGTTAGCTGTGCCGGCGTTTTCGGTTTTACTTATTAACCTCAACCAAGCCCTGCTTGGTTTATTATTTTGACCTCAAAAAACTAGATCATCAGGCATGCGGGGTTGTATAATAGGTACGGCTGGTTCGCCAACTAAATGATAATCTGAATACTTATCATTAGGGATTCCAATATTCGTGTGTGGCTTTGGCCGCACCGTGCGGAGACCCACCTGGGGATTGTAAACCAGGTTGTCATGTTGGCAGACCGGCTAATTAAAAAGCCCGAGCTAAAACTCGGGCTTTTGTTTTACAAAGTATTATGTAGTCAAGATGTGAGTGTAAGTTTAAGGTAGCATTACAGTATTTCTTCGGGCAAGTAATTGGCCTTCCGGTTGTGTCTAGGCCAGTACGCAATCGCAAAACTGAAAGCTCTAACGCAAGGCACATTCGGGCTATTCGTTTTTTATATATCTACAGCAAATACAGCACCGGAAGCAGCCCATAGGTTTTTTAAATCAATTTCGTGAACGTGAGTCCTCTACGTCAACTTGAGATCTAATACTCCATAAGTACAAAAGAAAGCCCACAGATACTAACAATGAAATAATTGAGCTAAAACTGCTACCTGATAAATACTTAACCCTTATCATAATTAGATAAAGTAGATCTATGCCATTAAGAATCAACAGTGCTGTCAGCAAAGTTTTAACTGTCTGAATATTCTTTGCAACAAGCAAATACACACATATAGAGATGTTGATTAGTGATGCGCCTAGGGCAATGAATAACAGGGGAGAATTAAAAATGCTATCGGAAGATGATACATTACCTAAAGAAGTTTGAGAAGTATGTGCAATACGATAAAAATTCATGGTTGCTATAAGTCCATAAAGCCTGAACAGAATAATTAAAAAAGCATAAATTTGGAGGGCTGGCACCCTTATAGCTACCCGCTGATTTGATTTTGCTGTTTCGTTATTCGTAGTGACTGCATTCTGAACAGCTGAGGTAGTATTATGCGTGGCTTCAGCGTAAATCTTTGATGAGTCAAAAGGTACATCAGGATTATTATTGACTTGTTGCTCAGTAGATACGGGTTGTGAACTTGTTGGCGATTGGTTTGAATTAACGTATGCAGACATATCGTTAAGGGGCTGAATAACTTTAGCTCTCGTAATGATATTTGGTTGAGTAGATGGAATGTCAGTATCTTGGGCCAAGTTAGGCTGGCTAGGTGACTCGTTTTCCATATTTTCCTTATGGTTATTATCTAAATATTAACTTAGCATACTACAAACAACAAGTTCAATTCCCGAAACAACCTCACGATACCAGACCGCGCTCTTTACATGGTCGGGGTGACAGGACTTGAACCTGCGACCTCACGGCCCCCAGCCGTACGCGCTACCAACTGCTCTACACCCCGATAACAGAGGATAGTATAGCTTAAATTAAGTTCAGGTGTAGCAAACAGCTAACTTCACCGAGGTCTTAAACGGCTTGGGCAGGCGAAACCGCAGCGGAGGGCTCGGTCTCGTCTGGGCGGCGAAACCCTGCATATACTGCCGCTAGCAGTACCAATTCTCCTGCAGCTGATCCAGCATGAACATTTCTAAAGCCACGCAACAAATCTGCTTTCTCATGCAGAACGCTTGCGGTTTGCTGGCCTGACTCAGATACGGACAGCCCATGAGAGCCTGCGTAAGGCCTCTCATATATTTCCGCTATAGTATCAAGATGATGTGCTGCAAAGGCTTCTGCAGCTGCAGCACCTCCTAAAGCAGTACTTGTAAATAAGGTAACTCCTGCCAGCAACTGAAAGGCTTTTCGCTCTACCATACTAATATAATACCATGCTGTATTATATATGTCAATGATATTGATATATAGATATTTCTAAGCCACACCCCGGGAATTGGGGTCTGGGGCATACACTCTCCGCGGAAGTTGTATGACCTGTGCCCACCTTGGTTCTGGCGTTGCGGGCACATACTCGGGCAATTCTGGGATTGGGGGGTAGGTGGCAGGGAACTGTTCTAGCGCCATAGCCCCAAACTCGCTTGCTAAGGCCAGATCGCCGATAGCCCGTTCGGTTATTGGTTGTTGAGCAACCAGGTCCTCTACCAAATCGCGGGTTTCGGCTGCTATTTCCAGGTTACTTTGTTTGATTCGCTGCTGGGCGGCAAACGCAAAAGATACCATCATGGCGCCAAAATAAAGGTACGTCTGCCGTGTCAGCTCATCGCCTTTAGCACTATCTTCGGCAGGCTTAACATACTCTTTATCGCCCCAGTGTTCCGCGGCAATGCCGGCTTCATGGCCAATATTCTCCAAACCTGCCTCAGCCCCTAGGCCAAAGAAGGCAAGCCCCGTCATTAGCGTGGTGGCGGCGATAAAATTGCGCCTTTTCATGCAGTAACCATAACATGATATAAGTATTTTTAAAAGTACTTATGTTAGCAGTTGTCAATAATAAATCTAACTCTTATCCTAAAGTTGCTCCGTGCTACCATATAGGGATGTGGCAAACGGCAGACAATAAACTTTACCAAAAATTTACGTTTAAAGATTTTGAAGAAGCGACACTGTTTATTAATAACGTAGCCGCTATCGCTAACGAGATGAACCACCACCCGACTATTAAAAATACCTACAGTACCGTTGAACTGTGGTTGAGCACCCATGACGCAGGCGATACCGTTACCGAAAAGGATGAGGCATTTGCCAAGCGAGTGGACGCATTATTTGGCAGGCCTGAGAAGGCATCGGCCGCATTATTACCCAAAGAGATTAAATTGTTCGCCGACGGTGGTTCGCGCGGGAACCCCGGCCCGTCAGCCTCTGGCTACGTGCTCATGACTATGGAAAATGAAGTGCTCGTGGAGCGGGGAGTTTACCTGGGGATTACGACCAATAACCAAGCGGAATACCAGGCCCTGCGCCTGGGGCTGGAAGACGCGTTTAAGCGGGGTGCCCGCCAGGTGAGCGTCTACATGGACAGCCTCTTGGTTGTAAACCAAATGAAGGGTATTTTTAAGGTTAAAAACCGGGATTTATGGCCCATCCATGCCGCCATTGCAGAGCAAGCCAAACAATTTAAGAAAGTCACGTTTACGCATGT
>DATLEQ010000076.1:0-4595 GCA_035525115.1 Candidatus Limnocylindrales bacterium
CAATATACTGCTAGTCACAGATTACACAAACGAGCCGGTCTTAACATCGCCAGATCTTTTATAATTGGCGAATATAACACCGCCTGGCGAAGTTTTGGACTCCATAAGCTCAAATGCAGCAGGTATTGTCCCTTCTGCGAATAGGCGTTTGCCTTTGCCAAGCGTTACAGGAAATATCTTGAGCCAAAGCTCGTCAACAAGGTCGTTCTTTAGCAAAGTCTGAACCATATTGCCGCTTCCATGCACTTGCAGCATTGGCCCATCTTGCTGCTTTAGCTCCCTTAGCTTCGCGGCTACATCTCCGTCAATAAGCACTGATTTTTCCCAATCGTGTTTTAGCGCCGAGTGCGACACAACATATTTTATCGCCTTATTAAATGGTGCGGCCACCGGGCCTGCCGGGTCTTGCTTTGGCCAATAACCAGCGAATATATCATAGGTTTTTCTGCCAAGCAGCAAATCAAATGGCATACCCATTTGTTCGTTCATTATATTACCTGAAAATTCATCAAAATACGGGAAGGTCCATCCGCCATACTTAAAGTCGTCTGAAGTGTCCTCCTCCGGCCCGCCGGGTGCTTGCATAACCCCATCTAATGAAACAAATGTCAGTACTACTATTTTTCTCATATATACATAATAGCAAAGCTCAGGTGGGCTTTTTATAGCTTAAGCACAGGGGTCCTCTGGTGACAAAATATTCGGTCCCTGATTGGCCTCGGCCCATCTGGATACTTGCTGATCATGATCTGGCATTAAATCTGCTTCTATAGCCCCTATTGCAGCCAATCCCAGAGTATTAAGCACAAATGCATCTCCAAGCGGAGCATAAACTACAAACGAACCATCGGGTCGGGCGTGGACATTATCATGCCGCAGGTATGGGCCTGTAAATACGACGCGCTTTCCGGTTTCCATATCACTCATACTTACTAGCGTTACATGGTGGCTAGCTAAAAGCAAGCACCAGCAAAATAGCTCTTACCGGGCGTTCAGGTCCGGATATGTATTAAACAACTTGCTAGCCTCAATTTGGGCAGCATTGCTGCGAAATATCTGGTTAGCATGGCTTCTGGACAAATTGGCAGACTGCCAATTATCGGGGAGTCGCCGCACTCGCCGCTGTTGTTTGTAGAGCATATTCGCGGCGCTGTCCTTCAGTTCTTTGTTAGGGTGGTCCAACAATCCTGCAATCGCGGGCGCGGCATCTTCTGACAAGTTGCTTAAATAGTAAGGGTCTAGCTTGCCTGACCTGTTAAAACGATTAATATTCTGCTGGGCAATAAAATTATCCGGATTAATAATATTTATGACCGCAAAGAAGCAAAGGGCGCTGGTAAATAACCTGGACGCCAGTCGCCCTTCACTCTCTTCCCTTACTATATGGAATAAAAGCAACGCAAATGCGATCGCCAGCCACAATATGAACAGGTGGCTCACTAGGCGCAGAGTTGTAAAGCCATACGCTTCTTCGTAAAGGTTCAGCCTCATGTGGGCAGAAAGCATGATAACCAATACCAGTGCCACCAGCGTTCCGCTAAGCCACTTAAAGGTAAATGCCTGCTGCTTTGTAAGGAACGTCGTGGAATTTTTTATGGTCAGTATAAGCGCCAAAGATAGGGCGGCTACCGTAATCAGCTCAAAAAACCCTTTGCGCGCATACTCGGCATAGGTGTGTCCCGTAGCCACAATTTGATCTGCCCCGCCAAACAGATATGCCAGCTGTACCATCACAAACGCAAAGAACAGCAGGCCTACTGAGCCCAAAATAACCGACGATTCAGTCGTGCCTAAACCAAACTTTATATTGGAGGTTTGATGATCAGCCTCGGGTCTGGAGGTCGGCATAAATATAAGTGCGTAAGCACCCATGAACATGCTTGCGACAAAGCCAATCAGGCCCAAGCGGAATATGGTTTCCGGGGAAATATCGGGGTTAAAGAGCGAACCAACATATTGCTTAAAGACCAAGTCGGCCGATGATAAAAGAATCAGAAATATTACCAGGACCGGCAGGCTGAGTATCAGACCGCGGATAACAGGTGCGGCCGACGATTTCTTTTCGGCAGTATTGCGGCCTGATACCAGTTTTAGCAAAAACCTAACGGCTTCACCCGCTATTCGGAGCGGCACAGCGGTTAATAGGCTTATGTACTGAAAAACCTTGTAGTGGCTCAAGTTTACATTAGGCTGATGGCCCAGCCTTACCACCCATGCCAGTAGGTACAACACTATAAATATATTCATAGCTGCCAAGAATTCGTTCGCCCTCACAAAAACCATCAAAGAAAAAAATAAAATAACAGGGCTAAGCCAAAGGATCGCCATGTTAAGCGGGTTCCTAAACTTCTGCGCCAAATAAAACGTAAAACCAAGTATCAAAGAGCTGAATATAAAAACAGAAATACCTGGCGGTTTGCCATAAAAGAACCAGTTAAATACTAACGCGATCAAGAGCGAAACAATTATAATCGGGACTGATTTTCGTTTCATGCTTGTAGCCTCATAGTTAGCTTATAGTATCTTCGTTACTTTTGTACTCCAAGATGTCGCCAGGTTGGCAGTCTAAGGCCCTACATATCGCCTCTAGCGTGGATAGTCGGATGGCTTTAGCCTTGCCATTTTTAAGTATGGAGAGGTTAGCCATGGTTATGCCAACCCTTTCTGTCAGCTCTGTAACGCTCATCTTGCGCTTAGCCAGCATGACATCAATATTAATTATAATTGCCATGGTTAGCTATACCGTTAAATCGTTTTCCAATTTTATATCTACCGCATTTTGTACAAGACTCTGGAATACCCCCGCTGCGGTTGCAATCACAAATGACGTACCGATAATTACAAACCCAATTAAGGCCACACCCGGAGCGTCGTCCCTATCCGCGGCATAAAATACGTATGGCTGGCCGGCGGCAAACAGCCCACTGATTACCAGCCCGCAATACTTTATATTCTTTAATGCCCTAACTGATAATCCCGAGAACGCTTTATCATTGTCAATATAGCCCAGTAACTTCAGTGCCTGATGCAGCGCAATAAAAAACGGAATTGCCGTCACGTAGAGGCCAATTAAAATTGGACGATAATATCCGGTTTTGTCCGAGCTAATCCAAGCAGGCAACACAAAAAGGCATAACGCCATCACTATAAGCCCCATAAGAACAACAGCTCCCCTTAAGATAGTTACAGGCCCGTTTTTCATTTAGCGTTCCTTTCGTATTTATTATAGTTGCCATGTTAACACACTATTTATTGTTTTACGATATATTTATATTGTTTTATGTGGCACATATACCGTGAGTGTAGGTAAAACGTTGGTGCTTATACTTATGAGTAATTTATGTGCATTAGTAAATAGTGAAGCCGGCGCTGTAACTTAATTTCTAAGGGTTGTAATCTACAAAAATGGTGGTAATCTAACAATATGTCATATGAAATTGGACCAGGCATTCCCAACCAAAAATTGGTTGATTTTTGGGAGGCTGCGGATGTAACTATACCTTCAGAAGCAGCTTTTCCGGATGCTGATGTAGCTCGCTGGGAAGCCAGCGAGGCTGCAGCACACTACTTCCTCGTTGGACAGCCAGATGAAGCATATCGTGCCATAGAGGCTGGCCGGGCTCTTCCAGGCGACAATTAAGCTTGGACCTGCTCGGGCGCTATGCCTGTAAAACCCTATCTAATGAAACGAGTCAATTAGCTTTTAGGGCAGCGACAACTTTTTGGATTCTTCGCGCGCGTGTTTCGTCGGTCTTGGCGTCACTGACTTGCCTGGCAAATTCTTTGCGCTTGGAATAGGTAAGGTTTTTAAATGTTTCACTCAGGCCATTTGTGGCCAAACCCTCACTTAGTGCAACTGGCACATCAACACTCCGATAGCCATCGTCTAGCTCCAGGGACACCGTTACGTGGTCACCGGCAGCAGCGCCCGAGGCTTCTCTGTCACGCGTCGGGAACACTACCATGCATTTACCATCTACTCCGGTTGCTGTGCTCTGGTACGTGTAGCCATTTATGGTGATTCTCAGTGGAGCTCGCTTATTACCACCAATCTCAGCCAGGATTTTGTCCGGGATCTCAATTGATGCATGGTTTCCATAGCCTATAACAACCGTTTTGTAAGTGGTTTTCATATTGCTAATTATACCAAAAACACCCCCTGTTTGGGCCTCTTTACTCCGCCCTTCGCGCAAAAATCTCCTCAACTTCACGCATAAAAATCTCTGCTATCTTTGGGCCGACACCATATAATTGTTGCAGTCTTTTAGAAAACTCGTCTTCGTCAAAGCTGTTCTCTAGCATAAGATACAGTGAGCCCTCATAGTCATTTATCAATCGCTTCATGCAAAGACGCAATCCATGTGCGGTGACATGCTGGTAGCGTGTGTAGCCCCCTCTATGCAGAACGCTAACCAAACTCCGGTCAGGCGATTCAGCAATAGCCCACGGCGTATCCAACTTTTCTTCGATAAAAAGCCGCCATGTCGATACCGCAACCTCAGATTGAATTGGCTTTCCAAACAGATAACATAGCAAAAACCATCGAAACATATCGGTGTCACCCGAAAGAACATCAAGATCGAAATCTACAGCAT
>DATLEQ010000007.1:0-10786 GCA_035525115.1 Candidatus Limnocylindrales bacterium
TATCTATCCTGGAACTTGGTGATGGTGTTTTTGAAGTTAAATCTACCAACGGCGATACTCACTTAGGTGGTGCCGACTTTGACCGCATTATTGTCAACTACTTGCGAGATGAATTCAAAAAGGAGCAGGGCGTTGATATTACTGACGATAAAGCCGCTATGCAACGCCTGCGTGATGAAGCCGAAAAGGCAAAAATTGAACTTTCTACAACCACAGAAGTTAATATCAACTTGCCTTTCTTGACTGCTGACGCCGAGGGGCCAAAGCACTTTGAACACAAGCTGACACGGTCTAAGCTCGAACAGCTGGTCCAAGAGCTTATTGATAAAACTGCCGACCCATGTGAAAAAGCCCTTAAAGACGCTGGCTTAAAAGCGGCTGATATCAATGCCATTGTGCTGGTGGGCGGTATGACCCGTATGCCCGCCGTCCAAGAAAAGGTAAAGAAAATTTTTGGCAAAGATCCCATGAAGGGTGTAAACCCGGACGAAGTCGTTGCTATCGGCGCGGCCATCCAAGCGGGCGTATTGCAGGGTGATGTTAAGGATGTCTTGTTGCTGGATGTGACCCCGTTGTCATTGGGTATTGAAACCCTCGGCGGCGTGGCCACAAAACTGATTGAACGCAACACCACTATCCCCACTAGTAAAAGCGAAGTATTTAGTACGGCTGCCGATAACCAACCCCAAGTAGAAATCCATGTAGTCCAAGGTGAACGTGAAATGGTGGCCGACAATAAGAGTTTGGGCCGATTTGTATTGGACGGTATTCCGTCCGCACCGCGTGGTGTGCCGCAAATTGAGGTGACGTTTAACATTGATGCCAACGGTATTTTGAATGTGAGCGCCAAAGACAAAGGTAGTGGCAAAGAACAGAGCATTACCATCAGCGGCAGCGGCAACCTGGACAAAACCGAAGTTGAAAAGATGGCAAAAGAAGCTGAATCCCACGCTGAAGAAGACAAGAAAAAGCGTGAGGCCATTGATGCCCGTAACCACCTGGATAGCACGGTTTATCAAGCCGAAAAGATGAAATCCGATTATAAAGATAAGTTGGCCGAAGAAGATGTTAAAACACTGGATGAAGCTATAGAAACCGCAAAAAAGGCAGTTGCCGATGACAAGGCCGACAAAGAAACGCTGGAAGCGGCCGCTAAAGCCCTAACCGACAAAATGATGCCTATTGGCGCTAAAATGTATGAACAGCCGGCCGGATCCGGGTCAGAAGATTCAAAAAATGGGGAAGAGACGGACGATAAAAAAGCCAAAGACGAACCAGTAGAAGGCGAAGTAGTAGACGATGACAAAAAGGAAAAGAAATAACGCTCCTACAAAACATCGGGCCAATTTGAAGTCAAGCTAACAGGCCAATAGCCTAAATTACCCTGTTAAACAATAACAATTGTAGCTAGCGAACAATTGAGGTATTCTTATGGTTAAAGGAATACCTGCATAACTATGTTGTTTTGGCTGTTAATTCTTGGGCTCATTATCTATCTGCTGACAAGAGGCAATAAAAGGCCCGAAGGCGAGTCAGCAGAGGCACGTCTGGCTGAGCGCAATCTTGAATGGATTAAATTTATTGCCGGTTATCGTAAGATAGCCAAAAGCAATGCGGAACGTGCACTTATTGATCGGATGCTGGCTGATATTGAACAGCAAGGTATTGTGCCTGCCACTGAAGAATTTAGGCCTAACGAAGATATGGCGTTGCCAGGGCGCCAGGCATCTGCCGTAGCTTGGACTGCAAGCAGTCAACCGGATTATATAACCGAACCGGTCCCGGTAACCGAGCCGAGCATGCCAAAGATCGAATTAGACAATACATCCCTGTTGCTTTACTTCGGTGCTTTCTTATTCGTAGCCTCAGTCGGTCTATTTATTGCTTTTGGTGGCGCCAATGGTGCTATCCGGACCATTGCGGTCTTGCTAGTGATGGGTGTGCTTTACGGCGGTGGTATTTGGCTGTTTCATAACAAACCCAAGCTTATTCAGGCAGGCATAGCATTTTCTGGCATCGGCATGACTATAGCACCGTTGGCCGGCGTAGCGGCGTACTATTACCTGTTTTCTGAGGCTCATGGACCGGGCGTATGGTTTGTAACGTCACTTATGTGTATGGCAATGTATATTCACGCATTGCAGGTTTTCCGCCGCCCGCTTATAAGCTACATCCTAATCTTTACCTTCTTGTCATTGTTTGAGTCAGGTGTGTCCATCATAGCTGCCCCCATATATTATTTTGGTTGGGCCATGGCTGTGGTAGGGATCGTGTTAGTTGCAGCTAGTCATCTCAGAGGCTTTTGGCCGGAGCTACAAGAATCGTCACGGGCCAGCTCTCAATTAATGTTGCCTTTGTCTATACTGACTTCCATGGCGCTTGTGCCACAGCATGGCGCAGGGCAACTGGGTGTTTCTCTGTTGTTTGCGGCAGCTTACTATGGCTTGGAAACATGGAACACGAAAGGCTCGGACCAAGAGGCTAATGCAATTACTGCTCAAATCGTGGCCTTGGCAAGCCTGGTATGCTTTAGCTATGCTGCCGGACATTCATGGAGAGTTGTCGCCGTTAGTTTGCTGGCTATGAATGTAGGACAAATCGTCTGTATTTTGTTGCTGTCGCAGAGTGGCCGGTTATGGCGAAACTTCGCATCCATAGTTATGGGGGCTTCAGTGGCGGGGATACTTATAGCATTAATGAGCCCCGGCATTTTACTAGGATCCGTGGGGTTATTGGCTATTAATAGTTTTATCATATGGCTACGCCAAGACCGCGCGGATGCTTACGCCCTAAGCATGTCAGCCTGGACGGCGTTGCCTATAGTGTTTGGCCAGGTCTTCTTGCCGTCACGCCTGGATGGGGGCATGCAAGCTGTCCTGTTGCTTGGTACGCTTTGGGTGCAACAGGGCATATTCTTGTGGTATAAAGCCAAAGATAGCTATATGTTCTGGCTGGCGACGGCGCAACAACTCTATGTTATGAGTGCTGTGGTGGTACTTATAGCAGCCCTATTCGCGGTGCCATGGGTCTGTTTTTTAATATCCATGGGGGTGGTGGGCTCGGTAATTTTCCTTGCCCATTATGAAAAAGATGGGGATTGGGCCATTGTTGCTGGCCTTATGGCGATGGTCCCAAGTCTAAGGTCGGTTGAAGAGCCAGAACCCTTGTTAGTAGCAACGCTCGTTGCTCTTTTGTTGAATATTGCTCTAGCACTTAGATACCGCAAAGAGCTTAACAGATGGTTTAGTACGGTTTTATGGTTAATGCTGCCACTTGTACTGGGCAGGGGCTTGTTGGGCAGCTGGACGGCTGCTAGCTACGGCTGGGCATACGTTGGCGTTATGCTGGGATTGATTTTGTCCCGGGCAATTGCCCGGGGTAGCATATGGGCGTCGGCTAAGATACCGTTGGCCAGTTATGCCCGGACAGCGAGTCATTCATATGTCGTCGGTTACTGGCTAGCTGCAATTATATCGGTCAGCACAAGCTTAGTTTCTACTAATGCTAGGTTCCACGCCACCGCTATTTTGGGCATTATGATGGTTGTCGTCTACCTGTTGGGCCGTCATATCGAAAAGCGAGAGGATCTAATGGCATTAATGCCCTTGTTGGCCCAAGCTGTTTTATGGAGCGCGTTACGCCCTGCCGCCACCGAGGGCTCTATGATAGCTTATCTCCTTTGCAGCACGTTACTGGCTGCGGCTAGCTATGGTTTTGCCCGACTCTATGCTGTTAGTGGATCTGAGAGCATACATGACATTACTCCTCCCCAAGAAGGCGCCCTGGTAGCCGTATTTATAAGCCCGCTAGCTGTTTTTGTCGTTGATAAGCTTCTATGGCCAATGCCCTTTGGCTTACTAGTCGCCGGCTCCCTGCTTTATTTCCATGTTAGGAATACGTCCCAACAAAACCGTGAACTAGCCGCTGCTGTCATAGTAGCAGCCTTCTTATGGTTCATGTGGCTGGCCGGCATCCGTGAAGTACAGGCTTACACCCATGTAGTTGTGGCTACGCTCGGACTGTACGCTTATTGGCGGGCTAAGAGAGGTGAAAACGCGCAGAGCGACCAGTACCTTATGTCAATGTTAACGGTAGCAACGGTACCTCTGGGTCTTCAAGCACTCAGTGGCCAGGCGGGCGGTCTGTATGGATGGTGGTTGTTGCTTGAACAGATAGGCTTTATGCTAATTGGTATGTCAATTAAAAAACGACTGGTGACATTATGGGGCCTTTATGTAGCGGTTGGGGCGGTTTTGTATCAGTTACGCGACCTAGGCTGGGCGGCATTGACCGTACTTGCTATGTTCTTAATAGGTATTGCCGTTTATAAACTTCAGAGGCATGACCTCAAAAATTAGCACTCTATAGCTTTTAGTGCTAATTAGCGATAAAATATACTACGATGGCTAAACGTGATTATTACGAAATTTTAGGAATTAACAAAGACGCCAGCCCTGACGAAATCAAAAAAGCATTTCGGCGCCTGGCTGTGCAGTACCACCCCGACAAAGAGGGCGGTGATGAGACTAAATTCAAAGAAATTAACGAAGCCTATGAAATCCTAAAGGACCCTTCAAAACGCCAGCGTTACGACCAGTTCGGCCATGCCGGGGTAGGCAATGGGTCTTCGGCAGGCGGTGGCGGTAATCCGTTTGAAGGCTTTGGGGGCTTTGGCAGTGGCCAAGAAATGCACTTTGATTTCGGCGACCTGGGCCTGGGCGATATTTTTGGCAATTTTTTTGGTGGCAATAGCAACAGCCAGCGTAGCCGGAAATCACGGGGACGCGACGTTGAAACCCAAGTCGAGGTTAGCTTTGAGCAAGCTGTTTTTGGCAGCGAAGTCACGCTTCAGTTGAACCTGGAGGATACCTGCGAACATTGCAATGGTAGTATGACCGAACCGGGTTACGAGCTAAAAACTTGTGACCAATGCAAGGGCTCGGGCCAGGTAGTTACCGCGACACGTACAATCTTTGGCAATATACAGCAAGCCAGCACCTGCCCTAAGTGCCGCGGACGCGGTAAGATCCCCGAAAAAGAATGCAGTGTCTGCCACGGCAAGGGAACACAGCGCAAGAACCAACAAGTCACGCTTAAAATACCGGCAGGAGTAGATGACGGTGCTATGATCCGCCTGCGCGAGCACGGTGAAGCAATTGCCAATGGGCCCAAAGGGGACCTGTATGTAAATATCCGTGTCAAGCCACACAAGAAGTTTACGCGTGAGGGCGACTTAATCCTTTCTAATGAAACTGTCAGCATGGCCGATGCGGCGCTGGGTACGGACATCCAAGTAGATACCGTAGACGGGCCCGTTAAAATGAAGGTCCCGCCTGGCACCCAAAGCGGAACGGACTTTAAGCTTTCTGACCACGGAGTGCCCCATCTTAAAGGAGGCGGTCGTGGCGCCCACATTGTGACCATTACCGTAGAGACGCCAACTAAATTAACCAAGCGACAACAAGAGCTGCTACGGGAATTCGCTGATCAGCAGCCACCCAAAAAGTTTTGGACATAAACCATCTGTCCCCGTTGGTTATTGCCCGACCTCAAATAATTACTTGAGCTGAAGTGCCATTCTAAGCTATGCTTGACCTGAACACCCGTTAAGCTTATATGAAGATATTTAACAAAAATCGTTACGATTTATGGTCTCAAAACCGCAAGGTTAAGACTGCTTACGTGTTTGCCATAATTTTTGGCATAGTTATGCTAGTAATTGGCCTGGCGCAAATATTTGCTGCCAGCAGCCAAGTATATTTTTCATTATCTCCTACGATCCAGTATGCCAACGCCAACGACGAAAGGTCAGTCGCTTTAACCTTAAATACCTATAACCAACCAGTAGACAACGGACAATTTGTCTTTACGTATGATATTAACGTTTTATCGTTTGTGAGGTATACCGCCGGGGCAAGCTATGTGCATCCTAGCACACAGGTCAGCCAGTCGGGCAGCTATTATTTAGTTTTTCGGGTTGATCCAGGAGCTCCCGGCACGCTTGAGCTAGGGACTATTACCTTTAAGGCCAAATCCATACCTTCTAACCAGGGCGGTCGGTTTGGATATGATGCTACCCAGACGAGCGCCTCCTATGGCGGTGCGGCCTATCCGGGCTCATATGGGCAGGGGGCTATTGTCGTCTATGCGGCACCCCCGCCCACGGCACAACCCAGCAACCCCACTCCTACACCGGCGACGCCAAGTACTACGCCCGCCATACCCCAGGCTCCAACGCCAGCCCCGCAGGCTCCAACCAGCCCGTCTACTAACACCAGTCCGCAACAACCATCGCCTTCACCATCGCCTATCGTTACGCCCACGGCCCCGGGCCTGACCGCACCGTCTTTAAGTGGCGGGAGTTACTATCCAGGCTATGCGCCGTATAATCCTGGCAGTGCCCCGGTACAACCCAATAAGAAACGAGTCGCACCTATCGTCTTTATAGTTATTGGCCTGACTTTTATAATGGCCGGAGTAGCCTACTTTGTTTACAACAAATATTTCCGCGACCAACCACGACCAATGCGAGCGCCTGCACCCGAAGACCTTCATACTGGTTTATTTGATGACAAGCCCAAGGTTTCGGATGAGGAAGAAACAGTTATTACCCCGATTGCCACGGCAGCCGCGCCAGAGGCAGGTGCAGAGAGCAAAACGCACTCCACGCCTATGCCAAAGCATCCTCCGGAAATTATTACCAAGTCTAAAGAAAAAGCCCGGGTTCACCACTTAGCTGAATTCCGAAAAAAATTACGTCGGCCAACTCAGGCTAAAAAGGCTCAGACGACTACCGCGGCTCCGTCCCACGGCGCTGCTGTGCCCACGAATGCATCAGCAAAGGCCCCCGCTCAACATGTTACGCCGCCAGAGCCTGTTTTGGCTGCCCCCCCGAAATCAACGGCTGTTCATCCGCCCGCTTCTCCTCCGCCGCTGATTCCGGTTCTGTCTCCTGCGCCCTCTTCACATGCTTCCCCGGCCGCTAAAACCCCTCCCGAACACCAAGTACCCGCTTGGCAAGCTCAGTTAAAAGTCCCCCATTCCGCGTCACCTGATGACCTGCCAGACATGTTTGAGCTTGCCCAGGAACATCCAGACTCTTTTGGCAGCTCGCAGTTATACGAATCAGAACATCCTAGTGACAAGCCTAAAAACGAGAAGGATAAAAAGTAATATGCCTAAACGTACAAACCAAAGTGGCTTTATACCGATGATGCTGTTTTTTCTGCTGCTTTTAATTGTTGGTATAACCGTGGTGTACTTGCGGGTAATGCGCGCCCAACACTAGTCAACTAGACTAGCAACATTTGCAATTTATTTAAGTTTATGCTAGAATTTGTATAATCCCAGTTGGGTATACTTTTATAATTAATCAAATATTGTTGTAACCCAACCCGCCTTGCTTATAAAACTTAATTGGACGAAAGCTTATGAAAATAGTTTTGATCATTACTTCTTCTTCCGAGAAAACAGTCGCGTGGAAAGAGCGGGAGAGGTATGTAAAGGAGTTTTGTGAAACCGTTGAGGCTCGGCTTGAGAAGGTAAAAGTCCGTTACACAACGTATGACAAGCTACAATTTGCCGTCCGAAATGGCCAGACCGCCATTACTGATACCCAAAACGACATTGACCTAAAGCAAACCAGCCTGGTTCATTTTAAGAACTGGATGTACGAAACAGAGGAAGCACCCTTGACGGCATCTTATCTTAAAAAACACGGTATCGCCTTCTTTAATTCAGAAGTAGACATACCGGTGAGCTCCGGTAAAATCTCTCAAATGTTCCGCTTGGGCGAGCAGGGCATCCCAGTGCCAGATACGTTTTATGCCCGCCGGTCACAGCTACGCCAAATATTCTCAGCTGGAAAACTGCCGGCTGGTTTTAGTCTGCCTTTAATCATGAAAGCTACGTTTGGATCAAAGGGGGATGATAATCACCTCGTCGCATCAACGGCTCAAGCATTACAGATACTGAACGAGTCAGCACCTGACATAGAATTTGTGCTGCAAAACTTTATTCCAAATGATGGTGATTACCGCTTTTTATTTGTTGGTTTTGACAAACCGCCTATCATTTTTCATCGCCAATCAGTTTCGGGGACACACCTCAATAACACCTCTAAGGGCGGCACGGGGCGCGTGATACAAGCAAATGAACTGCCAGCGCAATATTTGCAATATGCCCGCAAGGCCGCAGAAGTTTTACGCCGGGAAATCGGCGGTGTGGACATTATAGTAGACAAAAAGACCGGCAAACCCTATATCCTGGAAGTCAATGGTACGCCTGCCCTGGCAACAGGTTATGATACCGACAAGAAGCTTAATGTGTTTGTAGAATTTTTAGAGCGCATGCTGGAGGCCGAGGAAGAAGAATGAATAGAGCCAAGGCTACACTGGGACGTGTTGAGACAGTATCTTTTATCGATGGCGATATAAAGGACTTGCCCGCAAAAATAGACACGGGTGCTTACCGGTCTTCGGTTTGGGCTACCAATATCCATATCAAAGACGGGCGGCTTTATTTTACGTTGCTCGGGCCCGCGTCCAAGTTTTATAGTGGCAAAGAACTCATGGCCGATGAGTTCAGGATTGTAGAAGTAGAAAACTCGTTTGGGCATAAACAAAAGCGCTATAGCGTATTTTTACGGGTGCGTATTGGCAGCAAGCGGATTAAGTCTAATTTTACACTTGCTAATAGGGGCACAAAAACGTATCCTGCCCTCATTGGCCGAAAATTACTGAAGAACCGATTTGTTGTTGATGTATCCCAGGGCGTGCCACTAAAAGACGAAGAAATTAACGGAGATGATAGCCTAGAATGAACATTGTTATTTTGTCCAAAGGCCGGGCCAATTACTCCACGCGGCGCTTAAAAGAAGAGGCTACCACACGCGGCCACGACGTGAGAATTTTAAATTACGCTCGTTGTTATGTGACGATTGAGCGCAGTAACCCGGTGGTTCGTTATGAGGGCAAAGAAGTAACCGATGTAGACGTCATCATTCCCCGGATTGCTGCCAGCCTTACAAAGTACGGCACCTCAATTGTGCGCCAGTTTGAAATGCAAAATGTCTTTACGACTGCCAGTTCAATCGCGATTGTCCGTTCGCGTGACAAGCTGCGCAGCATGCAGTTATTTGCCAAGGCCGGCGTGGGTATCCCCAAGACCGTGTTTGCCCGTGAGGCATCTGATCTAGATGATGTCTTGGACCAGGTCGGCGGTGCCCCCGTGGTTATTAAGGTTGCCCGCGGTACTCACGGTAACGGCGTAGTCCTGGCAGAGACACGCAAAGCCGCTAAGGCCGTGATGCAAGCCTTTTATGTGGAGGGCGTCAACTTTTTGGTGCAGGAATTTATTGCCGAAAGCGCCGGTACTGATATCCGGGCCTTAGTTGTAAATGGCAAAGTCGTAGCCAGCATACAAAGGCAAAGTTTGGATGACGATTTTCGGGCCAACACACACCAGGGAGGCGTGGGCAAGCCTGTTAAGCTGACCGATGAAGAGCGTAAAACTGCCCAAAAGGCCGCCAAGGCTATGGGTTTGGCGGTGTGCGGAGTTGATATGATGCGCTCGGAACGCGGCCCGTTGGTGCTTGAAGTCAACTCGTCAGCCAGCCTTAAGACCCCTGAACTTGTAACGGGACGTAATGTGGCTGGCGCGATACTGGACTACATTGAACAAAACTCAAAGGGCAAGCGCCGCCGTGACCGCGTCGGAGCATAAAGTTTTTAGAAAAAGAGTTTTACCGCTTTTGGGTGCTGCCGTTGTAGTGGGCTTGGTTATGTATACGGCGCTATTGGCAATAAAGAGTAAGGGCGCGGACAAGTGCCCTATTAAAGTGCCAAGCTCTACCCTGAGTACGGGCAGGACGTTTAACAGCTTTGTAGACAGGGGTGACTGTGTGCGTTTAGGCAAGGCAGTTACCGAACAAGACAGGCGGCAGGGCCTTTCGGGCAAGCCGTTTATGCCTCAGGACGAGGGCTTATTGTTTGTGTTTGATAAGCCGCAAGAAGCCTGTATGTGGATGAAAGATATGCGCTTTAGCCTGGACATGGTGTGGCTGGATAGCTCCAAAACGATCGTCCATATTGAAAAAAACGTTAAACCGGAGTCCTACCCGCACAGTTACTGCGCACCAAGCCCGGCGATGTATGTAATAGAAGTTAACTTGGGCGTTGCGGACGCTGCCAGGCTAAAAGTTGGCGACAAGCTTGACCTATAAAAGCAGTAGCTTTTTACCATAACGGACGCTATGATTAGGGCATGCCACCGCTCATATTGCTAGCCCTCATTACCGGCTTGCCATTGGTTTTAACCGCCGCCTTGCGGGTTAAGCCGCTTTACGTATTTGTGAGCGTGGTGTCAGGTTATTTTGCGGCAGAATTTTTAGGCGATCCAACCGAGTTAATGGCGCGCTCGTTTATCCATACCGCTTATGTAGGCAGTATATCCAGGATAGTGTTACTGCTGGTGCCCTTAGCCGTGACTTTATTCCTGATGCGCAAAACGTTATCGGCGGCCGCACTGCCGTTTCAGTTTGTGCTGTTGGTTGCTGACAGTTTGTTGCTGGCTACCTTTTTGGGGCCGTTATTGTCGCCCGGCGTGCAAAATACGCTTTATAGTACGAATACCGGGCATGTATTTAAGCAGGCTCATGACGTGCTTATTACGTCCATAAGCGGTTTGCATGTCCTAATTATGTGGGTTATGCGTCCGCGGCACCATGATGCCCATGGCAAGCATAAAAAACATTAACCAACAGGATTTGTAGGTGCTGGCGGGGTAA
>DATLEQ010000008.1:0-3611 GCA_035525115.1 Candidatus Limnocylindrales bacterium
AAATACGCCATAAAGCGGTTGCCAGTCTTATAGGCACGCCTCACATAAAAAGCAAAACCAATAAATAGTGCGGAGCTTGCCAGTAAACTAAAACTAAACAGCTTGCCAGTATGTTGGTTAACGCCTAGGTAGCTCAATGGCCGGGAGTCTACAATCCCCAAGTACGCCCGGTGCATTGCGGTAATTATGCCTGTCCAAAGCAGTACCACGCCCATAGCTCCGCAGTAACGCCATATATTTAGTTCTTTCATCTTAAATAGTATATGGGCTACGAAACAGTTAGCCTAAATACTTAGCTGTTTGAGCCGACACTGTTATATGTTCTATACTAGTAAGCGAGGAGCAATGTATGAGCGATAACGACAAGACGACGGGAAACCTACAAAAATCGGAAGAATCTACCGCTGCGCCAGAAGCCCCCGAGAATCCCAAGCAAGAACTAAAAAAAGCCATTCAAGGTTCGCACCAAGTCTTAGTCAGTGCTACAACGGTGTTCCCATTTACGCTATTTCCAGACACCATTACCGTAGATCGTGCCAAGTTGACCATAACACACCGGTCTTTTTTTAGCGTAGCGGAGGTCATGAGCATTCGCATAGAAGACGTATTAAATGTAACGGCGAATGTCGGTCCGCTCTTTGGATCGATTAAAATCACGAGCCGTATATTTAATATTGAAAAACCTTATACCGTAGACCATTTTTGGCGAGAAGATGCCCTAAAAATTAAGAGGATTACGCAAGGCTATATTATTGCGCTCCAAAAAAAGATTGACTGTTCTGTGTTAAGCACTTCCGAACTATCAGCCATGTTAGACGATCTAGGCAAAGACGATCACGATAATGTCTAGTCCGCTAAGCGACTTATAGTTGATATATAGTTATATAGGTGGTATAATATAACAAATTAACTGTAGGTTACTGAGGAAATTTTTACTATAATGAAAAGCATTATGGGGTGGTTGAAATCCGTCACTGCAAAAGTGGCCCGAACTAGGCAATTTAATAGGCGGATGCGTGCCAGTTTGACGGCTGGCATAGTGGTGTTAGTATTGGGTGTTAGTGTGGTGGCTCCCGGGATAGTACAGGCCCAAAATGGTCCTATTGCATCCAAGGACGAAACAGCAGCGGAAGCCGACAACGCCTCAGTAACCTTCAGTTTTACGATTCCAACAAATACTGATATCTCAACGCAGACAGTTACATTTTCTACTCTTGACGACCCTACCGCAACCAACCCTGCCACCGCGGGCCAAGACTATACGCCCGTTACACAAAGAATAACGGTAATCCCGGGTGGTGAGCCAACTACAGTAAGCGTCCCCATTATCAACGATACGATCCAAGAGACAGACGAAACATTTTTGGCTCAGATTATCTATCCTTGCCCGCCGGAATCACAATGTCAACCGGTAAGCGATACGTGGCAAGCAACTATTTTGGCAAATGACGTACCACGACCACCAGATTCCACACCTATTGTGCCGCCAGCAGTAACCAACGTTCCCCCTGCCCCAACTCCGCCGCCCTCTCCGGCCCCAGCTCCCACGCCTGTGCCTACGCGGCCTTCTACTATCCCTGTTTATGTGCCGGTACGCGAACCGGAACTACAAATTCCACCCGTGCAGCCGGAACCTGTGGTTTTAAGTTCCAAGACCACAGTCCCCGAGCCTCAACCTATGGCCACAACCCAACTTGCAGCACCTTCCCGCTCGGTATTTGTACGCTCGGTACCAGACCCGACAGAGCTGACAAAAAGCGTCAGGGCTGTTATTACCAGCTTGGTGTTGGCAGCAATACTAATCCTGCTGATTGCCTTTCCGGCTGATATGTTTAATTCTACCCTGCAGTCAAACTATGATGAGATTGCCGGTTGGTTTAAATTGGGCAAATTAAAAGGCCTCACTCGGCAACTACGCAAAACACCCACACCGATAGCCGTTAGCGTTTTTGCTGTTGTGGGGGCGCTCATAAACAGCCAGTTATCCCCTGATTTTGGCTGGAACCGGGCGTCATTGGCATTACTGCTGGGTATGATAATCACCATAATTATTGCAGCCTTGCTATATGATATTTCCCGCGCTCTTTATTTGCGGCGGCGCTATAAGGTAACCAGCAAGCTCCGTATCCATGTATTGGGGCTTATGACGGGAGGAATACTGGTGGCTATGTCGCGCTTAAGCCACTTTTTGCCAGGTTATTTTTACGGCATGTTCACTGCGCTTGTTTATGGCAATGAACCGGCTGACGAACAAGATGGCGAAGGCTTGGCCATTTCATCTATATTACTGTTAGCCGTGGCCGCAATTGGTTGGTTTGCCTGGATTCCTGTCAAGCATGCCGCCACTAAGCCAGCAGCCGGTTTGCCCATTTTGGTATTAGACGCGACGCTGGCCAGCTTGTGGGTATCGGCACTTAGCGCGATAGTTTTTGCCTTAGCGCCTCTTAGGTTTTTTTATGGCGAGCAAGTCAAAAAGTGGAGCAGTAAGGGCTGGCTGGTTATATACAGCCTCGGCATGAGTTTGTTTGTTTATACGCTCATACATCCCGGACAAAATTTTTATGGTACCTCAGACAAGACAACTCTTAGGGCAGTGCTAACGCTGTTTATTGGTTTTGGTGTGTTTTCGCTTATATTTTGGGGCTATTTCCGTTACCGTCCTGCCAGGACACAGTCGTCCGCCAAGCAGGGCGTGTAGTATTAGTCCTTATGCCAAACCTTGACACACATGCCGGAATTGCCATGCATGCGTACCCCGAAAGGGGCTTAGAATTTGCCGCGGGTGAAGTAGCTGATGACTTAATCCGTATGGCAGGAGGATTACCCATTCTTCAGTCCGATGGCAGCGTGTTTCACGATGGGTTACGAAGCAATAACACAGTTACTGACCCAGCTTTTGACGGACAGCCGCCAATCAAAAAAGCCATAGCCGCAATGCGCGCAGACATTCAGGCCCGCGAACTGGCACCAATCGCAAGCCGACTTGCCGGGCCTGCTATTGATATTCTATTTAGTGGCGTGAGCATGGAGCTGCCTGACGTGTCATCGTCCTATCTGGAAGTATGTGACTTTATAATATCGGCGGCGGGCAAGAGGCTTGTGGCGAAAAATACACGTCCCAGCAGGGTGTCTGGACTCTCGCATGTTGAAGTATGTGGAAACGTCCGCAAAATAGCGGCCCGTGGCCTAAACCCTGGCTACGCGGACGCCGATAAAGTTGTATACATGCTTAAACGTAGGGTGTCTGGCCGTGGTTCATTAGCACTCCCTGACGATTCCAGGTTTGATAGCTCTTTGGCAGAAGTTTTCGCAGAGCAGCAAGCAAGTTTGGCAGAAGCCGCCAGTGAAATATATTTGGGCACTTTAGCCACCATTAAGCACTTAGAAGTCTAGGAATCACGCACAACCAATGCACAAAGTATCCGTAAAAACTATGCGCTAAAAGCTATAATAGCTGCAACATGACAAAGCGCACCCTTACCACTATATTTTGGAATACGTGGTTCTATGTTCAGGATGGGCGGCGCGATAACGGGCAAAGGCTCCAACATAAGCTAGATCACGTGATTAATGAACATGCTCCTGAAGTATTCGGCCTAAACGAAATTATC
>DATLEQ010000045.1:0-6241 GCA_035525115.1 Candidatus Limnocylindrales bacterium
CCCAGGCCAAATCCCAATACGGTAAGCAAAAGTGTAGGTTGGGCTACCACGATGTAAAACAATAACCAGTGAGCACACAGCCAGGCTATGGCCGCCGCAAAGTAACCCCAAGTGTGGGAATACAAAGAGATATAAGGCTCATCAAAAGCAGTTAAGAAATGGCGTGCGGCCAAGTAACAAATGGCCCAGACACCCACTACCAAGACAACAATGGAGGCACCCGGCCAAGCCAAAAATAAGGCCATCAGACCATAGGTTTGCCCTATCAGGGCTTGAAGTGAAATCTTGAATACATTACGGCCCGGTTTGATGGCAACTTGCCATACCATATAAAGCAACGCCCAAAATAGCTGCAAAGACCCACTGTGGGTGCGCGTCATAATAATAACCGTAGATAAACCAACAATGATATCAACAGCATTAGCGCGAATAATAGCAGGCCAGAAACGCGGTCGTACGGCAAACATTCGCCATTTGGTAATCAGCACCACGGCTACGGCACCCTGTGGAACCCTTAGCCTGATAAAAACGTAAACCAGAGCCGGCATAAGCGCACTTAAAAATATGTGGAATACATGGGCATAGCCCTTGACGGGCTTTAACTTGCCGCCTAACAGCTTCATCATCGTCCCTGTATTATATAGCTTCGCGCCAAGCTGGGCTACTCTTTTAGTAGCTTATTGGGAACCCAGGCTTAGCATACTATCTTAAGAAGATCCTAAAATAATAACAAAGTCAGCCGTGCCCGGGTTAATGGTCGTATCCGGCAAAGAGCCAACAGCCGTGACACCCAAGCGTTGTTCTAGGTAGTGTTTAGTATATTTCTTCTGGCCGGACCGTAAGTCGGTCAAAATGGTTTTCTGATAGGTTTTGGTCGGAGCATCAGCAATGGTGATAACATTGTAGCCATATGACTTAAGTTCGGCCGCTTTCCTGGTGGCAAGCCCTGGCGTTTCAGTACCGTTATACACCGCGATGCTGGCATTTTCATTGGCTATAAAGCCATCCTTAAGAGAGTTGCGGATATAGCTTTGGATTTCTGAAAAGTCATCAACGCCCGCCCGCGGCCTGACGATAGAAACGCCGTTAATATTATCTGTAATCACATAATTGTTCGGGCTATCAGCCAAACCGACCGACGCGACGGATGAGCTATCAATGCCTTTGCCAATATCATATAGTCGCATAACCTCTTGGATGGTCAGGTTAGCCTGAACGTGGTTGCCGAAAGCATCAATTAACTGAGAGATCTTAGCGGGGTTAGCAAATGTACCCAAGGACAATACCCTATCTTTGAGTGCCAGCATAATTTTACGCTGCCGTTCCGTGCGGTCAAAGTCACCACGCGCACTAGTATGTCGCGACCGGGCATAAAAAAGTGCCCGTTGCCCATCAAAATGCTGCTGTCCCTTTTTTACATCCAGCGTGTAGTGTTTGCCTGTAGATTCGTCATATAACACTTCGTAGACGGTCTCACTTTCGGCTACGTTAATGTCAATTCCGCCGACCGTATTAATAGCCTGCTGAAAGGCGTTGAAGTCCACCATAACGTGATAATGGATCGGTATGCCTATGTCGGCTTGGATTTCTTTTTCTAGGGCGTTCAGGCCAGCTTTTTCTGCGTCTGCATTAGATTGTTTTTTGGCCAACGCCGCGTACTTGGCATTGGCATATACGGCGTTAATTTTGGTATGGCCGGAGCCTTCCGGCTGAACCCACAAATCGCGCGGAATACTAAGCAGCGCCGCTTTCTTTTGGACAGGGTCAAGGCTGGCAATTAAAATTGTATCCGTAAGGTCAGGCGCTTCGTGGCCGTCGCCGCCCCTGCCCAACAGTAATATATTGACCCTGCCATCGCCTTCGCCGCGTAACTTGCTAGGGTCTACGTTATCCTGGAGCGCCGCCGCGCCTTCGGCACCGCCCTTAAAAATTTTGTGCAATTTTAAATAACCCTTACCAAATAGAAACCCGACCATTACCACCATAATTACTGCAACACCCGCGAAACTACGAAGCGCAATCCTTTTGCGGCTCGCCTTTCGCCGCGGTTTCTTGGCCGCCGGCGGCAGAGTTAGGTCGATTGCACCATCAGGCCCGCGACGCGGGTTACGCCCGACATTCATAGCCGGCTGTTTGGCCGCATGAAACCCATCAGTGGCGCGGAAGTTATCTAAACCACTGCGCACCGGAAAACGATTGTTGGCCGATGACGGCCTAACGTAGGCACTGCCACCCCTTGCCTGAAATCCCTGTGGAGGTTTTACGCCATCAAATGATGGACGGGGTTTTTTGGCGTGGTTGTTTTTAAAATTATCCATAAATCAACGAGTCATCTTAGTATAGCGCTTAAGGTTGGGAATCAGAAATTCTGTGCTATTTAAGACTATTTACGCTATAGTATTTGCCTGTGATGCAACAAGAACCTAGTATACCAGTCATTCCCCCTGACGCAACCGACGGGAGTTATGTGGGTGAGGGCAAAAAGGCGCCCGGTAAGTGGCGCGGCGTTGTCTCTACGATTGCTATTTTAATTGCGGCTCCGGTGCTTGCCTTAATATTGACGGCTTTTATATTCCAATCTTACGAAGTGGACGGGCCAAGTATGGAAACGACGTTGCAAAACCGTGACCGGCTCATAGTATGGAAGACGCCTCGTACAGTCGCGCGCCTGACTAACCACGCTTATGTACCACACCGCGGTGATATTATAGTGTTCATTAAACGAGGGCTTTATGAGGCAGGCGGTAGCCAGGAGAAACAGCTCATTAAGCGTGTCATCGGGTTACCGGGCGACCGTGTAACAGTGCAAGAAGGCCACATTACTATTTATAATAAAGAGCACCCAGAAGGTTTTAACCCCGATATCAACCACGATTTTTCACCAAACATCGCATCGCTTACAACT
The DNA here is from genome assembly GCA_035525115.1 of Candidatus Limnocylindrales bacterium. GTDB lineage: Bacteria > Patescibacteriota > Saccharimonadia > Saccharimonadales > JAICHO01 > JAICHO01. Next base: position 2,906 of record DATLEQ010000045.1, read on the forward strand.
GGCAACATTGATATGACTGTTCCTGCGGACCAAGTATTTGTATGCGGCGACAACCGGACCAATTCGCTTGATTCCAGGTCATTTGGTACTATCTCCGCGGATGATATTGTAGGCAAATTGGCAATCCGAATCTTTCCGCTTAACTCTTTTAAAAGCTATATTTAGAGCTGGGATAAGACGAGGCGCTGGCTAGGCGCTTCGTCGGTTCTGTTATATAGTACCGCGCATGACAGCAGCCGATAACTCCTCGCCAGAAAGCAACGAACCTGCCGAACAGGAACTCTCTGCTGCGCCACAAGCACGCGCCAATTCTTGGAGAAAATATTTACCTACGATAGCGTTTATTATGGCCGCGCCGCTTTTGGCTGTGCTTCTGACTGCTTTTGTTTTTCAATCATACGAAGTCCAAGGCCGCAGCATGGTAGCCACGCTCAATGACCAAGACCGGTTGATTATTTGGAAACTGCCACAGACCGTATCTAAAATTACCCGGCACGCCTATATACCGCACCGCGGTGATATTATAGTTTTTAACGTATCAGGACTGTACGAGAACGGTACGGCCACAGAAAAACAGCTCATTAAACGCGTCATCGGGTTGCCGGGCGACCGTGTAGTGCTTAGGGATGGCCATTATGTTATTTATAATGCGGAACATCCCGAGGGCTACGACCCCGATATTAACCAAGAGTTTTCGGCTAACATTGCACACCCAACCCTGGGCAGCGTTGATTTGACTGTCCCGCAGGATGAAGTATTTGTGTCGGGTGATAACCGGACTAACTCGCGTGATTCCCGAAGCTTTGGCCCGGTTGATTCCAGGGCAATCATTGGCAAACTGGCACTGCGTATCATACCTGTCAGCAAGGCTAAAAGCTTTAATTAACTAGACAAGCTTTTTAAACAGGTTGTCTAGTTCGTGATCATTTTTAAAATGTATTTCCAGGCGCCCGCCGCGGGCGGTATGGTGAATGGTGACCCTTGAACCAATTTTTTTAGCGAGACGCTTTGTTTCGGGTGTTTCTTTGACCGTCCTGGTATGAACTGCCTGCTTGGTTTGAAGGCCCTCTTTATGGGCTGTGACAAATTGTTCTGCCTGACGCACTGACCAGCCGCCGGATTCTATAAGCTGTAACAAACGGCTTTGTAGTTCGGGCGTAGCCTTTAAGGCCAGGATTGCGCGGGCATGGCCTTCCGTAATACGGCCCGCCCGCAGTGCTTCGGTGGCTTCTGGGGGCAAGTTAAGCAGTCGCACAATATTATTGACGGTGGGTGCGGCTTTTCCTAATTTGCGTGCAATTTCCCGAAAGCTTAAGTTGAACTGCTCATGCAAATAGCCGATGGACGCTGCTTGTTCAAGCGGCGATAAATCCACCCGCTGCACGTTTTCTATTAAGGCGATTTCTAGTTGCTCCAGCTGGGCTTTTTCGCGAACTATCGCCGATATTTCGGACAGGCCGGCCAACTGGGCCGCTCGCCAGCGCCGCTCGCCAGCAATAATTTGATAACCCCCTGACTTAAGAGGCGAGACGATAATTGGCTGCAGGACACCATACTGCTTGATCGAGTCGGCAAGCTCACCTAAGATTTGTTCATCAAATTGTTTACGGGGTTGGTTGGGGTTGGGCTTTACATCAGCGATGAATAATTTTTGTATGCGCTCATCCCGATTTAAGATAGCGTTATTAAAATCTTTGGGTAATAAGCTGTCCAAGCCCCTGCCAAGTTTGCCTTTATTAGTGTTCGACACGGCTAACGACCTCCTTAGTAAATTGTTTGTACGCCCGGGCCCCCTTGGACCATTTATCGTGTTCGCTAATCGGCTTGCCGTAGCTGGGCGCTTCGGCGAGACGAACATTCCGTGGGATACGTGTTTTAAACACTGACGAGCTGAAATGCTGTTCAAGTTCTTTGACTACTTGCTCAGCCAGGCTGGTACGGGCATCAAACATGGTCACAAGTACACCCAATAAGTTAAGGTCCGGGTTAAGGCCCTGCCTGACACGCTGAAATACTTCCATAAGTTGTCCCAGCCCTTCCATGGCGTAATATTCTGCTTGGACGGGTATTAATAACCAAGTGGCCGCAGTAAGGGCGTTAATTGTTAACAACCCTAAGGCCGGCGGACAATCTATTAATATATAGTCGTACGGCTGATTGTCTAAAACGTAACGCAACATAGTTTCTCTGCCTTCTTGGGCAGCCAGCTCGGTTTCCGCACCGGCCAAGTTAGCGTCGGCCGGCAATAACATAATACCCTCGTAATCCGTCGGTATAATTGCTTGTTCGGCCGGGACGCTGGCGAGCAAAACTTGGTACGTCGTAGCACTTAACTGCCGTTTGTCTACGCCAAGCCCGCTGGTGGCGTTAGCTTGTGGATCAGCATCAACAACCAGAACGGTTTTGCCTAGTTTGGCCAGATAGGCAGCCAGGCTGATGGTCGTGGTTGTTTTGCCTACCCCGCCCTTTTGGTTTAAGACAGCTATAATGTGTGCCACGTGTTTTTGTTACCCCTTATATTTCCCTAACAGCGTAGCACTTTAAGAGCTATAAATAAACGCTTAACCTCCCCTGCTCATCTTATCGCAAGCTTGATACTTAATATTAGGGAGTGATTAATTGCAGGCTATTAAAGAATTGGCGCCATTGTTCAGTAGTCAGGTCTTGTTCGGCGCGTACAAACATCAGCGTGCCATTAGTGTTTATTACCCCAACCTGATTATTGTTAGACGTGTCAGGTTTGGTTAAGGCAACCTTGCCATACCTAGTGTCAAGGCTTTCATAAGAATGCATCTGTTCTAAGACCTTGTCATAAAGTTGAGGGATGTCGGTGAAGTTTTCCGGTGTCGGTTGCTCGGATATTACTAAATTCCCCGATCCTACCTTAGCCCGGTAGCTCAGGGTGTGCTGGCCAGAGTCGTACTTCAGGCTCGGCCGGTCTACCACCGTTTGGCTCTTTTTTTCGGGGTACAGGATAACAAAGCTCACCTGCTTCCGAATTCCATCGGGAATTAATGGTGTGCGTTGTAAGAAGAATACTAGCAGCACAGCTGCTAGCACTAAAGTTGCCACAAAGATTAGCCAGTACCTGCCGTGCAGCCGCTTTGTTTTCATAGCCTGTATTATAGCGCTAAACCTTGTTTGTCATATTAAGTAATATGGCTATTGAACGGCTAAGGGGTTTAAGAACTGAGAATATTGGCAGTTTGTGGTTGCGTTACAGGCAGTATCTATGGTGCGGGTACTAATGCCAAGAATTGCCCCGAGGTTACTATTGGCAAAGGCACTGCCAGAAGCATAGGTTTTAGTATAACCGGCTGTAGTCGTAGGTGTTAC
>DATLEQ010000050.1:0-9003 GCA_035525115.1 Candidatus Limnocylindrales bacterium
TCTGCCCTGCCTATAACGGCAAGACCGAGAAGGACCACTATGCCGCCCAAGATTTTCTTTAGGTTTAAGTTAGTGAAGTAATCTACGAGAAAGTCAATAATGTGGAATATCATAAAATTATTGTAGCGTCATCTGCCTAGCTCCTCAATATGGTAATACTTTTAGTAACATTGCTGAAACAAATTTGCGGCAAAAAGCGCAAGCCAAAAGACACCAAACAAAAGGAGATATGATTATTCGTAATTGCAAAAAATCTTAACTCATTTGGATTGGTAGAGGATTTTTTCAAAGACGGAGGTGCCTTCATCGGTGAGGGCCGAGGCTAATTGTACTGCCTTTTCGTCGGCATCCAGGGTGATGACAGAATTTCCCTAATTCATTGCAGGGCTGTGAACAGATAGCGAAATGGTTTAGCTGTAGTATAATGAGGGTAAATTATGCCGTTGGTCGCGTCACTAGAGCTAAGCCTTGCCAGCACTATTATTGAAGAGGCAATGGATGCCCGACTTGAAACGATTGAGGATATAACCGATTGGAAAGTAAAGCTGGGGGCTCGTGCTATCCATGAGCTTTGCATTAAAGCACCAGCCCGAGCTCGGCGACTGCTTAGCAGAATGGCAACCGCAAAGGGTCTTGAATATCTGGGCGAGGGGATTGAATACAGTGTTTACCGGCCGCAAGGCGAAGACAGGGTGCTAAAAGTCCACAGAAGCAGTGTTTATGCGTCTGAACCCGAACGGGTCGTGGCAGCCCGGAGGATTATGGAAGAAAATAGGCTTTTGAAGTTGGCGGTTGGCCCCTTTTTACCCGAGCAACAGGTAGATATTACTGACCATCCTTTAATTCCTGGCCGACGGGCAATTGTACTTGAGCAGCCCTATAAGGCTATTATGCCGAACACTTGCCCGACGCGAATAAACCAACCACAGGCTGACGAGGAAGCTTTAGTGCGAATATGCGAATTTACTGGCGTAAGGGACGCTCTGGCTGAGTTTATAGGCCGCGCGAACCTTGGCGCCCAAACCCATGGCCGCGCCCCGGATACAAACGGACACAATAACCTCGTGCTGTGCCAGGGTGCGGCCGGAGGGGCTGAGTTGGTTTTGGTTGACGGCCAGCCAATACCCAAAACAATCCCTGTAGTTTTTGGTTTGGTGATGAGTCAAGTTGACTCAATGGACGGGTGGCTAAGACAAGTAGCTTGAAGTATCTATTCTACCCAGTTAACATTAGTGGGGTTAATTTATAATAGCTGGCGCCTTGGCGGAGTGGTTACGCAGAGGTCTGCAAAACCTTTTACACCGGTTCAATTCCGGTAGGCGCCTCCAATAGTACCTGGGCGAGTGGCGGAACTGGTATACGCGGTGGACTTAAAATCCGCTGGCCAAAAGCCTTGAGGGTTCGAGTCCCTCCTTGCCCACCATTCAAACAGCCTCGTTCACAAGAATGGGGCTTTTTGATTTAGAACAGCACTCCGGAGGCCTCATCAGGCGAATTACCAGGTATTTCTACAGTTAAAGTGCTATAATTAAACCATTGATTAAGGGGGAGAAAGTTCATGTCCATGGTCATTATTCTTATAGTTCTAGGAGTCCTAGTTGTAGGGGTTATCGCGATGTATAACGGCCTGGTACGTGCCAATGTGCGGACCGATGAAGCGTGGAGTGACATAACAGTCCAGCTAAAGCGACGGGCGGACCTAATACCTAACCTGGTTAACACCGTTAAAGGCTACGCGGCTCATGAAAAGGGTGTGTTTGAGCGCGTAACAGAGGCCAGGTCCTCTATGTTAAATGCCGGCAGTCCAGCCCAAGCAGCTGCTGCCGAAAACCAGTTCCAGCAAGCCATGAAAAGCATATTCGCAGTTGCCGAAGCTTACCCAGAGCTAAAAGCTAACCAAAACTTTGCTGACTTGCAGGCCGAACTTTCAGATACAGAGGACAAAATCCAAGCTTCGCGCCGGTTCTACAACGGCTCTGCCCGTGACCTTAACACCAAAATCAAAGTATTTCCAACAAGCATTATTGCCAGTTTGTTTGGGTTTAAGACAAGGGAATTCTTTGAAGTTGACGAAGCAGAGAACGCTAACATTCAAAAGCCTACCGAAGTCAAATTCTAAACAGAGGCTACTATCTAAATGTACGAACAAATCGCAGCCAATAAGCGCAAAACCGTGTTTATGATGGTCATATTTATTGGCCTGGTTGCGGGATTAGGTTGGTTATTTGGCCAGTTCAGTGGACAGCCCTTTATTACCCCCTATGTGCTAATTGGGGCGGCTGTCTATACGTTTATAAGCTACTTTGCAGGCTCCAAAATGGCTATGGCCATGAATGGGGCGCATCCTATTGAAAAAAAAGATAACCCCCGGCTTTGGCGTATAGTAGAAAACCTGAGCATTACCGAGGGACTTCCTATGCCCAAGATTTATATAATTGAAGATCCGGCCCCTAACGCTTTTGCTACCGGCCGGAACCCCCAGCAAGCTATTGTGGGTGCGACCACAGGTATCTTGGAGATAATGGACGATAAAGAGCTGGAGGGCGTAATGGCCCACGAGCTTGGGCATGTTAAAAACTATGACATTAGGGTGTCCATGCTGGCTTTTGCGCTTGTAGCAGTTATATCAATCATTGCTGACATAATGTTTCGGATGACGTGGTTTCGTGACCGCGACGACGACAACAGTGGCGGTGGGCAAATCTTCTTTTTGCTTGGTATCGTGGCTGCTGTCCTGGCGCCCCTTATTGCTACCATGATCCAACTGGCCATATCGCGGCGGCGTGAATACTTGGCGGACGCCAGCGGAGCGCTAACCACCCGCTACCCCGAGGGCCTAGCAAGCGCACTAGAAAAGATTGGACGTTATGGCAGTACGCTTAAGCGTCAAAACCCCTCTACCGCGCATTTGTTTTTTGCAAATCCTTTACGCGGCCGTGGCTTAATGCAGTTGTTCAGTACGCACCCGCCGGTAGAAGACCGTGTCCGGATTTTGCGGGGAATGATTGGCAATGCCTAAAGCGAATAGTAAGCCGCCAACAAATAAACAAGCTAAAAAAACACAGCGGCGCCTTAGGCAACCCACCTATAAATCTTTTAGGTATAGCAAGCGCATCCGCCAGCCTAAAGCGCCTCTTCGCGGTGCATTCAGGTTGCTCGTGGGCAGTACGGGCTTTTTGTTTAAACGATGGAAGCTATTTGGCGGCATCGCGCTTGTCTACTTGATTCTGACCATTGTATTTGTTAAGGGTTTTGGGGTTACTAGCAACATCAGCCAACTTAGGGATACGGTACAAGGCTTATTCCAAGGCAGTACCGCTGGCTTGGCTACCGGATTTACGCTTTTCAGCGTCTTATTAAGTAATGCCAACAGTACTTCCAGCGATGTTGCTGGTGCTTACCAATCTATGCTGCTGTTAGTAATTAGTTTGGTACTAATATGGGCGCTGCGTCATGCCTTGGCTGACAAAAAAACACATATTACTATCCGCGATGCCTTTTATAAAGGTTTGTATCCGTTGGTACCTTTCCTGTTGGTGTTGTTGGTAATTGGGTTGCAGCTGGTCCCCATGCTTATAGCCAATTTTTTATACGCGGCGGTGTTCCAGGGTGGCTTAGCCGTCAGCCCGATAGAACAAGGGCTGTGGGCTGTTTTGCTTATCCTGCTAGTTGTACTGTCGCTTTACATGGTGTCGTCATCGGTCTTTGCGCTGTATATTGTAACTTTGCCTGATGTAAGGCCCCTGCAAGCGCTCAAATCCGCGCGTGATTTGGTGCGCCACAGGCGTTTGGTGATTATGCGTAAGGTTTTGTTTTTGCCAGTAGCCTTGCTTGTCCTGGCGGCACTTATCATTGTCCCTGTTATCATGGTCTCACCAGTAGTAGCGGAATGGCTCTTTTTTGGACTTAGCATGCTAGCAGTAGCCATTGTGCACAGTTATATGTACCACCTATATCGGGAGATGTTATGAACAAAAGTCAGGCCCAAGAACGCATAAATAAACTTCGTGAGTTAATTAATGATTATCGCTATCACTACCATGTCTTGGACAAATCAATCATGTCAGAAGCGGCTGCGGACAGCCTAAAACATGAGCTGACTCAGCTTGAAACTGAATATCCTGACCTAATTACCCCCGACTCACCCACGCAACGGGTAGCTGGCACCCCATTGGCGGCATTTAAGGCAATTCCGCACAGCCGCCGCATGCTAAGCCTTAACGACTTATTTGATGAAAGCGAACTAGATGCTTGGGTAAACCGGATAACTAAGTTGTTGCCGGCTGGAACAAAATTAGGATACTTTGCTGACTTAAAAATGGACGGCTTTGCCTGCGCGCTGGTTTATCAGGACGGCCTATTCATCCAAGCTATTACGCGGGGTGACGGTGTAGTAGGCGAAGACGTCACGACCAACGTCAAAACCATTGATTCAGTGCCACTAAGGTTACGTGAAGGCCAAGGCACTAAGGTATTTTTGAAAGGCAGGACCGAAATACGAGGCGAAATAGTCATGTATAAAACTGACTTTGCGCAGCTAAACGAACAGCGGGCACAAAAGGGTTTGCCGTTGTTTGCCAACCCACGCAACACTGCCGCAGGGACTATCCGCCAGCTTGATTCGCGCTTGGTATCCGAACGAAAACTATACTTTAGGGCCTATGACTTACTTAGGGAAAACAATGCAGAAGTTCCAACTAATGCATTTGCCTACAATATGCTAAGCGAGCTTGGCCTACTGGCAAATTCGCAAGCCATTACGGTCAGCACCACAAAGGAAATCCTTAACTTTGCCAAAGCCTGGGAAGACAAGCGGCATGACCTGCCTTTTAATACGGACGGCCTTGTTATAAAAGTGAACGACAGGAGCCTTTACGAACGATTGGGCATCGTCGGGAAAGCCCCGCGCGGCGCCGCAGCCTATAAGTATCCAGCCGAACAAGCGACCACCAAAGTCAAGGATATTTTTGTCTCTATTGGCCGGACCGGTTCGGCTACGCCTGTCGCGATGTTGGAGCCAGTCGTGATAGCGGGCAGCACTGTGCAGATGGCGACCTTGCATAATGAAGCCGAAGTTATGCGCAAAGACATCCGTATTGGCGACACGGTTATCGTCCATAAGGCCGGCGACATTATCCCCGAGGTCATTGAGCCGCTCGTGAAGCTGCGCGACGGCACGGAGCATAAGTTTGTGATGCCATCGGATTGTCCTGAATGCGGCACCCCGCTGGTTAAGCTAAAAGCCGATGAAGCTGTGTGGCGTTGCCCGAATAACCAGTGCCCATCAAGAGTTTGGAAACGAATCCAACACTATGCAAGCAAAGCTGCCCTGGATATCGAGGGCCTGGGAGAAAAAAACGTTATTGCGCTCTTGAATGCTGGCCTAGTAAAGGAAACCCCGGACATCTATGCGCTTACAAAAGGTAACGTATTAGGGCTCGACCGGTTTGCCGAAATTTCTGCCTCTAAGCTTATTAACGCCATACAAGCTCAAAAAAACCCGCCGTTGCCGAGGTTTTTGTATGGACTAGGCATCCGGCATATTGGCGTACAGACAGCTATTGACCTAAGCATGCATTTTAGGACACTAGAAGCCCTAAGCCGGGCCACGATTGATGAATTAAACGAAGTAGAAGGTATTGGCAAGATCGTGGCCGAATCAATCGTGGAGTGGTTTGCAGAACCAAACAACCTACGGATTTTGGAGTTATTTGCCAAGTATGGTGTTAAACCCGAGGAAGTAAAAAAAATCGGCGGTCCGCTTAGTGGCAAAAGCTTTGTTGTCACCGGTAGCCTTGACACGATGAGCCGCGACCAGGCTGCCGAAAAAATTCGCGCTTTAGGGGGTACTTTTCAGAGCACTGTCGGGAAAGATACGAATTATTTAGTTGTCGGGGCCAACGTGGGGGCGAGCAAGCTGGCTAAGGCATCCAAATTAGGAACCAAACATATTTCGGAAGAACAGTTTATCGGCCTACTGCAGGGTAAGCGTTAGTGTATTATTAAGGGTAATATGAAAAACCGGCCACTTCGGTTTTATTGTTTTTCGCCCACGGTAATGGTGCTTACTTTTATTATTGAGGTGTCGCTAATGGTATACGTCCTTTTCAGGTATAAGCTCAATACACTCACTCGTCTGGTGGCTGCGCTCTTGTTTTGCCTGGCCTTATTCCAATTGGCCGAGTACAAGATATGTGGCACCCATGGTAATGCGGAAGCCTGGGCAAGGGCAGGGTTTGTGGCAATAACAATGTTGCCTCCGCTTGGCTTACATCTGGCTTTATATATTGTTAAACGCGGTTGGCTGGTTTTAAACACGCTGGCATACATAACGGCAGCAGGTTTTATTTATTTATTCACCTTTGGACAACACACTTTCTCGGGCCACGTTTGCGGCGGCAATTATGTTATTTTCCAACTCGATTATGTGGTTAGCAATTTTTATTATTTTTACTACTACGGCTGGCTACTCATAACTATTATGCTATGTCTTCAGTTTTACTATGAATCCAAACAAGCCTCTGTGCGCAAGGCCTTAAAATGGCTCGTGATTGGCTATTTGGCTTTCTTGGTGCCCACAACTGTTATTAATTCCTATAGCCCTGCCACTAAAGCAGGTGTCCCCAGCATTATGTGCGGCTTTGCAGTACTATTTGCGCTGATCTTAGCCATAGGCGTATTGCCCCCCGCCTCTAAGGCCAAGCCCGTAAAGAAGAAAAGTTGACAGTGCCCAAAAAACGTTTATGCTTGTAATAATCGTGCGTATCAAGCGGCGCGTGAAACAAAAATTGTAAAACAAAACACCCGCCGCGGGTGGGCACGCACGAAAAAACCTGAACTGCCTGTTCAGGTTTTTATTTGGTGGAGCATAAGGGATTCGAACCCTTGACCTCTTCCATGCCATGGAAGCGCGCTAGCCAGCTGCGCCAATGCCCCGTATACGATTAATTAGTATATCAACAATTGTTTCTGGTTACAGCTTATTCTTACTACCTTAATGATAGAGGCGTTGTGAGTGATCTGGGCAATGTGCAATTCCATCAGAAAAACCAGCTTTTGTCACGCGGTTTGCTACAATAGAAGAATGTCAAAAACTATTACCTCCAAAGTGCCGTCCGTACGTCTTATTATTTTCATCGCCAGCATCCTACTACTGGCAGCATTGTATAGCTGGTTCCGTTTGGTTTACAGCCGGCCAGCCGTGGTATTTGACCGTATGTTGAATTCTATGTTAGCCACTCCCGGGGTGTCCAAGCAAATCTCCCAAACCGAGGGTACCCAAAAAGTAAATCAAAATGTTCAGCTGACAACTATGCCGCAGCAACGCGTCCACTCCGCTAGTGTGTTGCACCAGGGCGAAGACGGCAGTACGGTCATAACCACCGAAAGCATCGGCACCATACCGGCAGACTATGTCCGCTATACCGACATTAAGACCTCCCAAAAAACAACCGAAGGCAAGGCATTCAATTTCTCGTCTGTCCTTGGCATATGGGGCAGGGCTGCAGCCAATGACCCTAATAGCGGCGGTGCCCAGCTCTTTAACCAGATGGTGTTAGGCGTAATCCCAGTGGGTAACGTTAGCGGTTTACAGCGTAAGCAGCTCATTAACCAGATTGAGCAAGAGCAGGTGTACCAGGTAGACTACAGCAGCCTTAAGCGTGAAGTCGTTGCTGGCAGGCCTCAATATACTTATGATGTGACCATTCGGCCGGTCGCTTACGTCAACATGCTAAAGACATTTGCGCATGATATAGGCATTAAAGAACTAGAAAGTGTGGACCCTGCCCAATATAAGGACACTCCTCCCCTGAGGTTCACCATGGATATTGATGTCTGGTCGGGGCAGCTCAAAAAAATAACGTATAAAGATTCTGACCGCAGCGAAACCTACGGCTCTTACGGGGCCCGCCTGCAAATCAGCCCGCCGCAAACGACTTTAACGGTGCAAGAACTACAAAGCCGACTGCAACAAATTCAATAATTACGCCGCATTATTTACCGCTAGCGACCCTTCTTTTAGACAGCTAAAAGCGTGTATAATTTAAGGCAGTAGTTAATTGTTATTAAAGGGAGAAAAAGATGCCTGAAGATGCAAACGAACAACCAGCGGAAGGAAGCCCTACTCAGTCGCCTCCAGAAACAGTTCAAACGGACCCAATAACCGCGGTACAACCTGCTGTGAATGTTGCCAATCCCGAAGGTGCCGACGCCAGGCTAGCATCCACAAGCCCAGGGACTGCCACCCCAAAAAATCGTAAGAAGGTTGGATTACTAGTTGCGGCTGTTGCCGCCGTATTAGTCGTAATTGGCGGCAGTGCGGCCGCCTACTATGCGGTCGTAGTGCCCAATAAACCCGAGAACGTCCTTAAGAAAGCCATCAATAATACAGCTTTGCAAAAGAAAACCAAATTTGATGGCAAACTAAATTATGAAAGCACAGACCCTGCGGCTGAGGTTAAGGCTGTAAATGTTACGTTTAACGGCGCGGCAGATACAGAGGCTAACAACTTTAGCTCAGCTTTTGAGGTAACCGCGAGCGGCGCCAAGCTGCCGATTGAAATCCGCCACGTAGACAAAAGCATATTTTTTAAAATTGGTGACCTCGCAAGCGTAAAGGGCTTAGCCCAAACAGCAGCCCCAGAGTATGGGGTGGTTGTTGATGAGCTTAACAAGAAGGTGGCTAACCAGTGGATTGAAGTTGACGAAACGTTATTAAAACAAGCCAATGCCGACTGCGCCTTAAACACCTCGTTTGCCCTGACCCAAGAAGACATGGATATTCTTCAGAAACGTTTCCAGCAGGTGCCATTTGCCAGCGTAAAAAGCACGTCTGATGACAAAGTTAACGGCAAGAGCGCAATTAAGTACGAGATAGAAATAGATGACAATAAAGGTGCCGAATACATAAAAGGGCTAGATGAGCTTCCTTTGGTTAAAAAAATCAAAGAATGTAACCCTAACAAGCAGGGTGGTAGCGCCGACACCTCGTCCTTGGCTGAT
>DATLEQ010000054.1:0-5135 GCA_035525115.1 Candidatus Limnocylindrales bacterium
CATCGGGATACTTTTGCGCGCAAGTCCGCCGAAATCTTGCGGGAATTAGAGCAAAAATTAACCTACCCCTTGTTTGTTAAGCCGGCTCACTTGGGCTCAAGTATCGGCATATCCAAGGCAACTAACTCACAAGAATAGCAAAATGCCATTGAAGTAGCTTGCCACTATGACGATAAAGTCGTAATTGAACAAGAAATCCCCAACCTTATTGAGGTTACATTGCCTATCCTGGGAAATAGCCAGGCTAAACCAGCATTGTTGGAGCGCCCGCTTGCTAAACCAGAGGATTTCTTTGATTTTGAAACGAAGTATATGCAGGGCGGCAAAAAAGGCGGCAAAAAGGGTGGCAGTAAAGGCGCCCAGGGTTATAGCCAGTTACCAGCCGAGTTAGATGCAGACCTCTACGAGTTGGCCGAACAAACAGGCCTTCGGGTGTACCGCGCCCTTGGATGCGCAGGCACAGCCAGGGTTGACATGCTTATAGATAACCAAGCCGGTATTGTTTATTTCAACGAGGTAAACCCGCTGCCGGGCGGGCTGTATGAGCACAACTGGCGTGCCGCAGGCGTGAGTAGCGTGGAGCTGGTTGAGATGCTTATTCGCTTAGCCGAAGAACGCTGGCAATCCCAGCAACAACAAAACACCGTGTTTAATACAAATTATTTGCAGCAGTTTTAGATATGACAACAACATTATTAGCTGAAGGGGGCCTTAAAAGAAGTGACTTGCCGTTTTATCATGAATTACCAGAGGATCAGCAAAAAGCCCTCTGGGACGCTGCGCAACCGCACTTTGAAGCAGAAATGGCTTACTTTAGTGATTATGTACGATATGGCAACTTAGCCGAGGTTGGTGCCGGTGTAGATCAAGGTATTTTGGTGCCGGTTACAGAGGTGCCTGGACGATTTGGGATTGCTCGTCCCGTACGTGACCGATATGACTTAAACGACAATAGGCCTGGCGACGAAGAGTCTGTCCCATACTTGCATCGCGAGGCTGCCACGGTGCTTGAGTTTTTAGCCGAAGATTTCCACTGCGTCTCCCAGCGCGATGACGAATTTAGAGAGACAATGGAAAGTCAAGGGTTTAGTGAAGCCAGGCTATCTGTATACAGTATGACAAGGACTACTAGGTATCAGCGTTTTATAGCAAGTCAAGGGCGGTTTGCAATTGGACGTGATGAGAAAACAAAAGGTCTAGGCAGCACTCACGAGAAAGCGCGCGCGATGGATGTTGATCACTCCGCATTTTATGCAGTACGGAATGACACGGGGCAAGAGATAGCCTTGAACCGTGACGCCGATGATAAGACTTTTGAGGCGCTAGGGAAACTACTGCCCAGGTTTAAGGTACTTTTAAGACAAGTCGTTACAGCCTATCACGACGACGGAACAGTGTTTGCAATAGAAGAGGTTCCAAATGGATGGGGCGGTTGGCATATTGCCGTCAAGGCTGCCTGAAACCGGCGCGTTGTGAAAATTGTTGTATAATAACTACTATGCGCAAGCCTTATTACTATTTCAAAAGACTCCTCCTCGCCTAAGCGGCGTTAACTCTTTTTAATAAACAGACTTGGAGGAAATAGTAATGGCTACAGAACTACTTTATATGGAAGATTTTGACGTTGTCTCGTGCGAGGCAACCGTTATTGATATACAAACAACAGAAGACGGGCAAACGGCAATTATTTTGGACCAGACCTGTTTTTACCCTCGTGGCGGCGGCCAGGATTGGGATACGGGCCAGGTTGGCGATGGTTTTCAGGTTGATGAAGTGCGGCTAGATGAAGCGGGAACAGTCCATCATATTGGCCATGGGCGTCTGGCAATAGGTGAACGGGTGGTGTGCAAAGTTACTACAAAGCGGCGCCATGCAAATACGCGGCTGCATTCCGCAGGGCACGTTATTGATATGGCTATGTCAGAAATTATGCCTGAGTTGGTCCCCGCAAAAGGCGCGCATTATCCGCATATGTCATTTGTAGAATATGCCGGCACCACCGATAACACAGAAGCTTTAATAACGTCACTTCAAGCTAAGATTAATGAAATTTTAGCAAAAGATGTTACCAATACCTTACGCTTTGTAGGCGTCCCAGAGTTAAACAGCCTTTGCCGGCACGTGCCGGACAACTTACCAAGCAATAAGCCCGTAAGGGTGGTACTGTATGGCGGCTTCGGTGTACCATGCGGTGGTACCCATGTACGAAACCTCAAAGATATTGGTAAGATAGAGCTAACCAAGGTGAAATCTAAGAAAGGCCTTACTAAAGTCAGTTACCGCGTAGAAGGAATAAATTAATGCAACGATACAACCCAAAAGAGATAGAGCCAAAGTGGCAAAAGGTTTGGGAAGAACAGGGTATTTACCGTGCGACCGAAGAATCGGATAAGCCAAAACGCTATGTGCTTGAATATTTTCCATATCCTAGCGGTGCGGCCATGCATGTTGGTCATGTCCGTAACTACACCATAGGTGATGTGGTGGCGCGCTTTTACCGTATGCGTGGCTATAATGTGCTGCACCCAATGGGCTGGGATGCCTTTGGCTTGCCGGCCGAAAACTATGCCATCAAAAACAACATAAGCCCACAGCAAGCAATTGCCGAAAACACCACTAAATTCAAGCAGCAGCTCATGCAAATGGGTTTTAGCTATGACTGGTCCCGCGAAATCAACAGTAGCGACCCCAGCTATTACAAATGGACCCAATGGTTCTTTAAATTGCTATTCGAAAAGGGTTTGGCGTATCAAAAAGAAAGCCTGCAGTGGTGGTGCGAAACCGATAAGACCGTCTTGGCCAATGAGCAGGTCGAAGCCGGCAAATGTTGGCGCTGTGGCAATGAAGTAACCAAGAAGTCGCTAAAGCAGTGGTTCTTTAAAATTACTGATTACGCCGACCGACTTATAGATGACCTCGACAAACTGGATTGGAGCGAAGCCATTAAATCCATGCAGCGCAACTGGATTGGCAGGAGCAGCGGGGCGGAAATAAACTTTAAGATAGACGGGCGTGACGAAACCATAACGGTTTTTACGACTCGTCACGATACACAGTACGGTGTAACATTTTTGGTCCTGGCCCCTGAACACCCTTTATCCCGCACTATTGCTACGGCAGACCAAAAAGCAGAAGTCGAAAGATATGTAGCTGAGGCAGAACGCAAGAGCGATGTGGAGCGAATGGGCGCCGACGATAAAGCCAAGACAGGGATCTTTAGCGGAGCTTATGCTATTAATCCAACCAACAACGAGCGGATTCCTATATGGATAGCAGATTATGTACTTGGCGGTTATGGCACAGGTGCTGTTATGGGCGTGCCGGCACATGACGACCGTGACCACGAGTTCGCAAAAAAATATGGGCTAGAAATACGCAAGGTACTAAAGACTGATACTGATACGGATTTCCATTCGGAAGGTACGGTCATTAATTCTGATATATACAATGGCATGAGATCCGAAGACATGCGGGAAAAGATTTTGCATGACCTTATTAAGGCTGGCTCCGCAAAAGAAAAAATAAACTACAAAATTAGGGATTGGCTGATCAGCCGACAGCGCTATTGGGGCGCGCCTATCCCTATTATCCATTGTGAAAAGGACGGGGCGGTCGCCGTGCCCGATGACCAGCTGCCTGTTGTTCTGCCAGAAGTTAAGAGCTACCAGCCGACGGGGGAAGGAACGAGCGTTTTGGCGAGCGTCCATGACTGGGTCACTACCACCTGTCCCAAGTGCGGCGGTGCGGCCAAACGGGAGACGGATACCATGGATGGCTTTGCCTGCAGCAGTTGGTATTTCCTGCGGTTTACAGATCCCCATAACCAGCAAAAGCCGTTTGAGGCGGAAAAGGTAAAGTTTTGGCTGCCGGTAGACGATTACATTGGCGGAGCCGAACATGCCGTCATGCACTTGCTGTACGCTCGCATGTGGACAAAAGTTATGTATGACACGGGGCTGATAGAATTTGACGAGCCGTTCACCGCACTGCGCAACCATGGAATGATCCTGGCGCCTGACGGCCGCAAAATGAGCAAAAGCTGGGGCAATGTGATCGCGCCTGATGACTTGATTTCTCAGGGGTATGGAGCAGATACCATCCGTATCATGGAGCTTTTTATTGGGCCATGGGACCAATCTGCTAACTGGAGCGTGGAAGGTGTCGGCGGTTGCTACCGCTTCCTTCAGCGCGTCTGGACGCTACTGCAAGAATATAATGAAGCCGACCACGACAATAACGCGGGCGCCAATGAACTTGTTAAGTTGACTCATCAAACTATTGCCAGGGTCTCGGCGGACATACACGAAATGGGCTTTAATACTGCGATTGCGGCATTGATGGAAATGGTAAACCAGCTTTACAAAATCAAGGCAGAACGAGGATTTATTAAGAGCCAGGACTGGCAATTTGTATTTTCGGTATTAATAAAGCTGCTAGCGCCATTTGCACCCCATATATCCGAGGAATTATGGCAACAGTTAGGCAATGGGGCATCGGTACATGCCAGCAGTTGGCCAGTCCATGATGAGCGCTTCCTGGTCTCGGAGACAGTAATCATTGTTGTGCAGGTTAATGGCAAATTGCGGGCTCAACTGATTGTAAATGCCGATATCACCGAAGAAGAAGCTACCCAAAAAGCCAAAAGCGACCCCAAAGTAGCATCATATATAGACAACAAAGAAATCAAAAAGACTATTTACGTACCAGGCAAGCTTGTGAACTTAGTAGTTTAGTTCATGAGTGGGCCGCAAGTAGCGACATGGGCAGGCCAAAGGCTCTGTACCGGAATATTTTGTCTTAAATAAAGACATTTAAGTTAACATATGTCAATTGTGTTTTTATTGTAACTAGGCTATTATGAGGGTAAATTATCAGTTAACTAAAGAGAGGAGCCTGGTTTATTTATGGGCAAACCCAAAAAAAGAACATCGGCCCGCCGGACCGGTACTCGTCGTAGCCACCTTGTCGTTAAGCTTGCGCGTGCCGTTAACGCCAAAAGCCCGATTAAAGCCTTTACGACCAGACGCGAAGCGGGCAAAACAGCCACCGCCGTGGTTAAGCAGAAAAAAGCTGTCAAGGCATAAGCGTTTTTACCTGAAAACGGTAACTTAACAAATCAAATGAACCTTAAATGG
>DATLEQ010000010.1:0-2439 GCA_035525115.1 Candidatus Limnocylindrales bacterium
CAGGTGATGCCTACTGTTTGTTAAAGTCGCTTTTATTTGTAGTCTACACTTGTCAACAGCAGACGCTCTGGGGAAACTGTATCGTGGGTGGACTCCTCGCGTGTGTCCTGGAGGGTTTGAGGGTGGGGTCCTTGGAACGTGCGCTGCGAGGTTTCAAAGGTGGGATCAAGGTCCAGAGCAAGCAAACCTCTCAGAAACTCTGATTGACCCCGTGAAGGGTAATAAAACAAAAATCAATTCGACAAACTTAGAAGATTGAAAAGGGACAGAGGCGAACAAGAGGCCTTAGGGCTAGTCGTAACCCAACATAATTTTCCGCGCGCGGGGGACGATATGGAGAAGATGACAGCCATACTTAATACTAGCGCTCGTCTACAATATGAGGCGGGCGCGGCCAGGCCTGATGTTCAGGATTATGCCGATGTAGAAAATGCCGTTTCCGACCTGATGAAATATACGGAGTTTATAATTTTGACGCGTTTGTTAGAGGAACAAATGCCGTTTCCTTTAGAACAGCTTACAAATGCGGATCATTGTAACAGCGGTAAGCACGCTGAAAAGGGCGGGGGGCTGACTGTTTATGCAGCTTTCGATACTTTAGCCATTGGCCAAGTTATGGACCGGACAAATTAGCAGAAGCAAAGAGGCTAAACGCAACCGTAAATCTGGCAATGATACCTTATGCCTCTTATAGTTCACAATATATTTGCTACAGTGTGTAAGATATCTTCTATTTTGTTTTAGCAATATACGGTAAATAAATAGTTGTAGTAGCTAAACAAGAATTGGACTATGAAACTATTTGCTGTTCCTATTAATATGTGGCACCGCCTTATGGCAGTACGGCTACGCACCAAGATTATGGTGGTGTTGTTTATGCTTGGCGTGTTTTTTTTGGTGGTGCCTATGGTGACCTATGCTTATTTCGCCAAGGATATATCCGAACCAGAACGCCTGATGAACCGTAATAATACGGGCATAGTGCTGCTGGACCGCAATGGCGAGCCGTTTTATAGCTTTGGTCATGTAGGCACCAACGACAATATGACGCTTGACCAAGTTTCTGATAATTTTGAGCATGCGCTATTGGCCAGTGAAGACAAGAATTTCTATAACCATGGCGGCTTTTCGGTCAAAGCCATGGTGGGCGCGCTATACGCCAATGCCGTAAGCGGCAATGCCACGAAATACGGCGGCTCCACCATTACACAGCAATTAGTAAAAAACACACTGCTGTCTAGCAATAAGAATTTCCTGCGTAAATACCAAGAACTATCTATGGCGATTGCAATAGACAGGAACTATACCAAAGACGAGATCCTGCAAATGTACATAAACTCTGTTTACTACGGGGAGGGAGCCTTTGGCATCAAGCAAGCAGCTAAAGTTTATTTTGATAAAGACCCCAAGGACCTGACGGTGCCAGAATCAGCTATGCTGGTCGGTTTGCTGCCGGCCCCTAGCACGTTATCGCCAATATCCGGTGATGCCAATAAAGCACGCGAACAACAACAGCTTGTGCTGACCCGCATGACAGAGGCAGGCTACCTTACGGCAGATCAAAAAACCCAGGCAACCGCCCAGCAACTGGCATTTGCCCCCAAAACGGCAGAGGAAAAGCATGCACAGCACTTCGCAATGATGGTTCTGGATGAACTTAAAAGCACCTACGGTGAGGAGACTATTATACGCGGTGGTTACCGGGTAACGACTGGACTTGATTTGACCTGGCAAAAGGAGGCTGAAAAGCTGATTAAAGACCGTGTAGCCGACCTAAGCCAAAAAGGGGGCAATAACGCTTCACTGGTGGCAATAGACCCTAAAACCGGCGAAATTCGCGCGTTAGTCGGTAGTGTCAACTGGGAGGATGAGAAGTTTGGCAAAGTTAACATGGCCATATCGCCTCGACAACCGGGGTCCAGCTTTAAGCCTATTTATTACACAGAAGCAATGGATAAAAGATTAGTTACACCAGCGACGATTATGCGTGACGAGCCAAAAACATATGGCACCTACCGGCCGCAAAATTACGATTTTAGGTTCCGGGGCAATATCCCGGTCCGTAATGCCTTGGGGCAATCACTTAATATTCCATCGATTGAAGTGATGGAAAAACTTGGAGTTGAATCGGCTGTTGCCACGGCGCAGCGTATGGGCATTAATGATGTCAATGACCCGACAAAATATGGCCTGACACTTGCTCTCGGTACGGCCGAGGCAAAACTAACTGATATGACTAACGCGTACGCCGCTTTCGCCAACTTAGGCAACCAACATCCTGCGGTAAAGGTGACGTTAATCAAAGATAAATTTGATAACATCATTTTTACGAATGAGGCAGAAGCGCGTCGGGTGCAGAGCCCTGAAGCTTCGTTTTTAATTTCGTCTATACTGTCGGACAACGAAGCAAGAGCGCCTACATTCGGGGCGTCACTTAAT
>DATLEQ010000061.1:0-5034 GCA_035525115.1 Candidatus Limnocylindrales bacterium
GGATTAGCTTGTACCAGATTTTCAAGTTGTTGGGCGGCACCTGCTTTAGCCATGTCCACCACAATGGGCGCTTCAGCCTGTGCCTTCTGGCCGACAGATTTGGAAATTTTTCGTAAGAACCCCGGATATGCTTGGCTACGATCAACGAATGATAGCTTTTTATGACCCATGTAAAATGATTCCTTTACTACTACTATACATTAATCCCCATTACGCTAAGGCGCGCTAAAAGAGCAAGCAATTGTTTATTTTGTCAATGTCTCGTAAAATCGTTATATGCCAAAGATAGCAATTATTGAAGATGACCAAGCTATCTCACAAATGTACCGTATCAAATTTGAGGCGGAAGGATACGATGTTGAGACCGCCGAAAACGGCAAATTGGGCCTGGAATTAGCCCAAACCCTAAAGCCGGATATTATTTTGTTGGATTTGATGATGCCGGAAATGAACGGCGATGAAATGCTGCAGAAGCTACGGGCTACTGATTGGGGCAAGGCCATGCCGGTTATTATCTTGACGAATATGGGTGAGCAAGAGGCGCCAGAGGTCTTAAAACAACTGGGCGTAAGGCGGTTTATTGTCAAAGCCGAAATGACCCCGCGCCAAGTTGCGGAGATGGTTAAAGCTGAACTCGCCCACTAGGGCCCTCTTAAACTTGTTACAATAGAAGAGATGAAAATAGCAATTCTTGGTTTTGCGGGGCAGGGTCAATCGGCTTATGAGTACTGGAGCAAGGACAGTAATGAGCTTACTATTTGTGATATAGACTCTACTTTGAAACTTCCGCTGGGCGCTAAGGGCCAACTAGGGGAGGATTATCTAAAAAACCTGGGCTCCTATGATGTGATCGTCCGGACGCCCGGATTACATCCCCGGGAAATCGCACAGGCAAATCCGGAAGTACCAGATATCTTAAATAGGGTCACTAGCGTTACTAACGAATTTTTTAAGGTATGCCCCACCAGAAACATTATTGGGGTTACCGGCACTAAGGGCAAAGGCACGACCAGCACTTTAATTGCAAAAATGCTAGAATCAGCCGGTTATAGGGTCCACTTGGGTGGTAATATAGGCATCCCGCCCCTGGAATTACTGAAAAATAATATTCAAGCTGATGATTGGGTGGTATTAGAACTTGCCAATTTCCAGCTGATTGACCTTAAACACTCGCCGCATATTGGCGTTTGTTTAATGGTGGAGCCCGAGCACCTTAACTGGCATGACGGTATTGACGAATACCTAGAAGCTAAGCGGCAAATGTTCCGCTACCAAGCCGAAAATGACATCGCGGTTTACTATGCCGATAATAACTACTCGTTGTCTATTGCTGGCGCCAGCTCGGCAACGCTTATCCCTTATATGGCCCCTCCGGGAGCCGAAGTAAAAGGCAAAGATATTGTTATTGGCAAGGAAAAGGTCTGCTCGGTGGCCGATATCCGCTTGTTGGGACGCCATAATTGGCAGAATGTATGTGCCGCCGTGACGGCCGTGTGGCAAATTTGCCAAGATAGAGCAGCCCTAAAATCTGCCATATCTGCCTTTGTTGGTTTGCCGCACCGGCTTGAGTTTGTCCGCGAGATAGATGGGGTGCGCTATTATAACGACTCGTTTGCTTCGGCGCCCGGCGCAGCGATTGCGGCCATGGATGCCGTCAAAGGCACTAAAGTTATGATTGTCGGTGGTTTTGACCGGGGGCTCGAACTAGAAGATATGGCCCGGGCTATGGTGATGCACAAGGACAAGCTCAGAAGGCTCGTGTTAATTGGCGCCTCCGCCCATAAGCTGGAAACGGAGCTGAAGGCACATGGTTTTACCAACTATGACATTGTCCTTTCCAAAAAAATGCAGGACATTGTGCAACGGGCCAAGTCTATCGCCCGCCAAGGTGATTCAATTGTCTTTTCGCCGGGGTTTGCCAGTTTTGACATGTTTAAGAACTTTGAAGACCGGGGCTTGCAATATAAAGAAGTGGTGAACGCCCTGGCATGACATACCGGCAATTTATTTTTGAAGATTATAGTTTTGATGAGGCGGCTAAAAAGTTAACGCTGCATTATAGCCTTGATTCGGCACTAAAGTTTACCGAAACCTATCAGTACGATTTTGACTTTGCCCCGTACGACCGTGCAGCGCTAGACCGGGCATGCCAAGATTTGTTTTTTATGGCGGGGGTGTCGTATTACAAAACGTATATACCACCAGAAATAGTTATTAAAAAGGGGCAGCTGGACACACCGGGCGCACAATTTTTTGGCAAAACCTACCAACGGGGTTTAGGGGAGTTTTTCTTTATTAATAAATTAGACCCCAACACCCCCGTTAATTTCCCTCCTAGCACACAGCACGTTCGGTCAGTTACAACGCCGTCTGACAATGCTGGCCTTTTAGTGGCCATCGGGGGCGGCAAGGATTCGTTAGTCAGTGCCGAGATTTTACGTGACAAGGCTCCTGACATAGCTACCTGGAGCTTAAACCACAAGGCCCAGCTGAAACCGCTGATAGACAGGATCGGTCTACCGCATTACTGGGTCGAACGCCAGTGGGATCCACAACTATTTACTCTCAAAGAAACCCCTGGCGCCTATAACGGCCACGTCCCGATCTCTGCGATATTTGCCTGCGTTGGTACCATTGTGGCTATCTTATCCGGACGACGCGATGTCATCGTGTCAAACGAACAGTCAACCAATGAACCAATGCTGCATTACCAAGGCGTAGCCATTAACCACCAATATTCCAAATCACAAGAATTCGAACAAGATTACCAGGAGCATCTGAAACGTACCTTGGGCGAAAGCATACGCTACTATTCCTTTTTGCGGCCTTTGTCCGAGGTTTATATTGCCGAGTTGTTCGCGGGCCTTGGATTTAGCAAATACCATGACGTATTTAGCTCTTGCAACCGGGCATTCGTACATGGCAGCAACACAATATTTTGGGATGGCACCTGCCCTAAATGCGCGTTTGTTTATTTGGCGCTGACGCCCTTTGTGCCGCGACAGCAGTTGGAGGAGTTATTTGGCGGCAAAAACCTATTGCTGGACCCCTCTCTTGAGATGACGTACCGGCAACTGTTAGGCATAGAGGGTGACAGGCCGCTGGAGTGTATTGGCGACATCAAGGAGTCGCGCGCTGCCATGCGCTTGGCCCAACAACAATACCCAGATCTTGCGAAATACCAATTTGACCTGCCGGCCGATTATGATTACCGGTCGTTAGGCTCGCACACTATGCCCGATGAATATTATCAGCTGCTTGTGGCAGCATTGCCTGCTTGAGCACGGGCTGCCCGTATGACGTTATCAAACAACGCGCATACGGTCAGAGGCCCCACGCCGCCATTTTCTGGCGTGATGGTTATGTCTGGCCTTTGACGTAGGTCGGGTGCGACGTCACCTGCCAGGCCGTTCTTGTCAGTAGCCACGCCGGCGTCCACGATCACGGCCCCTTCTTTGACCATAGCCGATGTAATAAGCCCAGGCTTGCCGGTAGCGGTCACTACCACATCGGCCCCTAGGGTTAAGGCAGCCAGGTCGGCCGTGGACTTATCTGCTACGGCTACGTCATAATTGCTTGCCTGCCACATTTTTAACAGCGGTGAGCCAACTAATCGGCCGTGACCAACAATAACGATACGTTTGCCATTAAGCTCAACATTGTAGCCAGCCAACAACCAGCTAATGGCTATAGGTGTCGGCGCGTCATAGATAGTGTTGGCTGCTAGGCCGTCCACGTCCTTTTGAGGTGTTACCGCGCTTAAGATTGTATCTGTTTGGCTAGGGTCTGGCAGCGGAATTTGAACAATTATGCCAGATACCTGCGGGTCGGTGTTGAGTTGTTCAATGCGTTTTAAGGCTTCTGGCTGCAAGACAGTATGCACGTCTACTGGCACGCCAATATCCTCACCGTACTGCGACTTAAGCCGCATATAGGTGTCTACCACTGGGTCAGGGTTAGTGCGGATTATGGCCAGCCGGGGTACGATATTGCTTGCTTGCTTAAGCGAACGCACTTGTTGAGCTTGCCGTTCTTTAATGAAGCCAGCGAGCTCTTTGCCATTTAATAGTTTCATTACCCTATTGTAACAGAGGTAACGCTACTAAAATAAGAATAGCCGGCGAAAGCTGTAAGTTATTTAATAGTTATTACCATAACCGCACGCTACCATTGTATGGCTAACTAAATTAAGGAGGTCATTATGGCAGGAGCAAAACGAGGGTTCGCAGCAATGGATAAAGAAAAGCAACGCGAGATCGCCCGCAAGGGTGGTTCCATGAGCCACAAGAATCGCCGTACTACCAAGTAATTCCAAAGTGACCGAGTTTACCAACAGGGACCTAAAGCAGGTCCCTGTTTTGATTTACCCCTGTCTTGCATAAACAGAGGTAATTTGCTAAAGTTCCCCCTGTTGTTAAGGGCCAGTAGCTCAGCTGGTTAGAGCACCTGCCTCTTAAGCAGGGTGTCGAGGGTTCAAGTCCCTCCTGGCCCTCCATATTGACAAATTCGTATATTATGTTATTTTTTAGAAGAAGGGCATGGGCCCTTTTTATTTACTTATGTCTATTAAAAACTTATTTGAGTTAGCAAGTTCAGGAGCATTAGGACTCGAAGAACTACATTTTCCCGGAAACTGTATGTCGGCTGCAATAGATGCGGTTTTTGAAACACGCTCAGTCCCGGCTGAAGTTTACGAGGCTAATAGAATTGCAGCAGCGACAGAGTTAGGTGCTGAAGGTGATGCATCGGACCAGCTATATCACCTTCTTGGTAGTCTTGTGTTTGAAAAGCCTAACCCAGAAGACTTTTTCCCTCAGGATTATTGGTTTACAAACCTTGATGAATTAGAGGCTGACTTAGCAGAACTAAGGGGCAATGCAACAATACTATTAGACACGGAGGATGGAAAACATAGTGTTGGACTCAAGCCAATTGGCGAGGATCCTGACAAATGGCAGATAGTTGGAATACACCAAATTATTGCCACAAAGTCTTTAGATGGGCCTGTTGAAGTACAATGCTTAGCGGAACCAG
>DATLEQ010000015.1:0-14550 GCA_035525115.1 Candidatus Limnocylindrales bacterium
TTGTAACTAGGCTATTATGAGGGTAAATTATCAGTTAACTAAAGAGAGGAGCCTGGTTTATATATGGGCAAACCTAAGAAAAGAACATCGGCCCGCCGGACCGGTACTCGTCGTAGCCACCTTGTTGTTAAGCTTGCGCGTGCCGTTAACGCTAAAAGCCCGATTAAAGTCTTTACGACCCGACGCGAAGCGGGCAAGACAGCCACCGCCGTGGTTAAGCAGAAAAAAGCCATCAAGGCATAAGCGTTTTCCCCTGGAAACGGTAACTTAACAAATCAAATGAACCTTAAATGGAATTAACATAGTGGCATCAAACCGACACCTTGGCCGTATCATCGCCCTGCAAACCTTGTACGAGCAGGAATTCCGCACGGAATGTGGCGACAAAGACTTGGTTTTGGCCGAAGTCCTAGCGCGTAACATTGAACGCTACCATAAGACGGTTGATGACCACGAGTTCATCAAGAAACTGGTCCAGGGCGTCAGTAAGCTTGCCCCTGATTTAGACAGTCAGCTGCAACCATTGGCTCCGGAATGGCCAATGGCCCAGATCGCGCGGATGGACCGCATGGTCCTACGGATTGGCGCTTACGAACTGCTCCACGGCAAAGATGCCCCCCCAAAAGTCGTCATTAACGAAGCCGTAGAATTGGCCAAAGCTTTCGGAGGTGACAACTCATCTAAATTTATCAATGGCGTACTGGGTAGTCTGCTCAAACAGACAGAAGAGGCAGCGCCGCCAACTAAAAAGCGGAAATCTACATTATGAAAAGACCTAAACCGATACAAGGATTTAAAAAATTCGTCAGTAAGCGCAAGCCGACTATCAGTGAGGTTGTGCGTGAGCCGACCGCGGGCGGTATTATCTTTCGCCGCAACGAGCGAAAAGAAATCGAAATCCTGCTGATTCAAGATGCCAAAAACCGCTGGACAATCCCCAAGGGACACATAGAAGAGGGCGAAAGCGCCAAAGAGACTGCTCAGCGTGAAATAGGCGAAGAAACCGGACTTAAGGATGTAAAAGTGCTTAATTGGCTGGGCAAAATTCATTTCCGTTATCGTCGGGCTAGCAGTTTGGTGCTTATGACCACAGAGATTTTTCTAGTGGCAGCCCACGGCGACACCAACAAACTTGAACCGGAGGAGTGGATGAACGGGATTAAGTGGTTCCCGGTTGCAGAAGCTTTAGATAAGATAGAATACGAAGATATAAGCAAGTTAATTTTGTTGGCAATGAAAAAAATCCGCTCTTTGCCCGCAGCCTAAGGTATATGCAAGACTTACATTCTTACCAACAGTTAGCCCAATCAATTCTAGGTGTAACATTCAGTGATATCAATTTATTGTTAACTGCCTTTACGCATAGGTCATATGTAAACGAACACAAAAAGACTGTCCGCGAACACAATGAACGCCTGGAATTCCTGGGTGACGCTGTCCTGGAGCTGGTAGT
Source organism: Candidatus Limnocylindrales bacterium (assembly GCA_035525115.1). Taxonomy (GTDB): domain Bacteria; phylum Patescibacteriota; class Saccharimonadia; order Saccharimonadales; family JAICHO01; genus JAICHO01. The sequence continues at coordinate 1,454 of DATLEQ010000015.1, forward strand.
TACCGAATATCTCTACGCCAACTTTACCGAACCAGAAGGTGTGCTCACAAACTGGCGCAGCGCGCTTGTTCGTACCGAAAGCATTGGCGCAGCAGCGCAGCGCGCCGGATTTGAGCCGTTTTTGCGGTTAAGCCGCGGCGAAAAACGAGGCACTGATCGCGCCCGGGCCCAGATCCTGGCTAATGCCTATGAAGCCGTGATTGGCGCCATACATTTAGACCAGGGCTACGAGGCTGCCAAAAACTTTATTCACAGCACGTTACTTACGACATTCCAGGATATTCTGCAGACCGGCTCTTGGCAGGACCCTAAGAGCCAACTACAAGAACTAGTACAAAGCCATGACGGGCACACGCCGCTGTATAAAGTTTTGTCAGAGGAAGGCCCGGACCATGACAAAGTCTTTACGGTTGGGGTTTTTGTGGATGGCAAGCTGAAGGGTCAAGGCGCAGGGCCCAGCAAGCAAGCAGGCCAAGTCGCCGCCGCCGAACAAGCCCTTAAAGCATATAAATAGTGACTAAGGTTTGCCTTTGGGTTGACAACAGGGGCGCTAATCTGTAGAATAGCTAAGATTGTTTCATAAACTCTAAGTATGTGAGAAATGAGTAAGCAAGATATATGTTAGCTATTCGTATGCAACGCACCGGCCGCAAAGGCCACGCACAATTCCGTATTATCGTTCAAGAAGCGCGGCGTACCCCTACCAGCGGTGCAATTGTTGCCCAGTTGGGTTCATTTAATCCCCATGCCAAACAGATAGTCCTAGACAAAGAAAAAGCTGGTTTTTATTTAGAGCACGGTGCCCAACCTTCTGACCGCGTTGCGCGTTTGTTCCAAAAAGAAGGTATAAAGCTACCCGCCTGGGTTAAGCTTGCTGCCGATAAATCACGTACCATTCGCCACCCCGAAAAATTGCGCCAGAACCAGCCTGCCGCCCCAGCTGCCGAGCCTGCCGATGAGCCCGCTGCCGCCGAACCTGCGGATGCCGCAACCAATACTGTTGCAGATGAGCCCACCCAAACGGATGCGGCCGAATCTGTAGCACCTGGGACCGAAGAAACTCCAGCTGCCGAAGCTGCCGATAGCGATAAATAGCAAAACTAATTTAAGAATAAGCATCTCGTCACAAGCCCCTGGCTTTGGTATACTAGAATAACCTACAGACATAAACCGGAGGAGATACCTTATGAGTAATAGCATAGACCAGCAATTTATTGAGTTTGTCGTAAAGTCCCTTGTCAATAACCCTGGCGCGGTCAGCGTGGAGCGCACCATTGATGAAAAGGGTGTGCTCCTAGAACTTACTGTTGATCCTGAAGATTTAGGGCGTGTCATTGGCAAACGCGGCGCAACCGCCCAAAGCCTGCGCACGCTGCTAAGGGCTCTTGGCACCAAGAACGATGCGCGTTATAACCTAAAAATTGTTGATAATGGTGAGCCTGGATACCGAAGCTCCGGTGCCGCAAGCCCAACAGCTAGTAGCGATGACAATGACGTATCTGCTGTTGAACCCGAAGAAAATCAAGAAGAACGGGAAAGTGACGTTGTGCGCAAAACCCGCGCTGAACTTGAAGACCTGGATGACCTAGACGTATAACCGCAAATACTCTTATTCAATTTCCTAAGCTTGAAAACCGGATAGTATTCCTGTATATTACGTGATAGTCGAAAGACAAACAGTTCTTTTAAAACAAAAATATAAAAGCTCAATGCGAGCCATCGAAAGATGGGAGCTTTATGTGACAGAACGAACCGGTATATCCGGTTCTTTTTGTTTCATGGCCGTCATAGCTATTGACAAGTATGGTATAATATAACATAGTTTATGAAAATACAGATTATCAGCCTTTTCCCTGACATGTTTCCCCCAGTGCTGGAGACAAGTATGTTGTGGAAAGCAAAAAACAAAGGCATTGCTGAATACAGCTATATTAATTTGCGTGACTTTGGCCTCGGCAATCGTAAGACGGTTGATGACACGCCTTATGGCGGCGGGGACGGGATGCTGTTAAAGCCCGAACCTTTGTTTGCTGCTACGGAGTTTGCCAAACAAGAGGATCCTGACGCGCTCGTTTATCTTATGACGCCTCGGGGCAAACGCCTAGATCAACTTTTGGTGCAAGATATTGCTAAGCAGGTGAGGGGTATGGTTATTATCTGCGGCCGCTACGAGGGTTACGACGAGCGTATTACCGCGCTTGTGGACCAGCAGATTAGCATAGGTGATTATGTACTTACCGGTGGAGAGCTACCGGCTATGATATTAGTTGATGCGATCGTAAGGCTATTGCCAGGTGTGCTGGGTGGTGAAAAAAGCGCCGAAATAGAAAGCTTTAGTGATGGTAAAACCTTGGAGTTTCCCCAATACACCAGGCCGGAAAATTTCCGTGGTATGCTAGTACCAAAGATATTATTGAATGGTAATCACGCTGAAATTGAGAAATGGCGCCGCAACAAGAGTAAAGCATGACTAAGACTACCTTAGGATCAGTTGGCGAATTTCCGCCTGTCCCCATAGATATAGACGCTTTGGGTGATCGTTTCCATGATATAGCCGGCCAAGTAGGGCGCTATTATGACAGACAGCGTTTTGTTGATCAAACGGAAATAACTTTTGGACACGTTTCCGTTAAAGGACTTGCCCGCGTAGCAGGAGTGATACGGACTGATTCGCTGAAACCGGTTTTTAAGCTTGATCGGAGTAGATACAAGTTATTTGTTGGCGAATTCCGTGCATATATGGGCGGTAGTGTTTTGCATGAAGCCGCTACGGTTGATACTATTGCCGAGACCCTATTTTTAGGCATTGGCCCCGCCGCGGCCATGATACATGAAGACCTTACTACACGGTTAACCAGCAATAAAGAGCGTACAAATATTATGCGTGAGCTCTTTTTGTCCAAGCAAGACATCTCTGATTTATTTGTGGACATTTTTGGTTTGGATGATACTGGCAACGCTTTCCTTGCTTCTCATTTTGGTGACGAGCAGGTTCAGCAAATTAACGGACAGCGAGCTGCTTATCGTTATCTTTTTGATGCACTCGGTGGTGAAATAGCCGGTGTATCGTGTGGCGAACTAGTAGAGAGCGCCCGTAATGCTCTTGCTGCCCATATTGAAGATGATGGTCGTTTTTATCAATCAGCAGGTGCTTTAGTGTTCGGGATGGAGGAAGAAGTGAGCCAGCAAACCTTTGTCTATGGTATGCCAGAATGGTTGGTTGCCTTAGCTTGTCCAATGCAGCCCGAATCTTTTGCCATGCTGCGTTCACCACAATGGGATAACCATGAAATTGAGTAAAAATTACTAATGCTTGCAAAAATGGCATATGATTGTAAGAAGTATTGACAAATAAGCACAAGTAACGTAAACTAATACTGTTTAGTGGCGATTTTGCCATGAAAGCCCAGAGGGTAATTACTTCTGGGCTTTTTTTAATCTAAAAAGGATTAGTAATGGTGGCAGCGATGTTCAATAATGATCCGTTCAGGTCCCCTTCGGGGCAAGAAGGTCTTGCACGGACGGACGCTTATCCGTTTGCTGGGCAGGCGGATGTTGTAACGGGTGATGCTACGCTGCGTCGCATTTTTGGTGATGGCCAAGAAGTCCGCGCTGCCCTGGAACTGCTTTTGGCTGATTCGGCCAATGAACTTCCTTGGGGAACCGCTATCAGAACTGAACCTCCAGACTTGTCCGTGCCGACCGAAGTTCGGCTCGCACCGACCGATATTAGTGAATGGGTAGACAGGGTTGACCCGACGGATCCAGCCGAGGAACTGCGGCTTCTGGGCATATTGAGTGCTAACATAAGGGCTGCTAACGCCGCGCCTTATCCTGCAGAACTGCCTGTTGATGACGCAAGCAAGGTTTTGGATGCCGCCGTTGTACCAGTCGCTCCCGTGGAGCTTTATGAGACAACTACGCAGCTTGTTACCGTTGTTGAAGAACCACACCTAGCCCTTCCAGCGGCTCAGCCCTCGGCCACGACTTATAGCCTTCGGGGGGGTGATGTTACGCACCATGACCCTATTGATCATCACGCAGATATAAAAGCGCAACAAGAAGAGGCGCCCGAAGTTATTACACCTGATGCTATCCTTACGGACTCCGAAAGCATTGGCAAGCCGTTTAAGCTGTTTAGGCTGCTTGGTGGCGCCGTGCGATTTGCGAGACGTGCGCCTAGCGCTGCTGCTGAAAGCCAGAATCCGGTGACGGAAGCAGTAGTTTCTACAGATTCAAGCCGCAGGTTTAGCAAACGCCGTGTCGCAGCCTTAGCGCTCGCGGCTACGCTGATAAGCGGCTCCTCCCTAGCATATGCTTTATCCGAAAATTCGGCTCCAAAAGAAAACACCGAACAATTAGCCCCGGGTTCGTGGATACCCCAAACAGTAAAATTTTGGCACGAGAAAATAGAAGAAACCCTACATGATCAAGTACTAGCGGACAAACTAGCTTCGCTGAAGGAATACCCTTTAGTTATAGATAGCCAGGCACTGGAGGCTATCATGACCCGTATGTCCGGGGGTGACCCCCACGCCGAGGGCGGCCTGTTTGGCATAAACCGTGAAATAGGGCTTAGGTATTTTGGGAAGGCCTATGACGAATCCAATATTGACCAACCCACACTAGGTGGCATCTTATATTTCAATACCAGATTCGTGGAAGCCATACAGAGCGGTAAGTTTAACAACAACAGAAGCGGGCTCATACAGGCGATGATTAAAGGCGAGGGCAGCAAAGACGGCTTGGAATTATTCCCTGGCGATAGCAAGCGCACTGCTAAATTTGCCAAAGACATAGCAAAAATAGATGGTGATTGGTCTAAGCCTACTAGCAGTTTCTTTAAAGGCTATGTCAAAGACGACGCAACCTGTACGAAATTGTTGGCTATCTATAGCAGCTTTAGGGAGCAGGATTTAGTGCCGCGGGGCACAGAACCTTGCCCACCCCCGAAGGAAAAAAGTTAAGTAAAGCGTTATGTCTACTATGACGGCACCAGTAACACAGCCGGGTGAGGGCATATACGGTGCGGCCAACTCCCAGGATGTTATTGGGGCTCCATTTGGATGGGTCGATCGGATTAAAAGGGCTGCTGCCTGCGTAGTACTGTTCACGAGCGTCTCCGTTATGGCGCCAGCTTTTGCCGAAAATGCCCCAGAAACATTAAACACGCCAATAACGCAGCCGAACGGTAATGCCAACCAGCCCCAAGCGGCTAAACACCCTACCCTCCAGGCTGTAGCAAGCGGCGTTATTGACCTGTTGGTTAAACCGACTAACCCCGACCAGGCACCACCGGCTGGGCAAAAGCAAGTGCCGGCTATATTAAATACGCAAACCAATATGTATGACCAACTGCAGTCGCCGCCTACAACCACCAAGCCACAGACCAAGCAAGAACTGCCTACTATAAAAGAAAGTCCGAAAGCGGCCGTAACGGTGTCTGAGCAGGGAGTAAACCTGGTTATTAGTTATGAGAGCTGGTCACCGGTTATGTACAACGATGCAGCCGGGCATGCCACGATTGGGTTTGGGCATTTAATCCATACAGGGTCAATTAATGGCAGCGAGCCGGCTGAATTTAAAAAGGGTCTTACGGAAGAGCAAGGCCACCAGTTGCTGCAGAAGGACCTGGAAAGTGCTATCAATGCCGTTAGGCAGTTTATAACTGTTCCGCTAAACCAAAACCAATTTGACGCGCTTGTTAGCTTTACCTTTAACGCGGGTAATGGGGCACTGCAAGAATCTACGCTGCGCAAAGAGCTGAATGCTGGCAACTATGATGCAGTACCCGCGCAGCTGATGCGCTGGGTTATGGCTGATGGCAAGGTCTATGCGGGGCTGGAACGACGCAGGAAGGAAGAGTCGGATGTATGGAAGACGCCCATCGGAACTCAACCTGTCGTCCAGCCAGAAGCTAGCGCGCAGAGTCCGCAGAGCCGCTTAGCCGCATTGATTGATAAGCTTGTGGTCCCTATTAAAGCCATGGACTTAAAACAACTTAAAAAAGCACCGTCAGCAGATGTATACGCACTTTTGCAGCCTGCTGCGGCCAACCAAACGCCAAACAATGCCAACGCATTGCCACGCCCAGAAGCTGCGCCTGACTTGGAACATCCGTACATTAACAAAGCTACCTGGCGACAAGAGACCAACAAAGTCCGCACCGTCGAGGTGCGTGGCATACGCATTCGGGTGGAAGCTGCCATTAACCTCGCGTTGTTATTAGAAGCCGCAGAAAAAGACGGGTTTCACCTTACCTCTAGTCCTATGGGGGCTTTCCGCAGCAGCGAAGACCAGGCTAGCCTGCGCAGAGAAAATGGCTGTCCAGACCTCACCTCACCGTCCGATACCTGCGAAATTGCTACCGCACCTGTTAACAAGTCCAATCATGAGTCAGACCCCGGTGACCCCAAGAGCTTTGCGGTGGATTTTAGGAACAACGACCGCCCAATTGTGTCCTGGGATGACCCCGCCTGCGTGTGGCTGGATAAGAATGGACTGAAGTATGGGTTTAAGCCCATGGATCGCAGTGATCCTAAGGCGGAACCATGGCACAAATCAGGCAACGGCCGTTAATTAAGCAAATAAGGAGAATAATTATGGTTAAAAGAACAAAACACGAAATGGGGTGGGGAGCCAGATTAGTTGGTGCAGGGCTAGTGGCTACGATTGGCTACATGGGTATAGGTGAAGCGCTTGATAGGCTTCCTTTTCATGGTCGTGTGCCCCATATTGCCGTACCAGCTGAAACCAAAACTAAAGTCTCTAACGAGTTAAAAAAGGCTATTGCCCAAGAATTACAAAAGACTCAGGAATTTCAAGGAGACAAGAAGACTTATGCAATTGTGGCAGAACGAGAAGAAAAAAAAGAATTCTACATCCTAGGTAAACACGTTGGCGACAATACAGATAGAGGTATTATTTCAACGACTGGTTCAGCCCGGGGAGTCGTTGATTTCAGAGGAGTTAATGAATCTACTATTGAGGTTTCCCCAGATAATACCAGAGTAACCATACATGTGCCTCATGCTCAAGTGGTTGACGTGGAAGCGAGCCATCAAGAAGGTGTAATGACGATAGTCCATGATCAAAACATAGGTTGTAAGTTAGATAGGTGTCATTATGTAAGCGACGGAGAGCTACTTCAAATGGCTGACAAGAAAGTCGGGGAGCTAGTAGCTGCAGACCCGCAAATAATTCCAGAAGCCGAAAACCAAGCCCAAGCATTCTTGAATAGCGTGATTAATGGAGTAGGTCGGCCACTGTTAAAAAATGTCAACCCAGACCCAAACTATGAACCACCACATATCAGTGTTGTACTTGAATTTGGTAACCCAGTTGGGGAGGCGGCCTTTCCCGCCACACAACGTTAAGTAAAAGTATCGGAGAAACCGCATGTCAGATTACAGAGGAATACCAGTACGATCAAGAGAAGTTACAGATAGCGGTCGGCCACATCGTCGAGGCAATCGTGACGAAAGGCCTGTCTCTAGGTATGTTATGGGGGCGACGGCCTTAATGGCCTTAGTTAGTTTAACCGCAGTAGGTATAAAGGGTCTAGTTGGAGGTGAGAGCGCTCCCAGGGTGACGGTGCTGTCTGAGCTGCCTGGCTGCGAAAAGGGCCAACGGGATAGCAAGCCTCAGCCGACCAGCTATTATGTAGGTCAGACTTTTACTATTGAGGCTCTTGGCCATACCGTTAAACTGGCCGTTGAAGATGGAAGTCGTTTAAGACAAGAAGGGGGCATAGATAATAAAGTTAGCCTTCAGCTTGGCGACGGTCCCCAGCCCGAGCCCGGCCAAACTCCGGTCGGTCCAACACTTGTCTATGATTTTGATCATAAAGTTGACGTAACCGTATCTGCACGGCCTAATTCTAATCCGCTGCTTACGGACGTCAGTACATCTAGGTCCTGCTAAGCCAAGAGCCTTCCTGCTATACTAAAAGAGTCACTCTAACGGAGGCTCTTTATGTTGAAGCGTTTTGTTAGGCCAGTATATGCCCATTGCGATTTGCCGTGCGGGGTGTATGACCCCGCCCAAGCTGGTATTGAGGCGCAGAGTATACACAAGATTAACGAGAAATACGATGGGCTGCACGATGAGGACCGTTGGCGTGCGGTAATGGTCAAGGAACAGCGTGCCGAGTTGGTTAAACACCATTTATGGGTGCTTTGGACAGATTACTTTAAGCCGGAACATCTAGATAATTACCCTGATCTGCATGACAAATTCTGGCAAGCAACCAAACAGGCAGGTGCCGTTAAAAAGTCTGTAAACTTGGCTGATAGCCAAAAGTTATTGGATCAAATTGATGAGATATCCAAAATCTTCTGGGAAACCAAAAAAGCCTAAGATTCCCTTAATGGTCCGGAGGGTGGTCGGCCACAGTATGTTACCGGTCTTGCCGCCAGGCACATTGGTTTTGGGTGTACGATATTTCCGGGCTTTAAAACCCGGCGATGTAGTAGTTATAAAACACGAAGACAAAGAGAAGATTAAGCGCATCGATCAAATAGAGGATAACACCGTCTTTGTTGTTGGTGACCATCCCGATGGCAGTACTGATAGCAGGCAGTTTGGTTGGCTAGATGTAAGTACGGTACAAGCCAAGGTTATCTGGCCCCGGGCTAAGCCTCTGTAGGTATTACGCGTCCCTGGTCGCACGTCGGGCACGACTCTTCGGAATCATCCTCTGCCACCCAACGCCTGGTGGCTAATTGCCAAGGCTCGTAGTCGTGGTAGGCAACCAAGTCTGCCAGTGAGCGGAGCAGCCAGCCTAAACGGCCATAAATACGGATATCGCCCCATAAAACCGCTGCCCAGCGGTGCCCTGCCGGGAATACATATATAGGCTTTTTGGCTACATAAGGCTTAGGGTCTTGCTTGCTGGCCAGCCGCTTAAGATTGTTGGCCACAAATACGCCGTCGTAAAGGGCAGTTTGGGCCATTCCGCTGTATGGTGTGTCGGCATTGTCGCCAATGACATAAACACCTGGTTCGCTCTGCAAAAATTGATCGGTACGGGCTTTGCTGTTTTTAGCCAATTGAAAACCTTGCTCGGTAAAGAAAGGATTATTAGCCACGCCGGCCGTCCATATAACTGTATGGCTGCGTATGGGCTTGTTATTGACCATTAATGCGTCCGCTGTTTGTGCTTGGACGGTCGTACCCAGATACAGGCGTACCCCCATCTTGCGCAGTTGTTTGGCCAAACGCCTCGACAGGTCTTTGGGCATGCGGGGGACAAGTCGGGGTGCGGCTTCTACCAAATCAACGTGGATAGCACTGTTGGGCAAGCCGTGTTGCTTGGCGATCTGCTTCAAATATGATGGCAAGACACCGGCAAGTTCAATGCCTGTCGGGCCGCCGCCTACGATGACATAATTTAGGTCTGGTTTATTTTGGTCAATTAGTTGCCGGTGCAAATGGGCTTTTAGCTCCTCTGCCTCGTCAGGGGTTTTTATGCCATAAGAAAACTGCTCAAGGCCCTCAATATGAAAATAATTAGTCTTAACACCCAAGGCAAGTACAACGGCTTCGTAGCCGATGACATGGTTTACCTTGGTGGTGACAGTACGTGCCTGGCGGTCAATTGCAGTCACGGTGTCATTAATAATATGGACCCGCTTTTCTGCAAAAATTTCGCTTAAGGGGATAGACGAAATCATCCGCCGTCCACCTGTTGCAGTCCTATAAAGCGTCGGGTAATAGCGAAAATCGGTATGGTCGGTTATAAGCGTAACGTGAAACCGGTTATCATCCGCTAATTCCAGGGCGGTTTTTACGCCGCCAAAACCACCACCTACAATAACAACCCTGTGTTTTGAACTCATGCTTATCTGTTTTTCGTACCTTAATTTATCTATTTAAATTGTAGCATATTGCTTATGATTTACCCCAGGTGATAAGCTATACCGGTATATGGATAACCTAAAACAGAAACTGCACGACCTAGGCTTTAAGGGTGAAGTTGATAACACGACAGCTACGCGCGATTTTTATAGTCACGATGCGAGCATGTTTGAACTAGTACCTGAGGCAGTCGTTTTTCCGCGAGATAGTGCGGATGTTTGCACGCTCGTACGCTTTGTCAGTGAAACCAAAAAAACAAAGAAGAGCCACATTTCATTAACGGCACGGTCAGCCGGAACAGACATGAGTGGCGGCGCGATCAACCAATCTATCATCATGGATATGACCAAACACTTTAACGAGGTTTACGAAGTAACCCCCGAAGCCGCCCATGCCCAACCGGGCGTGCGCTACCGTGACTTTGAAATAGAAACATTAAAGCACGGGGCCATTATGCCCAGTTATCCCGCATCACGGGACCTCTGCACCATTGGCGGTATGGTGGCCAATAACTCAGGGGGCGAAAAGTCCCTGCAGTACGGTAAGACCGAAAAGTTTGTAACCGAACTCAAGGTAGTATTTGCAGACGGCAATGAATATACCGTCAAACCCTTAAACCGCGATGAACTGAACGCTAAAATGGCACAAGGTGATTACGAGGGCAATTTATACACACAAGTCTATGAACTAATTGAAGCCCACTATGACATGATTAAAGCTGCCCAACCAAAGGTTTCTAAAGACTCCACGGCCTACCACATATGGAATGTTTGGGACCGTGACACTGGTATATTTGACCTCAACCAGTTGATAATTGGCTCTCAGGGAACTTTGGGCATGGTGACGGATATTCATTTTCGTCTTGTACCGGCTCCAACCCAGTCCGGAACCCTGGTCGTATTTTTGCGTAACACCGACCACTTAGGGGTGCTAATCAACAAAGTTCTGGAGTATAAGCCGGCCACCTTTGAGGGTTTTGATAACTACACGCTAATGCTCAGTTTTAAGTTATTTTTCTATTTTCACCAGAACCTCGGATGGCTCGGTATGATGAAGCTTGGCCTGCAATTAATACCAGATGCCCTTAAATTGTTCCGTGGCATTCCCAAAATGGTATTGCTGATTGAGTTTAACGGTGAAACTGCCGAGGAGGTGGTCCAAAAAGTGCACGCCATGCACGAAGCATTAGGCTCGTTTGGCCATGACGCCCTATTTGAAGAAGATGCCAGCGTAGCTAAGGCTAAAAAGTTTTGGATTATGCGGCGTGAGAGTTTTAATTTGCTACGCAAAAAAGTCCATGACAAGCACACCGCGCCGTTTATTGACGACCTAGTCGTTCCGCCTGAACATTTGTCGCAGTTCCTGCCAGAGTTACGCCGCATAATTGACAGCTATAAGCTACTTGCTACGGTCGCAGGCCACATGGGCGATGGTAATTTTCATGTCATCCCCCTCATGAAAATCGAGGAAAAACTAGAGCGCATCAAATTGGCCCCTGCCATGCGTGAAGTCAACGCGCTGGTGCTAAAATACGGCGGGTCCTTAAGCGGCGAACACAACGATGGCATGAGCCGCGGGCCATGGTTGCATATGATGTATTCGCGTGACATGATGCATATCTTCAAGCAAGTAAAAGCTATCTTTGATCCTGATAATATTTTTAACCCTGATAAAAAAACCGACGCGCACTGGGAATTCTCTATGAACCATCTCCGCGAACACTTCTAGGTTCATGAGGGACGGTGACTCCTTCCCTCATCGCACGGACAAAATGAAATACATTTTGTCCGGCTGCCCCTTTCCCGAAGCGGAAACAGAAAGTCTGGAGTAGATCCAGACTTTCTGTACATAATATCTGTGTCAAATTTAATTATAAATATGTGGTTTTAATCCAGGTTCTTTGGTGCGGCTCTATACTGTAGATTATTACGGTGTTACGGCAAGACTACCGCTAACGGAAGGGTCAAGGTGGTCGTGGAAGGAATAGGTGCCAGATTGGTTAAGATTGATTGTTTTTGGATATCCTTTGCGGACAGTCACTTCTGACTCGCCGCCATAGCCGTTATGCTGCGGATGCGGCCCGAATGCGATATCGCGCAGAGTATTGTCCTCATTGATGAAGGTAAGGGTGTCGCAGATGCCAGCCTCCGTATAAAGCGGACTTACGCGGCCACTACTAATAGTAACCCGATGATTAGCATGAATCTCCTGGCAGGCGCCTGTCTTTTCGCCGCCGACCTGAGCGATTCGCTCATCTTGGGCGAGCTTTGTGGTCGCTTCGCTAGGCGTCATATTGTAGTGCAGGTTATTCATGATAAAAATAGAGCCCGCAACCACTACCAGGACGGTACCGATGGTGAAAACGAAGAAAGTTACATTATAAAGCGGCTTAGGCCCGCGTCCCAAATGTAGGAAGAACAGGACCTGGATGGCCATCTGCAACACCGCAACCACAACAATCATTGCCAGCAGCGCTGTGCCCGCTATGGTTTTGTTAACCACCATATAGTACGGTATGGCCGTAAACACTAAGGACAACAAGAAGCCTATTATATAGGACCGCATTGTGCCGTGTTCGGCTTTTGGCTGGGCGGGTGTGTGATGTGATAATTCGTTCATACGAATGCCCTTAGATACACAACGGTAAAGATAAATATCCACACTATATCCAGGAAGTGCCAGAACAGGCTCAGCATGGCTAACTTGCGTACCATGTGCGCGTTAAGACCGCGCCGCATGACAAATATCAGTATGATCCCCATCCAAAGCAGCCCCGACGTAATGTGCAGCCCGTGGGTACCGACTAGCGTAAAGAATGAGGAAAAGAAAGCATTAGTGGCTATAGTGTGGCCCTCGTGGATAAGTTCAGCAAATTCCTTCATTTCCAATGCCAGGAACGCCAGGCCCAGGATAAAGGTAATGCCAAACCAGGTAAGAACTTGTTTTTTATTACCCGCCCTGGCCGCAATCATGCCGATGCCACAGGTAAAGCTACTGGTCAGAAGTATAAGAGTTTCCTGTAAAGCCAGCGGCAAACTAAAGAGCTCACGGCCCGTTGGTCCGCCTAACGTGTTGCCATTTAGCACTGCGTACACGGCAAATAACACCGCAAACATCAAGAGGTCGGTCATTAGGTAGACCCAAAAGCCGAACATCGCCCGGTCGTTCGCAGCTTCTTCGTGGCTCATTTCGTCACTTATTAACGCGTGCGCCATCGTTTGTTCCTCACCACATCGAGT
>DATLEQ010000019.1:0-14336 GCA_035525115.1 Candidatus Limnocylindrales bacterium
AGGGATTGGTACAATGCGGGTTCGGATGGCCAACGGCTTGGAGGATATCTTTAAACAGGTACCTAAAGCCCAAGCTTGCGCTGCTCAGGTAACTTTAACATTCAAAGACATTTACCCACAAGAGAATGACAAGCTGTCGCAGGCAGGCACAAAACAACTTGCCAATAATAAAACCCTTTATATGTATGTTAATAGAGATTGTACTGAAAACTCCGAGCCATTAATCAAGTACCTGCAACAAATTCAAAGCTACTAATCGCAAATTAATAGCGAGGAGTGTCTAGAGCCCGCAATGCGGGCCCAAACTGATTACCAATCTCGCCGTTAGCCCGGCCGCTAACTGTAGTGAACTATATTACAGCTATTCTTTTGCAGTAGTCCTACAGTGTAGTTATTAACTAACACTTAGATAAGGAGAAAACTCATGTTGTGGACAGTCATCGCGGTTCTCGTAGTTCTATGGCTACTCGGGTTTATCGGGCATATTGGTGGCGGCTTAATTCATTTGCTGCTTGTGATCGCCCTAATCGTATTTATTTACAACCTCATCACCGGCCGAAGAGCAGTTTAGCTTTAACAAGCCAACCAAAAACACCACGCCTTAATGGCCGTGGTGTTTTTATTTTATAAGGATTATTCGCCTTACGCTTGCAAGCAGCGAAGCAACTTCTCATACTAAGTGGCGTAAAAGGGGATTGGTATGCCGGACAATACGTGGGACTTTAGCGGCTTAAGGGCTCTTTATTTCAATTGTACACTTAAAAAATCACCGGAGCCAAGCCATACGGAGCTGTTAATTAATGTAAGTAAAAGCATTATGGATAAGCATGGTGTCAACACCGAAGTGATCAGGCCAATAGACCACGACATTGCCACGGGCGTTTATCCTGACATGCGGGAATACGGTTGGGCAACAGACGAATGGCCAACACTGCATAAAAAGGTGCAGTCAGCAGATATTTTGATCTTGGCAGGGCCAATTTGGCTTGGCGATAACAGTTCGCAAACTAAAAAAGTTATTGAGCGGCTGTATGCCAATTCGTCGGAGCAAAACGCTAGCGGCCAGTACGCGTATTATGGCAAGGTTGGCGGTTGCCTGATCACGGGGAACGAAGACGGTATTAAGCACTGCGCTATGAATATACTTTACAGCTTGCAGCATATTGGCTATACCATACCGCCCCAGGCCGACGCCGGCTGGATTGGCGAGGCCGGCCCGGGGCCGAGTTATGGCGATAAACTCGATGACGGCACGATCGCCGGCACCGATAACGACTTTACCAATCGCAATACGACCTTTATGACCTGGAACCTTATGCACCTGGCTAAGATGCTTAAAGATAATGGCGGGGTCCCAGCTTATGGCAACCAAAGGAGTGAATGGGATACTGGTGACCACTTTGATTACGAAAACCCCGAACACCGGTAGCACTATGAGGGGGGAATATCCCCTCTCATCGCGCGGTCAAAATTAAATACATTTTGTCCGGCTGCTCTCCCTAAGATACGTTAAAGGAAGCATAATAATAGCATGGTGGAAAATAACCGTTCTGATTGCCCGGCTATAGAAGAAAGGGAAGAAGCTATAGTGTTTAGGTTGCTTGGTGTACTTAATGCAGTTTCTCCTGAGGTTAGTGACCATATGGATGCCTGCTCAGCGTGTCTGAGAGATGAACATACCATAAGAAAACTAGGCTCTAAGAGTTATCTAGCCTTGCGCGATTCTGAGGGTCCAGATTATTAAGTGCGGTGGTCCATAGATAACTAAGCGTGATGGTAATTGCCGTTGTGGTTGAGGTCGTAGACACGGTAAAGCTGCTCTATTAAGACGAGACGGACAAGTTCATGGGGGAATATTAAGTCCGATAATTTCCAAAGTTGGTTAGCGCGTTCGCGCACTGTGGGAGTGACGCCATGGGCGCCGCCTATGACAAAGGTGATGGACTTAACGCTGCTATTTTGTAAAGATTCAACCTTTTCTGCCATCTGCGTGGTAGGCAATGATTCGCCACGTTCATCCAGCAGAATAACCCATGAATCCGGCGTTAAAACGCGCATGATGTGTTCGCTTTCTTTATGGACGGAGGCGGCAGGCACGAACTGCCAAACAATTTTTACCCAGCGGCTAAGCCGTTTCTCGTATTCTTTTATAGCTGGTTCAAGGTGGGCGGTCTTGGGCTTGCCGACTGCCAGGATTAAAATATTCATCTAAATTCGGCGCAAGGCCTCAATAGGGTCTTTCCTTGCAGCCTTTAGGGCTGGGGTCATGCCAAAGAAAGTACCTACCGCAATAGCTACGGCTACGGCAATGCCCATGATGGGCAGGGTAATGACCGGTTGTAGGTTCGTAAGTAACCGTAAGAAATAATTAGCCGCTAGTGAGGCCAAGACGCCCAGGAAGCCGCCAACAGTACTTAGCACGACAGCCTCAGTAAGGAATTGGCTAAGTATTTGACGGTTGGTAGCACCGATACTTTTGCGTATGCCTATCTCGTGCGTCCGCTCTGATACCGCCACCAGCATAATGTTCATGATGCCGATGCCGCCGACTAACAGGGAAATACCCGCGATCGCGGTAACCAAACTTGTCAGCAGGTTCAAGACGTTATTAGCTACGGCAATGTTGTCGGCTGCTTGCAAAACCGTGAAATCAGTTTGGCCACCGTGAGTTTGCTTGAGCTTGTCGGTGATAGCCTGGGAAGTCGCGGGCACAGCTTTCGGATCTTGCGGCCGGACTAATATCTGATAAGGCGTCAGCGGCACACTTCCTGTCCTTTTAATGTAATCATACGGCACAAATACTGCCTGGTTGTAATCGATGCCAGGAGTTAATGGGTTGGCGTCAAATTCCTGAAATATGCCTTGCACTATAAACTTCTGGCCGCGTAGCTCAAAAGAGCGGCCAACCGGTACATTGGCGCGGAATAACCGCTCGGCGACGCGTTTGCCAATTACGGCTACTGGTTTATTGTTGTCTTCGGCGCCAAAAAAGCCACCATAGACGACATCTTGGCTTAAGGCGTCAGCACCTCTATCGTTGGTGGCCACAATAGCAACATCTTCTATTTGTGTGCCGTCGTCAGCCTTCGGCAAGCCAGTTACAACCGCGAATGGCGCGACTAGCTTTAGGTTTGGAATTTTTTGAACCGTCTGCACATCAGCGTCGTTTAAGTTGTTGCCTCCGAGCAAATTAAGCAAATTGACCCCGGTGATTTTACCCTGGTCTGTTCGGGTTGCTAAATGCCCGCCCCGGACAGTAATAAGGTCCTCTCCACTGCGCTTAATTTGGGTACTGAGCTGCTGCTTAACACCTTCGCCGAGCGACACAATGGTAACCACGCTGAGCACGCCGATAATTACCCCGAGCATTGTCAGGAAACTGCGCCAGCGGGCAGAACCAATAGAAGCCAGCGCCATACGGGTGTTAACGTTAATCATTTACTTTTAGACCGTTTCTCTCTGGCTTTATATGATTTGGCCTTGGTGCTGCGTTTCTTTTTGGCCTCTTTTGGCACGTCGTTGTCCTTAACCGCGCCCATAAGCGCCGATACGCCTGCCAAATCATCCTCGGCCGTTTTGCGGCGGACAAAATATGAGCGGCGGCGGACTGTTTCTGGAAGTTCGCCAATAGCAGATTGCTCATCGGTGACAATCGCGCCGTCACGCATAAACACGACGCGACTGGCGTACCGGGTTAGTTCTGGATTATGGGTCACCATCAGAATGGTACTGCCGCTGGCATGGATTTCACTTAATACTTCCATGACTACCCGTGAGGCAGCACTATCCAGGTTACCGGTTGGCTCATCGGCAATAATAATACTGGGGTTGTTTACTAATGCCCGGGCAATAGCAGCCCGCTGAGCCTGGCCGCCGCTAAGCTGGTAAGGATAAAAGTACTCCCGGTCAGACAACCCGACACGCTCCAGCACGTGGCCTGCCTGCTTTAAACGGCGGGTCTTGGTCATACCTTTGTAAGCCAGTGGTAAAGCTACATTTTCTAGTACGGTCATATTAGGTAATAAATTAAATGACTGGAATACAAAGCCAATGGTGTCACGGCGAGCCTTAGCCCTTATATTGGGCCGCAGACGTGAGACAAAACGGTCGCCAAGCTTATAGCTTCCGTGGGTCGGGTGGTCCAACAGTCCCAGCAGGTTCATAAGCGTGGACTTGCCGGAGCCGCTGGGCCCCATTACGGCCACAAATTCACCGGATTCAATTTTTAAATTGACTTCATCAAGCGCAATGGTAGTAGCGTCTCCGAAGCCGTACAGTTTACTGACGTCTTGTAGTTCAATAACTGGCATGTGTTATACCTAGTTTAACCCCTAAATCTTATCTGTTGCAAGCAGTAATTTAATATTCCTAAATAATCATTGCATATGCTTGGCTTAACTAACGTTCCGCTTATTTGGTTGAGTTACTTTTTGGGCGGCTAAACGAACCGAAAAAGCCAAGAGGCGATAAAGAACATGATTAAGTATGCTTTATCTTACTAACTGCTCACTGGGTTAAGGGCACTATTTACGATTTTCAGCGCCCCGTAAGGCATTCTCTTCTAGCTGTTGCGGTGTTAATGCTTGCAAAGAATCAAAAATTTTAATCATTTCAGCTTTTTGAGCAGGTAAACTTTTATTGTCTGTGAAAGTACTTTTAGCAACAATCGCAACCACGGTTGAACCTATCTTGCAATAGCCGAACAGCCCGGTAGAGTAACGGCTAGTCGCACGTTCCTCAAAATAAACGTCGCAACCCGCGGTCGAGTGTCCGATTAAACCACAAGGCCGAATCTGCTCGCCGTAGGCATCCAGCTCAGGAAAGGTGCTGCCACCAGCATTAATGATACTGACAGTGCCGCCGCAGTCATGCGGGGGATTATAGTCAGAGGAAAATTCATATTCAAATATCTCGTATTCTGCGGGTGGGTCATAGTCAGCGCTTGGTAAATTAGGGTCGTTTGGCTTATTGAACGCGGATAAGGGGTAAAAATACCTAAAGACGTAATGAGAGGGTTCAAATATGTCACCTTTACCACCATGTCCATATAAATATATGCCTGGTTGAAAACCGGGATTATTCGGGCCAGTATCTAGTGTGTATCCATTTGGGGCATAAGTGGGCTGATAAACCGTGAATGATAAATCTTTTTCAAGTGCGCCTTTTTGTTCTTGTATGTACTGAGAAGAACGAATGTTTGCTGATGTTAAGCGTACTAAACTATAAATTCCTGGAACCAGTAATACGCACAGGATTAAGCTAGCTGTCCGACTTAGTCTATCCGTAAAACTGAACATCATTATGAATAAAAAGAGCATTGCGCTAATAGCTATAGAACCAAATAATATAAGATATATATGACCTAGTAAGTTCGTGGGAAAATCCGGAGTAGCGTAATAAAGACCGTTAGATAATACTACTGCTAAAACAAAAACTGCTACTGGAACAGTTATTAAAGCAGCCATACTTCGACTGGCAATGACCAATCGCTTCAATAGTACTATACTCATCAAAATAAATAACACGCTAAAGATAATTAAACCAATGTACTGACCGGAAATGACACAACCAAGTCCGTCCCAACCTTGTACGTTGTCACATATTCCGGATACAGATAAGCGCATTACTGGTAGACTAACTGCTAAGAATAAGGATAATGCTGTGGCAATAACGGGTATCAGCAAAAACCAATGTTGTTTTAGCGATAAATTGATGTGGTTTTTATTTTCCATGAGATTTATTAGCTTTAAACTTTTGAACGGCTGTTCTTAAATATACTAGCCCATAATATATATACGGAAAGTAAAAGACAATAATAAGGAGAGCATAAGACTGTTACCAGTAAATAACCTTAGATTTGGCAAATATCAATAATTTTGCGCTATAGCAACTGAGTGTCAGATCCATCTTTTTCAGATATACTGTCCACTGCATTCCCAGGACTTTTGCAGAATGGTGCAGTTTGGTCAAAAATAAAGCATCGAAGCGGAGCCGCACTCCAGGTGCGGTTAGCATCGGAGCACAAATTTTAGGCCGAAATGTGCCGTTCTGCGAGAGTCCTACATTATGGAGAGGTCGCATAGTGGCCTAGTGCGCCGCCTTGGAAAGGCGGTATGGGGGCAACTCCATCGAGGGTTCAAATCCCTCCCTCTCCGCCAGAAGAAATAACATGCCACTGAGTAGTGGGCTATACCCTGACATTAAGGAGGACGAATGAATATCACCAAATATGAGCATGCCTGCCTAGTCATTGAAGAGCAGGGGCAAAAATTAATTGTTGATCCCGGAGTATTTTCAGAGTCTTGCACCGATTTTACAAATGTCGTAGCGGTCATAGTCACCCATATTCATCCTGACCATTATGATCCCGAAAAGTTGGCCGAGATTATTAAGCAAAATTCGGGAGCTATGATTTTTACCGTGCAAGAAGTAGCCAACGACTTGGCGGCTCATGGGTTGCCCGCAACTGAAGTCATCGGAGGCAGCAACAAGGCCTGCGGCCCCTACAAGCTGGACTTTTATGGCGGCCAGCACGCCCTCATCCATAAGTCTTTGCCCATCAATCAAAATATCGCAGTTATGGTAAACGATACGCTTTACTATCCTGGCGATTCGTTCACCATACCGCATAAACCTGTCGCCCTATTGGCGTTACCCAGCAGTGGTCCCTGGATGAAAATAAGCGAAGCAGTAGACTTTGTGGCCGCCGTTAAGCCCAAGCGCATATTTCCTACCCATAACGCGATTTTGTCCGACATTGGGGCGGGCATCCATAACCGTGTCTTGCAAGGTGCTGCCCAAAACATCGCGGCGGAGTATATTGTGCTGTCTCCCGGTGAAACACTTACGCTAGACTGACTGGCAATTGCGCTTGAGCTTATTTAGCTATTTAGTGTACAATGCCACAGTTACCATAAAAACTTAATCATTAGGAAAGGGTGGGCACACTCTAATGACATATAAAACTAAACAACAGGGTTTTACTATTGTTGAACTCTTGATCGTGATTGTCGTGATCGGTATTTTGGCCGCTCTCGTCATCACCACCTTTACGGGTATTCAGCAAAAGGCTCGTGACACCGAGCGTACAACCGACATTAAAGCTCTCCATGGCCAAATTGAGGCTTATTACGCTTCTAAGCAACACTATCCGTCACTGACGGATATGAATAGTTCGTCATGGCGCACTTCAAACATGAAAGGGCTTGACCAGGAAGCACTCAAAGACCCAAAGGGTAACTCCTATGACCTCGTGGATACTACGACAGCCGGGCGTTACGTCTATCACGTCACAAACGACAGCGATTCGTCTTGTGAGGCTGACGACAACACTTGTACCAAGTACACCCTGACTTCAACTAACGAGGGCACTCCTCCTACGTTTAGCAAGTCAAACCTGAACTAGTCGTCTTACGACTTGTCGGGTAGCAAAATAGGAACGGCCTGAGCCGTTCCTATTTTTTATTTCACGCTTATTATTGAATCTTAGTACCGACAGGTTCGCCTTTGGCTATTGCCAGTATGTGTCCGGGTTGCATAGCGTCAAAGACAATAACCGGCATGTGCTGTTCCATGGCCAGCCCCATTGCTGCCTTATCCATTACCTTGATAGCGCTGTCCTCGACGGCCTGTTGGTAACTTACCTTAGCCAATTTTTGCGCATCAGTGTGCTTGTTGGGGTCTTTGTCGTAAACGCCGTCTACTTTGGTAGCCTTAAGTACCGCCTCGCAGTCAAGCTCCAGGGCCAGGTTCACGGCCGCGGTATCGTGGGTAAAGTAAGGCCGGCCTATACCGCCCGCAATAATAACCACTCGGCCTTTTTCCAGGTGTTTCTCTGCCAAGCGGTATGAGTACGATTCTGCTACTTGTTGGGCAAAAACGTTACTGAGGCATCTTGTAGGAATATCATGCGCTTCAAAGATATCGGTAATGGCCATGGAATTTATAAGGCCGCTCAGCATACCCATTTGGTCACCCGTGACCCTTTTGATGCCATGTTTGGCGATTTCAGCACCCCTGACCATATTGCCGCCGCCAGCGATCATAATAATCTGGCAGCCTTCGTTTAGAGCTTTTTTAACCTCTTCGGCTAAGTAGCCTACTAGCTCAGGGTCAATACCCACTTCGAACTTACCGCTCAGTTGTTCTCCGGAAAATTTAATTAAAAATCGGTGCATTGTTATTCAGTCTAGCAGATTGCCCCCAGATCAGGCTATACTTGTTGTTATGAAAATATACTCCTGGAATGTCAATGGTATTAGGGCGGTCATTAAAAAAGGTGCCCTGCGAGAATTCGTGGCCAAACACCAACCAGATATTTTATGCTTGCAGGAAACCAAAGCCATGCAGGGGCAGGCTATCATTGATATGCCGGGTTATGAGG
Organism: Candidatus Limnocylindrales bacterium; assembly: GCA_035525115.1. GTDB lineage: Bacteria > Patescibacteriota > Saccharimonadia > Saccharimonadales > JAICHO01 > JAICHO01. The sequence continues at coordinate 8,384 of DATLEQ010000019.1, forward strand.
AATATTGGAACAGCGCTGATAAAAAAGGCTATAGCGGCACCGCCATATTTACCAAAATCAAGCCTCTGGCGGTAATAAACGGGTTGCCGGACGATTTGCGCAAGCAGTATGGCCTGGTGGCTGATGGGTATGGCGACCCAAACAGCGAAGGGAGGGTAATTGCCGCCGAGTATGAAGACTTTTTCGTGGTTACGGTCTACACCCCGAATGCCAAGGACGATTTGTCGCGAATACCACTGAGGCACAAGCAGTGGGATCCAGCCTTTTTGGCCTATTGTAAAAAGCTTGAAAAAAATAAGCCCGTGATCTTTTGCGGCGACTTAAATGTAGCCCACACCGAAGATGACCTGGCTAACCCCAAGCCAAACCGTGGCAAAAAAGGTTTTACCGACGAAGAGCGTGAAGGGTTCCAAAAATTTATGGATGCCGGGTTTATAGATACATTACGAATGTTTAAACAAGGCAATGGCCATTACACATGGTGGAGTCACTTTGCCAATGCCAGGGCCCGCAATGTCGGCTGGCGTATTGATTATTTTTTGGTCTCCATGTCATTAAAAGACAGGATTAAGACTGCTGAAATCCACGCCGACAGCCTGGGGTCAGACCACTGTCCGATTAGCATAACACTTCGGGATTAATACTATGAAACCCGGGAATACCAGGAAAACAAACTGGTGCTAGAATAAAACCATGGCACGAGGAAAGACCGACCATGATACTACTATCCAGGAGCTAAAGGATTTGGTAGACAAATTTAGCCAGGACCGCAATTGGCAGCGCCACCACAACCCCAAAAACCTTAGCATGGCTATTGCCATAGAGGCGGCGGAGTTGATGGAACATTATCAGTGGGAACGTGAAGGCAAGCTGGATGCGGGCGAAATCGCCGATGAGCTTTCCGATATTATTTTTAATTGCCTTATGTTCGCTGTCAGCCAAGATATAGATATCGCATCTTCTTTTAAAAGCAAGTACGGGCGCTTACTTAAAAAATATCCTACAACTATCTTCAACAAGAACAATGACAGCCCCGAAGATTATGACCGTATCAAAAAAGCTTACCGCGCGGGTCCGTCAAAAATATGAAACGGCCCTTTGCCGCCTTTGATATTGACGGCACGCTCATACGCTGGCAGTTATACCATGCCGTTACTGACGCTTTGGCCAAGACGGGGTATTTAGATGCCAATGTGTATAACAAGATTCGTGACGCAAGGCGTGCTTGGAAGATGCGCAGCCATCCCAAAGCTTTTGCAGACTATGAACACGTTATGATCGAAGGCTTTGAGCACATTATCCAAAAACTGACCGTACAACAATTTGAGGACGCCGTAGATTCGGTCATACAAGAATATAAAGACCAGGTGTATGCCTATAGCCGACAGCTTATTAAAGAGTTAAAAGCCCGAGGTTATATGCTATTTGCGATTTCGGGTTCACAAATCGAACTGGTATCACGGATTGCCGCATATTACGGTTTTGATGATTTTATGGGTACAGACTACCTGAAACAAAAGGATCGCTTTACAGGCCAGAAAAAAGTCTACGCATTAGATAAGAAGGCAGCTGTGCAAGAGCTGGTTGCCAGGCACAATGCCGACAGTGTTGGCAGTATAGCGGTCGGCGACAGTGGCAGCGACATCCCGATGCTACAAATGGCCGAGCACGCAATAGCCTTTAACCCCGAAGCGGAGCTTTACCAAGCGGCTAGGACTTCGCGTTGGACTATTGTATTGGAACGCAAAAATATTATTTACAAGCTGGAGCCCAGAGATGGAACGTACATATTGGCATAAGCAAAGTGCCCAACAAGCCCTATTTCCGGACCTGACATGGAGCCGTCCAGAAAACAAGGCATCGGCAGGCAAATTGCTTATTATTGGCGGCAACCAATACGGCTTTGTGGCACCATCTGAGGCTTTCAAGGCGGCTGAGGTAGCCGGCGCAGGAACTGTACGGATGATTTTGCCAGATTCGCTTAAGCAGTTCGTTGGGCCGGTGTTTGAAGCTGGCTCTTTGGTACCTAGCACAGCAAGCGGCAGTTTTAGCAAAGCTGCACTTGGCGAGTGGACCGATCAATCTGCTTGGGCAGACGGCGTGTTACTGGCCGGTGATTTTGGCCGAAACAGCGAGACTGCTGCGCTACTGGAAAGTTTTTTATCAAAACATGTAGGGCAGGTGACTATAACTCAGGACGCTGCGGACTATATTTTGTCACAACCTGAGTTAGTATTAAACCGCCCCAACACCAGCCTTGTCATTACGCTCGCGCAATTACAGAAAATAGCGTCCGGGGCTAAATTTGAAAAGGCCTTCACATTGGGCATGGACTTAATGCACGTGGCCGAAAATTTGCACGAATTCACGCTACGGTTTCCGGTTAACATCATAACTAAACAGCATGACCAGTTGGTTGTTGGCTTGAATGGACAGATCAGCACTACCAAACTCAGGCAAGACAAAGATAGGTGGCGCGTCCAAACAGCCGCCCACACCTCTGTGTGGTGGCTTCAGAATCCCGCCAAGCCGTTCGAGGCGCTGACCACCGCCATCCATGAAGTACTCTAAGCAAATGGTGCCGCGGGAGAGAATCGAACTCTCAATCCGTGAGGAACACGATTTTGAGTCGTGCGCGTATACCAGTTCCGCCACCGCGGCGTCATTTGATCAGAGATCATGCGTATTGTACTATAAGGCATCATTCTCTTACAGGGGAAATCTTCTGCCGCTATCAGTTATAATATACAAGCGTAATATCCCAATATAGGCGTCATGAAAACCATACAACCACTTAATTCTAACCCACCTGACCCCGCCAATCCGGCGGCTGATTTAGTTCGGCAAAAATTACATGGCCTGTATGATACGGAGCCTAATGCCAAGGAGGAGCTACAAGAAGCCGAAGCAAAAACCGACCACCGTTCCAAGCACCAGCGCTATATGCATGAGCTTAGCCGGTCCGGCATGTCACTGGCCGAGATTCAAACGGCCTGGCATAACTATTACCTAGGCCTGCCGGATACCGAAAAGCATCAGGTCTGGCAGGAATTTTACGCCGAGCACGAGCGTCGTAAAACCGCGCCGCCAGCAGCACCTGCAGCCAAGCCGGCCCATCATGCCGACAGCTCGCCGTCCAAGCAGCCAAATCCTGTCCCCCGCGAACCTAGAAGTGTAAGTGACATCAAAAAACAGCTCTTAAAACACGTCGCCGTGCGTGGAAAACAAAAAGGAGGCCATTTAAAGTCGCTGATGTTTGGCCTTAGCTGCGGCCTCATTGTTGTTGTCATCCTATTATTTAGTTTCTTTAATGAGCGTTTTATTGCGCCATTTATCAGTCCCAGCCGGACGGTAAGTGATAGCCAAATTATTATTGACCCCACGTCGGTAACGGCAGGCCCGGAACCAAAAATTATCATCCCCAAAATCAATGCCGAGCTGCCAGTCGTATACGATGAGCCTTCAATTGATGAGGATGCCGTACAGCACGCCTTGGAAAACGGCGTTTTGCATTATGCGACTACACCAAATCCGGGCGAGCTGGGAAACGGTACCATATTTGGGCACTCATCTAACAATATTCTCAATAAAGGCAAGTACAAATTTGCGTTTGTGCTCCTCAAACGTCTTGAGGTGGGGGATACATTTATCATACAAAAAGATAGCAAGCGATATGTCTACCGGGTTTTTGACAAAAAAGTGGTCAAGCCAGAGGACGTGTCAATCCTGGATGATAACCAAGGCAAGCCAGCCACATTCAGCTTGGTAACCTGCGATCCGCCAGGCACCAGCCTTAACCGTTTGGTCGTAACAGGGGAGCAGATTACACCCGACCCATCATCTAACGTGGCCAGCTCCGTCACTAAACAGTCCAAGCCGGCGGTGCTGCCAAGTGATTCGCCTACCTTATGGCAACGGCTGACAAGCTGGCTAGAATCATAAATAGGCTGCCTAACGGCTCGGACATCATTATTGGTTTGCTTGCTGGCCAGCCGGCAACACCCGTAGCTCGGTACGGTTGAGGGCGGTTTTGTCCGGCGAGTTCGCGGCTGGCGCCAAAGTAAACATCGCACTGTAATCACGGTCAAAGAAAGGGTTAAATGCGGTTAAACTGGCGCTGAGGGTTTGGGAATTAAGCCCATCAAAATCGAAGATAGTTACACTGCCTTGGCTTACGAGGATTAAACGGTGGCCATCCATCCAGGACGCTTTTTGGTGCGCCGCTAGCGGCAGTTTAGTGTTATACCTAATTTGTCGGTCAGTCTCTATATCGTAGACTGCAAAATGGCTGCCTTCTTGCACGGCAATAAACCGGGCAATTCCCGAAAAAGACACATATTCGGCAGAAGGCACAACCAACACCCGCACGGGTTGGGGCGTACGGGCTGGCCGGCGCCCGAGATCACCAAAGGGGTCCTTATAAATATATACGCGCCCGTCTTTTGAGCTGCCACTGGCCACATAAAAGTGCCCATTAAACTGGGCCATATCCATAAGATATGCCGGGCCGGCGGGCAGAGTGCGCACCAAGTGGTCCTGCCCGTTTTGCCACAGGTGGAACTCCGTATTTTCAGTATCAGTAGGGGTGCTGCTGACGTAGGCAATGGTATCAGCCTGGTAAGATTTATAGCTGATGACTCGTGTCAACAGGGGGTTTACGACTTTGTTTTGCGCATCAGCACTGGCCAAGGTGCCGCTGGCAGCATCAAACAAATAAAATTGGTCCGGTTTTTTATCACGCAAGCTGATTGCGTTGTACTGGTCAGGGAATAGTTTGCTCAAGTTAAGGCTGTTGGCGGCATTGCTGCGGTCCAGGACAATGAATTCCTGGCCGCCGGTATACGTATGTTTAAGCAGTAAATGGGCATTATCAGTAGACCATTCGATGGTTTCATAGGCGTGCTGGCCCTCGGTTTCGGTGATAATACTAGTTGGGATGTTTATAGTGACAACCGGATTTTTATTGTTATTCAGGTCAATGACATTAAATACGCCCAGTCCAGTAGGTGATTGTACGACAAGCCAATGCCTGTCTGGGCTTTGGCTTGCCATAGGCGGCACGCTGGCGTATTGCTGGATGGTTTTTGTAACTAACGTCTTTGGGAATAAGAAAGGGTATGCCAGCTGCTCAATGCTGCTGCCTTCCAGGTTGACCTGATGCGCCCAATCACGATAACCGTCACGCTGCAACTGCACGTTATAGCTGCCAGCGGGCAAAACCAACCGATCGGCTGTCGTGCCTCGTCTCGTCTGGTTAATTAATATATCGGCCGAAATGGGGTGGGCGTCAACAATAATCAAACCATTTTGGATAACACCACCAGTCCGACGGTCTATATCATAACCGTAAGCAGCTAACACGAGGATAAATGTTCCAAAAGCCAACACAATAGCCATGAGTACATAGCCTATGTAAAGTCGTTTTAGGTTGGCGCGTTTTTTCTTGGGGTCTAGGAAATCCATAGGTGTTTTATATAGTATACCGGTTTTCGGTTTTGCAAGCATTTAATATTTAAAGGTTGGCGCCAGGGCTGGTTGCAATGTAAATAACCATATTCATGTTGCAGCATATGCGAACTAGGGGTAAGATACGTAATACCAGTTCAAATACGCTAAAACGAGGGCGACGTGGCAAAACAACACATTATTGAGTTGAACGGAAAGCGCTACGATGCACTTACCGGCAAGATGGTGACAAACCAGTCAACCACCCAATCTTCTCATAAGACTCCCCTTAAACCAGTTACCACCAACAATATGGATGGTTTCGCCAAATCGTCCCTGCGTAGCTCGCACGTTCCGCAACCGCACCAACGTGCCATTCAAAAGTCGCATACCCTTATGCGTAAAACTGTCAATAAGCCAGTTAGCCATAAACTACACGCTGTCGCCACTATCGTAGATCAAAAACAGCCACACCAGCCCATATCCCAGCAAGAATCAGTCCTGCGGA
>DATLEQ010000048.1:0-17669 GCA_035525115.1 Candidatus Limnocylindrales bacterium
GGCTGGGGACGCCGCGGCTGTTTAGATCTGATAGGTGATTTTTTAGCGGGCATATAATTCACGCCTGACCGGTATCAGGAAAGTTTTCTTCGTACATTCCGTCATCATTATCAGCGGTGCTAGCACCGTAAACGTCATCTAAGCTGCTGACCAGCACCTCTCTTGGACGATTGCCATCGGCATGGCTGATTATCCCCTGCTCTTCCATGGTTTCAATTAAGCGGGCTGCCCGGCCATAGCCAATCCGCAATCGCCGTTGCAACAGGCTGGTGCTGGCCTTTTTGCCTTCGATTACCGCCCGCACCGCGTCGCGGAACATGTCGTCATCAGCATCCTGGCCGCCGTAATCAGCTATTACACCGCCCTTGCCATTTAGCTGGACCGGCTGGCTGACCACTTCGTCGTCATACTGCGGTGGGCGCTGCATGCGCAAGTAATCGGTTACCTTCTGGATTTCTTCGGTTGTAATAAGCGCTCCCTGGACGCGCCGGGGCTTGGGCGTATCGGACGTCGCAAACAGCATGTCGCCCATACCCAACAGTTTTTCGGCGCCCATCATATCAATAATGGTACGTGAATCTACCTGGCTATTAACCGTAAAGGCAATCCGGGCGGGCACATTGGCTTTAATAAGCCCCGTAATAATATCAACGCTCGGGCGCTGGGTGGCTACAACCAGGTGAATGCCAACGGCGCGGGCCTTCTGGGCAATCCGCACTATCAACGATTCAACGTCGCGGGCAGCCATCATCATCAGGTCGGCCAGCTCGTCAATGACAATCACAATATAGGGCATACCTTCTTCTTTTTTCTGTGAGTTGTATTCGGCAATGTTGCGGCAGCGGGCCTCGGCCATGGTGCGGTAGCGTCGCTCCATTTCGGCCACAGCCCACTTGAGCGCGCTAATACATTTTTCTGGTTCGGTAATCACCTCCGTTAACAAATGGGGCACATCGTTATAAGGCGTTAGCTCCACGTGCTTAGGATCCACCAGGATGAGCTTGAGGTCGCTGGGGCTGTTACGATACAGCAAACTGGTCAAGATGGCGTTAATCATGACGGACTTACCGGAGTTGGTCTGCCCGGCAACCAGTAAGTGGGGCATTTTGGCTAGGTCAGCCACAATCGGTGCGCCCGAAATGTCTTTGCCGATAGCAAAGGCTAATGGGCTTTCCACACTCTGCCACTGTGGACTGGATAAAATGCTAGAAAGCCGTACCGTGGCCGGCTTAACGTTAGGCACCTCAATGCCGACGGCTTTCTTGCCTGGGATAGGTGCCTCAATACGGATTGATTGGGCGGCCAGGCTATAGGCCAAATTATCGTCCAGGGCGGAAATCTTGCTTAATTTTACGCCAGCCGGTGGCTTAAGGGTGTATTGTGTGACCCGCGGGCCAATGTTGGCGCCTTCCATTTCCACTTCGTAATTAAAATTACCAAATGTTTCCCGGATCAAATTGGCATTGCCCTCGACGTCACCCGCGTCAGCCTTGTCTTGCTTTTGATTAAGCAGGCCGATGCCTGGGAATTGCCAATCCGGGTCGGTAGCTGTCATAAGTGCCGTGTGGCTTTCGGTGGTAGTGAGCTTTTGGGCGCTATTTTTGAACGTGCTCATGCGGGCGGTGTCCCGGGCACCATGGTGTTCAACCGGTACGCCTTCGTTTAACTTAAACCCGCTATCGGCCGCTTTTGACTTTAGGTCGGCCAGGTCGGTGTCTTCTTCGCGCTGGCGCTTAAAGACCGTAAATAAATTCAGTAGCACCCTGGGCGAAATACCAAACGTCAAAAAGAATAACAGCAGCCCGAAGATAAAGAACATCGTACTGCCCGGCACTTTGTCTAAGGCACTAAGCGCCAGGTTGCCAAATAATGCGCCGACCTGGCCGCCATGGCCGCCGCTATAGGTCCCGTCCGCTAGCTTGTCCGCAAACGTAACGTGCAGCCAACTGGCGCTCATAGCCATAAAAGCCAGCATGCTGACTAGTTTTGCCAATGGGATACGTCGGTCTTCGGTGTTGAACTTTAGGATGCCAAAGTATATTAAAGCCACGGGTACCAAAAAGCCGCCCCACCCCATTGCCCAGTAGGCACCCTGGAAGAGGTTACGCGGCAGCGTGCCGCCAGTACCAAAGCCGCCGAGCAACACAAAAATTGCAACTAGGAACATCAGGATGGCGCCGGCCAATGGCCAGAATGCCGACCTTTCCTTGTATTCGGGTTCCGGAGCTCTTTTTTTGGTTTGTTTTTTCTTTTTAGCCATAAGTGTTTTTATATTATACCATTCTGAATTAACAGATGGCAGTTTTTATAACTAACACCTTATACTATAGCAAAAAATACAACGCATGTCAAGCGGCTGTAACTGCAGCGTATTGTGCCCAGGCTCGCTCGGACTCGGCTTCAGCCTCACGGTCGCGTGGGTCTCCGTAATCAGCTGTAATACGGGCTTTTGCATACCATCCATCAGCGTCCCTACTAAAAGGAGACGTCTGATCAATTATGGTTACTGGCACGTGTGACAGGTCTGATGGTTGCGTTACGCTCGTTGGAACAAATACGTTATTCTCATTAAGATCCCAATAAACTGCAGTGGGACGGATACCTAGTCTTGGCAGTGCAGCTTGTGCGGTGTCTTGTATGCTACGCTCAAGCGCCGCGACGTGGTCATCGCCTGGGATTTTTATGCTTTTAAGCGACTTACCTTCTGCGCGGGACATGATGGTCACCATCCAGCCGCCCGTAAGCACTAAAGTACCCAAATAGGCAGGGGTTCTATAGCGAGATGTTGTTCCCAGTGCGGCTTCCAGTGCCACATTTGCGGCAAGGTAAGAGAACGGCATTTGTGCCAGTTTAACTACTAGGCTAGCGTCCTCTTTAAGTGCTCTGACTTCAGTTTCTTCGGCACCCTCAGCACTAATTCTCTCCCCTAGCCTGTCAGACAAGCCACCCAGATCAGCCCCAAGCACAACACCATCTAAGCCAACTGCGGCTAAACGATCAAGGGCATGCTCTGGAAAATAGCTTTTGGCATGGCTTCCGGATACGCTTTCCCAATCTACACCCTGGCAAATCCTGACACTATCAATAGAGGTGATGCTCATAGCAATAATATAGTAACACTAATGCTTATAATAGTCAAGTAAATGCTCCCAGCTAAAATTGTCAATAATTACTTTATGCCAGCCAATGGGCGGCCAGTGGTAAGGCCGCCGGAGCCTTGCTCATCAACCATAAAGTGGGCGCTTAATATTCCCAAATTTGCTTCATCGGGTGCATATAAATACCTAGCGTCGGACGCCGTATCTCCCAATAATTCCCAGCCAAACGGACGGAATTGGCAGAAAGTAAGAGGAACGTCCATAACCGGTCGTCGTTCTGGGGCGGCAACATATGTACCGGCCTGTGTATTTACCGCTAACTTAAGACCACTAAATAATCTTCGGACAAGTAGACCCCTATGTTCGGTTTGGGGAGTCTGCCGAAGTTCAATAGAAGTCGGCGAGTGGACAAAAACAGCCTGGTCTTGCTCCCACGCCTTCGCAAAAGTTTCGGGCAATACGTCCAGTGTAGCCGTAAATAATAGGTTGCTTCGTCCGTGTTTCACTTTGGGCGACATAATCCAGGGGTCGGTCATCTCTTCTGCCTTAACGCCTCGCCTATAGCGGTTTTGCCAGCTTATATGAGCATTCAGCCCAAAATGGGATAGAACTAACTCGTCTTCACGATAAAAACCGGGAGGGCCCTGCTGGCCGGCTTTTTTTATACCTTCAAAAACCATTATGTCTTCGTCTGGTACCAAAAGCCGTGGCATATCAGCTAAATCCGAGAATGCCAAGTCCCCAGGCGGCCCTATTACGTTATGTACTGGTTTCCTTTTCCTGATATTCATGCCGTTGTCATACTGCCACACCGGTTAATGGTGAAACGGGCAGAAGATGTGCGGGTGGGTCGGGCTCTCCGTGCTCATGGCCACGGTTATCTAAAATAAAGCGGGCTGCAAGTAAGCCGCGGTCAAGACTGTCCGGTACATATAACAGGGCTGGTTCAGGTGCTGCTTCACTAAACAGGTCAGAAACGCCATAAAAATGATTGTACACCAGAGGTAAGCCCGTAGAGTAAGACTCTCCTAGAAATGGCTCCCCGCCTGCCGTTACTATCAGTTTTAGGTCACGGCTAAGTTTATTTGCTAAGTCATCTTCCATTAGCTTTTGGTTGGGCTGTTGTGTAGCTAAATCCACATATACAGGGTCATACTGGCCTTCGGCTTCCCACAAGTCACGAAGAACTTGCGTACTAACGTTCAAAGCAACATTAAATAAGTTGTCGGTTCTCTTCTTGGGTTTACGCACTTCTGGGCCGAACGGGTTTATACAACTGCTGTTTGTGGGGCGAAAAAGCCGATTGCGCCAGGTCAGATCCAGAGCCGTACCCGGTAAATGCGGGGTGGTTAAGCGGTCGTACACCTGCATGCCGTCAAACCGCTGCGAACGTCTTACTTTAGGCACTCCCTGGAATACCACCACATTTTCATCAATCTGGACAGTGCGCGTGAATGGATATTGTTCTACCTGGGAGCTGTGGCGCGAACGCATACGTAACATGCTTAGGAACCTCTTATATGTAATATTATACCACTATATAGTATTTTAGTCTACCCGGGCATCTTGGCCTAGCAGGCGGGCGCGCATTTCTTCAAAGCGCTTTTGCTGCTCTGCGGCAATTTGTTCGGGTGTCGGTGGCAAAACCTGGGTGCCTACCGGCTGGGTTTGGCCGTTAACAACGTTTGGCCGGCTAGACGGCCCTGACGGCTTGCCGCTGCCGATAATGTTTATAACCGGGATAACAATGGGGCTGCCGCCGGTGTGTTCAAATAAGAAATGGGTGACATGGTCTTTGAGCTCTGCCTTAAAACGGTCCAAATCAATCCGCTTGAACCGCTGCTGGACAGCCCGTTTTAGCTCTGTTCGGAAGATATTCATCAGCTCTTCGTTATCACGCATGTATATGAAGCCACGACTAATGATATCGGGGCTGGTCATGAGGTTGCCGGTTTTTTTGTCTAGCGTCAGCACGACCGCTACCAGGCCTTCTTCTGCCAGCATTAAGCGGTCTTTTATGACCACGCTGCTGACAATGGCACCGGTTTGGTCAACCAACACGGTGCCCGCGGCTACTTGGCCGGCAATCTCTATTTTGTCCGGGGTTAAGGCGATGACATCGCCGTTTTCGGCGTTGATGGTGTTAGCGCGGGCAATGCCTTGCTCTACTGCCAGCTCGACGTGACGTTGTTTAACACGGTACGCCCCGTAAATGGGGATAAAGAACTTTGGCCTGGTCATTTGGATCATGTCGGCGTATTCATCACGGCTGGCGTGTCCGGACACGTGCAGTGGGCCGACGCCATCCAGTTCGTGGTTGCGATGTTCAAACACATGCACGCCCTTGCGTGTCAGGTCATCAACCATGCTACCAATCAGCGAATCATTACCTGATTCGGGGATTGGCGTAGAGCTAAGGATGACCGTGTCTTGCTCTTTAAGCTTAATATGACGGTGGTCGCCAGATGACATCTTCATGAGGGCGGAGTTGGGTTCGCCCTGGGAACCAGTGCAAACTACAACGAGTTCATTGTCTTTCATGGTCGTCGCCGACGCGATGGGCACAAACGTGCCCTTGGGCACGCGTACAAAACCGTGGCGCACGGCCATTTCCAACGTGCTAATCATACTGCGGCCATCCATGGCAACCTTGCGGCCATGGTGCGTAGCGGCATTGATAATCATCTGCACGCGGTTCATGTTGGTAGAAAATAGGCCGACGAAAATCCGGCCGGGAGCGTTATCGATAATATCTATAAAACTTTGTTCAATCGTGGACTCGCTGGGTGTTCGGCCTTGACGCTCCACGGTAGTGCTTTCGCTAAGTAAGGCCAGCACGCCCTCGTCGCCCAATTCTTTAAGCCGCTCCAGGTCACTGCGCTCGTGGTCCAGCGGGGTTGGATCCAGGCGGAAGTCACCGGTGTTAATGATACGGCCAACTGGTGTGTCCACCACAATACAGGTGCTGCCAGGAATGGAATGGGTAATGCGGACCAGCTCCACAAAGAATGATCCGACTTTGAGCCGTTCATGGGTATTTTCGTTCATGACCACTGTCCGGAGTTCAAAGCCCTGCGGCATGGGCAGGCCGAAGTTGCCAAAAATTTCTTCTACGCGGCCAATACTGAAGCGTGAGCCGTAAATAGGCGCTGGGAACATCGGCACAATATGGGGCAAGCCGCCAATGTGGTCCAGGTGGCCATGAGTTATGAGGTAACCACGCAGCTTATGTTTGATAGTTTCCAAATAAGACGTGTCGCAGATGCCGTAGTTAATGCCCGGCAAATCCACGCCTAGGTCGTTACCACAGTCCATAATAACCGCATCGTTCAGGTATTCCACCAGTATCATGTTTTTGGAGCCACCACCGTCCATACCGCCCAGCCCAATAATCTTAAGGCGCGGGCTATCATCTATAAAATTGGCTCGCGGGCGATCAGTGCCGGCGACCGGCTTCAGTTCTACGTATTGGCTTAGGGTGCGGCTGGCATCATCTTGGGCACGTTTTTGGGCGCGAATAGCCGCTCCGCGCGAGGAACCGCGGTTGCCGCCACTGTTCTGGTTCTGGTTATTATTGCGGTTGGGGCGCGGGCCGTTGTTTGGCCGCGGTGGTTTTGGTTGTTTAGGTTGCATATATTTTATCCTTTCTGTTTCACAGAAGTTGATTAATTAAATTTTTTCTAAAATAAGCGGGATTTGGGCAAAGTCATCGATGAGCGTTTGCTTAAGTTCCCTGTTATATAACGCCGCCGCCGGGTGAAAGAGCGGTAAATACACTCTTCCGTTCAGGCGCTTAGGCTGGCCGTGAACCTGCGTAATCTTGAGGCCAGGGAGCAAGCTATCCATGCTGTGCCGTCCCAGCGTCACGATAAGTTTTGGTTCTATCACATCCATTTGTTCTTTTAAGTAAGGCAAAAAGGCCTGTTTTTCTTCCGGCAGCGGGTCCCGGTTTTCAGGCGGGCGATATTTGACGATATTCGTGATATAAATATCCTCCCGACTAAGGTTAATCATGGCTAACATTTCATTAAGGAATTTGCCGGCAGCCCCCACAAACGGCTCGCCTTTTAAGTCTTCGTTTTTGCCCGGCGCTTCACCGATAAGAACAATATCGGCATCAGCATTACCCGTGCCAAAGACAAGTTGCGTAGCTTGGGCAGCCAGGTCGGGACAAGTTTTGTCTTTTATGATCTGCGCCTGGATACTGTCAAGTTGTTGTTGCTTAGTCTTTGTCATTTCCCTAGGACAATCTCAATGGCTTTTTTCATTTCGGGTTCAATCACGTAGTTAGGCAGGTCATCTAAACCAACCCACGCGAAGTCCTCGTGTTCTATAGGTTCAAGTTTAATGTCGGTTGTTTTGGTGCGGCACTCGTAAAATATAGCGACAATGTGAACATGTTTATCCTCGGGCGTGGCGAACCATTCATCTACATGAATCGCGGCGCCAATTTCCAGGTCCTCTATGCCCGTTTCTTCATAGACTTCGCGCACTAAACCTTCTCTGAGCCGTTCGCCTGATTCGGTACGGCCGCCCGGGGCTTGCCAACGGCCCTTTTCGTTCATGATCAAGGCTTTATTGTCAGGGTTTAGAATTACTGCCTTAACGGTAACTTGACTGTCCATCTGCTATTTCCTTCTGAGGGCGCGCCTGAGCAAACGCCCGCTTAATACAAGTAAGAGTAAAGTCCCAAAATATTGCCACCAGCTACCCGTATCAAATGCCCGGCTTCCTAAGCCGTAAGCTAGAAGCAGGCCGGCTAATCCCATAATCAAACGACTAGGGCGAGATCCGGATTGGGCGGGCGTACGCAAACCTGCCATCTTATTTCTTACCTGTCTCCCGAGCGGCTTGTTTCATACTGAGGTTCAGGCGGCCCTTATCGTCAATGGCTACTAATTTTACGGTGACAAGGTCACCCTCTTTTACGACGTCCCGCGGGCTGGCGACCCGTTCTTCGCTCATTTCACTGACGTGCACTAATCCGTCTTTGCCGGGCAGTATCTGTACGAAGGCCCCAAAATCCATAACCGTCATAACCGGTACGTCAGTGTATATGGTGCCCACTTCCGGTTCGGCCGTAATGTCACGGACCATTTTAATGGCGGCATCAATAGAGGTTTTGTCGGGGCTGGCAATCATCACAGTACCGTCATCTTTAATATCAATTTCGGCACCGGTCTGGGCAATAATCTTGTTGATGGTTTCACCGCCCTTACCTATAACCTCGCGGATTTTATCCGGGTTGATCTGGATCGATTCGACGCGCGGCGCGTAGGGGCTAAGCTCGGCCCGTGGGGCGGCAATCGTATCAACCATATGTGACAAAATATACATCCGGCCGTCACGGCTTTGCTCAAGGGCCTTTTGCAGTATCTCAACAGGCAAACCGTGAACCTTCATGTCCATCTGCAAAGCAGTTATGCCCTCGGTGGTACCCGTCACCTTAAAGTCCATATCGCCGGCAAAATCTTCGGCATCGGCAATATCACTAAGAATATATGGCTTGTTGCCATCAAGCATCAGGCCCATGGCAATGCCCGATACTGGGCGTTTCAGTGGCACGCCAGCATCCATCAGTGCCATGCAAGACGAACAAGTGGCGGCCATACTAGTACTGCCATTCTGGCTCATAATCTCGGTTACAGATCGGATCATATAGGGAAATTCTGCCTCGGTGGGCAGTACGGCAGTTAAGGCGCGCTCTGCCAAATAGCCATGGCCGATTTCACGCCGTCCGGGGGAGCCCAACCGGCGGACTTCGCCCACGGTATAGCCCGGCGCGTTGTAATGGTGCAGGTAGCGGCGTTCGCCTTCCCGCTCCATGGTATCAACTAACTGGACATAGCTGAGCGGCGCCAAGGTTACTATATTTAGTGCTTGGGTCATGCCCCGCGTGAATAACGACGAACCATGGGCACGTGGCAGTAGCCCAATCTCACTGGATAACGGGCGGATTTCATCCAATTTACGGCCATCAGGGCGGATTTGGTTTTTCACAATACCCTTGCGCACATCTTTATGCAGGGCCATCGTGAAGGCCTCGTCGTAATCGGCCCGTTTGCTGCCGTAGTCCTCCCCCATTTGCTCTTCAAATTCGGCATGAAATTTATCACGAAGTACTTTAATCAGCTCATTGCGCTCGGGGTACGGGGCGTGCAGGGCTTCCCCCAGCTTGGTCTCGGTCCATTTTTCTACCTCTGTGAGGATTGAATCGTCCGGTAGCACGAGCTCGTAATCCCGTTTAGCGACACCGACTTTAGCTACCAGCTCTTCTTGCGCTTTGATCGCGGGTTGCATGGCTTCAAATGCGCTCTGCATGGCATCAGTAATTTGCTGTTCACTGACCTCACTGGCACCAGCTTCTACCATCATGATGCCATCTTTGGTTCCGGCCACAACTAAATCAAGCACGCCTTTGTCTAGTTCTTCGGGTGAGGCAAAAGCCTTGAACTTACCCTCTACCAAACCAATGCGGAGTCCTGCTACCGGGCCTTCGTATGGCGCCCCGGTCAGCATAAAGGCCGCGCTCATGGCAATCATTGCCACCATGTCCGGGCGGAATGTCGGGTCCATACTAAGTACTGTTGCCACACCTTGGGCTTCCTGGCGGTAACCTTTAGGCCACAGGGGGCGGATGGGGCGATCAATTAAACGGCCAATTAAAATGGCGTCGTCAGATGGGCGGCCTTCTCGCTTAATAAAACGCGAACCGCTGACCTTGCCGGAGGCATACATTTTCTCTTCATAATCTATTGATAGAGGAAAATAGTCCATACCACTGACTGAACGGTCACTTACCATAGCCGTTCCCAGTACTACCGTATCGCCATAACGCACTAATACGGATGCCGAAGACCTAAAGCCAACCCGGCCTACTTCTAGGCTCAGCGTCCGGCCGCACAACTGTGTTTCTACCTTAATAATATTTTTGCCAAAAGGGTTTATCGTTTGTCCCATTTATGCCTT
Organism: Candidatus Limnocylindrales bacterium; assembly: GCA_035525115.1. GTDB lineage: Bacteria > Patescibacteriota > Saccharimonadia > Saccharimonadales > JAICHO01 > JAICHO01. The sequence continues at coordinate 10,068 of DATLEQ010000048.1, forward strand.
TCTATGGATGGTCCTTGTTTGCAGGGTGCAAATATACTGCTGCCCTTGTGCTAGATATGGCACGTGTATATCTGGTCTCCGCAAACAAAGATGGTTATTTAATGTGCACAAGCTTGGTACTTTGTTGGATAGTTACAAAGGACTTAGTTTATGCGCAATAAGGGACGTGCACAAAATAGTGCAGTTTGGGATGAAAAGCGAGTAACGTAAGTGAGCCGTATTTTACATACGGTGAGTGCGTAACGCAGATTTTCGCTCAAAATGTACATTTTTTGAATGTCCTTAGCGGCGTAAGCCGAGTTTTTCAATTAGTGCCAGATAAGCTTTGCCGTCTTGCTGGGCCAAGTACTTAAGTAGCCGCTTGCGCTTGCCAACAGCCTGCAATAAACCGCGGCGGGCCATAAAATCATGCTTGTTAGTCTTTAAGTGCGCCGTCAGTTCTTTGATGCGCTCCGTCAATATACCGACCTGTACGGCCGGGCTGCCAGTATCTTTCTTATCTTTCTGTAAGTCAGCAACAATCTTGCTTTTCTTTTCGGTTGAAATCATTCACTTCCAATCTGTTAAGTAATAAAGAGATTTGACGAGTGTTAGGCCCATATTATCACACCCGCCCCTGTTAGGCAATAGGGATAAAAGGCTTGAGAAGCTGCACAACCTGCCGGAGGGATGGCTCATCTGCTTCATTAAAACCAGGACAGGTGCTTTTGATTAAAAGAGAGTCATATAGCCCATCATTAGCGTACCAATACAAGCTACCGGGATTAATAACAATTTTTTCACCTTCTATCAGGGTGCGCATGTGCCGTTTGCCTGCGGCTAAGTCAACAATACTTAACCTTCCCATGCCCCTAATAACCCTATCCGTAAATGGCTCGCCTGCTATTAGGATGCAGGGTTCGGTGCACGCCCTGATATTAAGAATAACCCGGTCGTTCTCGCCAAGGTCAGGCCCTGTCACGGGAACCATGTCAAAATCTACGTTATCGTGCCGAAAAGTTTCCGGCTCCCCGGGGGTTTCGCCTTTACCTAAAAACTGGCTATAAGAGGTCACAGGAGATTATTATATCATCTTATTTATAGTATTACAATACTTTCATTAGTCCTGAGCGGCCGATTTTAGGGGGTTTGCAGACCGGCATTAATGTGATCAGCGTCCAGGCCGTCCATACTGGCCGCGTCTTTTATCTCCCAAGTACCCACCCGCATGCGGCGCAAGGTAGACATATATGCCCCTGTACCAAGCTGTTTGCCAATGTCTTCAACTAAAGAACGAATATAGGTCCCGGATGACACATCTGCCTTAAATTTAACCTCTGGATATGTGTACTCTGTCAAATCTAGGTTACCGATAGTTACTTGTCTGGGCTCAAGCTTTACTTCTTTGCCCGCTCTGGCTAGCTTGTAGGCGCGCTGGCCGTTTATTTTTATAGCCGAATACGTGGGTGGTGTCTGCAAGCTATCACCGATAAACAGCGCTAAAGCCGCTTTTAAAGCTTCCTTGGGCGGCCGAACATCCGAAACTAAGGTTTTTTCGCCTTCTTCATCGCCAGTTGTACTGGTTTGGCCCAAACGCATGGTAACTTCGTAGACTTTATCGGCTTTACTGAACTCCTCTGCCCGCTTGCAATAATCGCCCAGCACTAACACCAAAAGCCCGGTAGCTAAGGGATCCAGTGTGCCGGTATGCCCTACTTTGGGCTTTTTTAGGCCTGTTTCACGCTTAATAATGCCCCGTACCTTGGCTACCACATCAAAACTGGTCCAGCCCGTTGGCTTATCAATCAATAAAATCCCATTCATCTTACTAGTATAAACTGTGGCGATTTAGGTTGCGTCTTGCAGCCCTAGGGAAAAGAGCAGCCGGACAAAATGTATTCCATTTTGCCCGCGCGACGAGAAATTGGGGTCCCCGGAAAACTTGTTTTCAGGGGTAAAGATATACCGTAGGTTTGTCTTGTGGTGTTACATTACCGTAGGGTCATCACTGCCCAAGGGCGGAGTCATAGGCGGCATCATTGGTGGTGGTACGGGAGGAGGAGCCACCGGGCTGCTTGCATGGCCCGACAATTGGGCACTGTCTTCTTGTTCTTGAGTTGGCAGTACTACCGTAGGCGGTAATCCCGGATCTGACGCAATAGCATTATCTGTAGCGGGAATCGGGGGCAAAGGAATGGGATTATCGGCGAAAGCTGATGCGGGCGAGGTGTTAACGGCCGGTATATCACCCAAATTCAAATCCATAGGTTGGGCATTAAGGGATTGTACAGGCTCCAAAATCTGCGGCTTAGCCGCGCTCATGGCTTGCGAGACTGCATCACGGGCAGCATCTACATCCGCAGATGGCGACTCCTGGGTTTCATTGGCGGCTGGTGCTGTGGGTTCTATGGGGGCACTAGAAAGGGACTTTTCTAAATCGGCTAGGGTTTGGGGCTCAGGCTGGTCTATGACTGGTAGTGGCGGTAATGGCGGCACATCCGACTTGTCACTAGCGTCTGAAGCTGCCGTATCGTCAGCCGCACTGGGCGGTTCAGGATTGGCATCGGCCAGGGGCAGTTCCGGCAAAGAAGCCTCTGCCCCCTCTTCACCATCACCTTCTGTTTCATCTTCTGGTTCGTCAACGGAGGCTAAACCAGTCGAAGACGACGAATCCGTGGGCATGGCCGCGTCATTGCCATGGCTAAGAAGCGGACCTTGGTTGTTAACGGGCCCCAAAATATCGTTTGCAGGGTCTAAGCTTTCCGGCTGACTGTTGGCGGTTAAGGTGCCCCCCAGAGTGGGCGGCTCAAGGATAAACCCGGAGTTGCCAGCTTCTGGGTTTGGCGCTGGAGTTTCTGGGAGCTGAGGCGCATCAGAGGCAGCACCGGCAATTGGCTGGTCGCTCGGATGTAGCCCGCCCTCCTCATCAATGTGAATCTGTTCAGGCGCCGCCGGCTCGGGCTCATCCTCCGCCAACGCTGGTAGCTCCGGGCTAACGTCAGAATGAAGGCCGAGGTCTTTTAGCTGTTCGTGATCAATGCGCAATGTGCCATCCGGCGACTCCTCTGACGGAGACGGTGCGGGCGGCGGGCTGGCGGCGGGCTCCTTACCCTGCTCGGCTTGGTCGGGATGAGGTAGTTCCAGAACATCACCCCCCGGCTGGCTGGGTGCGGCGGTTACAGGCGGTTGTAGTTGGCTGGCAACGAGCTGCTGGTTCGCCCCCGCGGCCATTAATTGGGCGCTAACCTGCATGGTTTCAGCGCTTGTTTTTTCATTACTAAAGCGGTTAGTTTCCGCCACGATTCCGGTGAGCAGTGCCGTAGCCATTTGATTATCCAAAACATCTGCCTTCATAGCCACGCCAAGTTGCGTCAACATTTCGCATAAACTGCTGGCGGCCTGGTCAGCCCAATTAATACTCCCGAGCGAGACGCCACCTTCGTGGCTTATACCAATAACCGTCGCATCATGCAGAATGCGCCCATGCGCCGTGATAGCCTGGTCTAAATCTTCTTGCTTTTGGACTCCTATAGCCACTACTACATCCACGTTAAAATCACCTTGGCTGAATTCCAGGTCTTTGTCGGTGATGGAGGTCATATACGGTGTAATAAAAATTTTGACCATCTCATCTTCAACCTTATAGCGAAGCTTGTCAGCCTTGGTCTTATCTAACGCAATAATAAAATCTCGGAGCGAGTTGGGGCTCTTTTCTAACGTCTTTTCAGGTTGCAAAAACCCGATTGTGCTAGGAATGGCGCCACTAAAAACAGCCGTTGCGTGCTTGCCCAGCTTATTTAAAAGCAACGTTAAGCCTATGGCACCGGCCAGCTGATCCACCGACGGATTCGTACTTACCGTTACCAATATATTTGTCGCCTGATTAAGACGCTCAGCTATCTGATTTTTTTGGTTGTCCATTTTTTTGTTTTTTTGATCCTACGTACGCAAGATTAGCATAAACAACAAACCGTGTCCACTGTTAAAACGCTTATTCCTTTACAAGGATAGCCTAACAGGGTATATTCAGAGACGATAACCATTAAACATAAGCAGGATAAAATATGCCAATCATTAAATCAGCCAAAAAACGTGTGCGGGTTGCCCGCAAAGCGACCGTCCGTAATGTCAAAACCAAACGTGGCCTTAAGGTAGCTTTAAAAGCCTTCCACGCTAGTCTTACCGGTGGTAAAAAAACAGTTGCAGCCCACTCCAAAGCCCAAAGCCGACTAGACAAAGCCGGCAAAAAAGGCGTTTTGCACAAGAATAAGATAGCTCGCAAAAAGAGCCAATTATCCGCTAAGGCAAAGGCCGCAGCAGGAGTTAGTAAACCAAAAGGCACCAAAAAAGCCGTAACTAAAAAACCAACTGTCAAAAAAGCTGCGCCCAAGAAGGTTGCTGCCAAGAAACCAATGGTCAAAAAGGCTACATCAAAGAAAACAGCCAAGAAGAAATGAGCTTTTTTACAAAACCTATAGTACTTTTGGCCATTGTTTATTAATAGCTAACCCAAGCGTATAAATACTTTAATGCTTAGTTATTTTGCTGGCCCAGTTAGGATAGAACTTCCCTTGTCAATTGTTATAGGGTTCTATCTTCTAGTCTTTGGGGGATTTCTTGGGATAGGCTTATTGCTATTTGCATCTACCAGATTTAGTTTAAGAGTTCGTTCACAGAATCTAGCAATACAAAAAACCAAGGCTACAGGAACGTTCCGCCTTAATAACTATGTAGCAGGAATATTAATTGATGCGGTTACTAGCTTCAGCTTGTCGTATTTACTGGGTATTATAGGTATGCTTGGGGAGTGGAATAACCAAGTCTGGCACACTACCTTAATTATTGCCACGGCGACATTTTTCTTTATTAGGCTAATTAGTCGTATCGTAGTTAAGGCCAGCCCTGGGGAAAAGCTCTTACATTCAAGATATTCATTAATCAGTTGTTTTTTAGCAAGTTTAGGTGATCTTATAATAAGCTACACCATTTATTTAGTCGTAAGCAGCCTATAAATACTATAACCCTAGCGCAACACAACGGTGTTTTCTTATGTTAGTCGCAAAGCACCATGGCCTTTATAAGGCCCAGAAACTGGAATTGCCTGTCGTCTTTTTGATTACTTTCCTGTGACCACAAAAGTAATCTGCATAAGTAAGCGAAACGTACGGCAATAATAGTTAAGTGGAAATGTTTAGCAAGTAGGTTTGGAGGGCGTCGTCGGCGTCAATAGAGGTGGTCTTGATACTTAGGTCTAACTCTAAAAGCCGGCTTATTAACTGCCTGACCTGGGCCAAGCTGAGTTCGCGGGCTATTTGCCTACTTTTTCGAACCACATAAGGGCTTATTTTGGCTTGTTGGGCAATTTCGGCATCGCTTCGTTGGCTGGCTACTACAATTAAGGCCACTATGTGAAGCTGCCAGGCCAACATGCCAATGATAGCCAGCGGTTCGGTCTTGCCTGCCCGCTGTTCTTGATAGATTTTAAGGGCCTTTTTAGGGTTGCCAGCGAAGGCTGCGTCTAGCAGTTGGAAAATGGTGCTTTGCGGTGTTGGCTCGGTCAAAAGATCAATGCTGGGTCGGCTCACGCTTGGGTTATAGGCTAAGAGCTTGGCCAGCTCACTATGCAATAGTTGTTGGTTTGGGCCAAGCCGTTCGATCAAATACCGGGCCACAGAACTATCCAAGTTACCGCCCTGGCTTTTGGCTTGCTCGCACAGCCATTTTATAAGGCCAGCTTCCTCCAATTCATTAAATTCCTTATAGGTGGTGTGTTTTCGCAAATACTTGTAATAGACAGACCGTTTATCAAGTTTGGGCTCGTGGATAATAAGGTCCGTACTGTCGGGAAGATTGGCCAGCAGCTGTTCGGCGCGAGCCACAAATTCTTTATTAGCGCTAGGGTTCCTAAGTACCACTAGCTTCTTGCTAGCCAAAAACGGCAGGCTTTCCAAGGCTTCCCGTATCTGGTCATACTCTGCCTCTTCGCCGTCAAACCGCTGCAGCCCCATCTCGGTATGCTCCGCTACAAAAGCCTTAACAAGCTTGCGTAGCTCAGCTTGAACAAGAAAATGATTACTCCCGGTTAATGTCGTTGTCATATGGGTGGCCCATTCATAGGTTACTTATTGTACATTGGCGCTTAAACATTGGACATTAGTTCAGCTTCTGACAACGAGGACAGGTATGGGTACCACGGCCAGCTACACGGGTTTTAATGATGGTTGTGCCGCATCGGGGGCATGGTTGGCCATTGCGGCGGAATACTCTGGCAAAACTTAGGTAGCTACCCTTTTTGCCTTCGGCATTGACATAGTTTCTATCTGATGAGCCACCCTTCTCTATGGCTAAATTCAGTACGTACCGCAGCTCGTCGTAGAGCGTGCTAAATTTCTTGACAGAAATATTTTTGACGAGCATGCTGGGGTGTATTTTGGCCCCCCACAAGGATTCGTCGGCATAGATATTCCCCACGCCGGCAATAACCGACTGATCTAACAGCGCGGCCTTAATATTTGTATTCGGGCGTCGTAAAAAACGCTGCCTAAAATCATCTTGAGTAAATTCAGCGCCCAGTGGCTCCGGCCCCACCTTTTTAAAAAAATCAATATTCGGCACTTCGGCGGTCGGGTACAGCTTGACCCAGCCGAACTTGCGCTGGTCGTTAAAATAGAGGTAGCTGCCGTCGGCAAGCTCAAAACTCACACGTGTAGATTTATCGGGCAGCTGCCCAACAAGCGAGTCATTGGGGTGGCCCGCGCCAAAGACTATCCCTTCCCCCCGGTAGATCATCTGGCCGGTCATTTTGAGATGGATCACCAGGCTGTACCCACTGCTTAAATCTATGAGCAATACTTTTGCGCGCCGGCGTACGCTTAAGATTTTAGCTCCAACTACATGCGCTTTCACATCTTCTGGGGCATTAGGAAAGCTCTTCGCCCAGTTGTGGTGTACCCCCGCAATAGTCTTGCCAGGCAATAATTGGCTAAGGCCGATCCGTACTGTTTCAACCTCCGGGAGTTCTGGCATGGTTTAAATATTGTAGCAATCTATAAATCATTTCGGACAATTTGGCCGCTGTTTTTAGCCGCTACCAATTGCCGGGAAAATATAAAACTGCACGCTAACAGGTAAATAAGATTAAATATGAAAGCAAACAGCACTTTTTGTAGGCTGTAGGAGCCCCCAGCGTGAATAGCACGAAGCCATTCAAAGAAATATGTAACCGGGAAGATGTATGCCAATGGCTGTATAAATGCGGGAAGTATACTGACCGGAAAAAACACCGCGCAGAGGGGCTGAATAAAATAAATAACTGCCCACGTTAGTGCCTGGATGCGGGTACCGTATTGGAACACCAGTCCAATCAGGATTAAACCGATAGCCGTGCCAAAGATCACCATATTAAAGTAGCTGAAAAGCACTGGTAAAATACCTAGTCCAAGGATATTCAAATCAAACACAAACCGAACCAAGATGACCGCACAAACCAAAATAAACAGCGACTTAAGGGTAGCGGAGATAATATGTGCTAACAGGTATTCCGTAACCCGTAGTGGCGCTATAAACATATTGCTTAAGTTGTGAGACCACACGTTCCACATACTGCTGACAGAGGTGCTGTAT
>DATLEQ010000049.1:0-8657 GCA_035525115.1 Candidatus Limnocylindrales bacterium
AGGGGTCAACCACCCCGTCTAAGCCAGGCCTGACCTCTGTTATTGACCACCCTAACGATTGCAGGTGATTGACCGGTGCCAACACCGAATCGTGCTCTAGGGCCGTTGTTACAATATGTGACCCCGGGAATGATTGGGCCACCCCTAAAATGGCAAGGTTATTCGCTTCTGTACCCCCGGCCGTAAATATAACCTCCGTTGGCTTGGCACCTAATACAGCAGCTACGCGATCACGGGCAGCATCAAGCTGGAGACGCATATCCCTGGCTGCCATATAATTGGCCGACGGGTTTTGAAATGTTTCAGCATAAAAGGGCCGCATGACCTCGGTCACCCGCTTATTTACCGGCGTGGCAGCCGCATAGTCCAAATAAATCACCTTTTTAGGCATAAAGGATACTACAAAGCAATCAGGCCGTTGTACATCTCGCTGTTGACGCGTTGGATGTACAAATAGGCCGCTTTGCGTAAGCGTTGGGCTTCGCTGTCAGTTACTCGCTGGTAGTGGCCACCTTGGGATTTCAGGATACCGTCGGGCCGGACATCATAGCGGGTAGTCCGTATCTGTTGTTGGCCTTTGTTATCACGCCACTCTTCGTGCCACACCCAGGTATGTTCATCCAGGCAAAAGAATTCGCGGCGGTGCCCTTTGGGGATCGCCCCAAAGACATTTCCGCCGATCCTGGCTTCATGACGGATAAGGTTCCGGTACAAATCAGCCTGGCGCTGTTCGGTGCGCTGGCCCACTATACCGCCCAGAAGCTTCTGGAACATTAGTTGTTACCCCCGAATATGTCACTCAATGCCGCCCTGGCCGCTGCGGCTTGGTCGGTTACGGGTATTGCAGGGGCATCAGGCGCAATCGCGTTCAAATAATCATCCTGTGAAGTGGGGTCAGCAATAGTAAATGTCTGAAGGTTATCGATTTTTTCCCTCTTCTCGGCCTCAGACATAGTGCTGTTAAAAACAGGGCCTTCATTGACAACCTGGTGCGTAGTGGACATATCAACGTTAATAACGGGATTTTCGCTGCCCGTCTGGGTTGCGGCAGTGGCTAATTCGCGTAGGCTCAACAGATGTGCGGCAGTAGACAGTACGCCCGCACGTTTGCCCATTTGTTCCGGGACATTATCCGGATAAGCTTCTGGTCTATAAGTGTTAGTAGTTGTATATGCCATGGTTATTCAAGCCCAAATAAATTGCAGGCATTCTGGGTGGTTGCGCGGGCTAACGCCGCTAATGATTCATCCCGTAGGCCTGCTAAAAACTCCGCCGTCTGCACTACATGCTTAGGCTTACAGATTGTACCACGGTAAGGCGCTGGTGTCAAGAACGGAGCGTCAGTTTCAAGAAGTAAATTCTGCAATGGTATGGCTTTTGCCGCCAAAAGCTGTTCTGGGTTTTTTGTAAATGTCATTATGCCATTGAGGCCCACATAGAGCCCCCTGGACAGGATTTGGTCAAGCTCGGCCTGATTGGTCGAAAAGCTGTGTACTACCCCTTTTATGCCCTCAAATTCATCGTACACGGGCCAGAAATCGCTAAAAGCGTCCCGAACATGGAAAATAAGCGGCAGGCTATGCTGCTGGGCCAATTGCAACTGAAAACGCAAAAGCGCTATCTGATCTGCCCTAGATGAATGGTTGTAGTAAAAATCCAGGCCGCATTCGCCAATCGCAACTACCCGCGGCTGCTTAACCAACTCCGCAAAAGTATCTTGTGAGGTTTTGTCTGTGTGGTCTTTGGCCTCATGCGGATGTATGCCTACGCTTGCCCAACACATAGGCTCGTTTTGCACTAATTCTACCGCCAGCTGGCTGTCTTTAAGCGTACAACCTACGCACAACAGACGGGTTACACCGGCTTGAGCCGCTTCTTGTATAAGGGCCAGGGGATCAGTTATGCCAGCGGCGACCCATTTGTCACGTACAAACTCATCGCCTTTTGCGCTCACCGAAGCCTCGTGGATATGGCAATGCGTATCAGTAAACTCCATGGCCACTATTGTAACTAAATTATTGTGGCCAATATAGCCCACCCATGCCAAACCTAAATAAGCATGCCGGCTAGGTTTTACCTCTTGTTAACTGAGATGGCCTTATACAATTAAACGCATGATTTGGTCAAAGTTGTCAGGGTGCGCCACCAAGAAGTTATGGTCATTAAAGTCATAACTACTTAACCCAATGTTGGTTATTTTAGCTCCGGCTTCCGCCATAAGCAGCGCCCGCGGGGCATAATCCCAGGGTCCACCTTCGGTTTTTAGCGCCAGGGCGCCGTCAATCCTACCGTTAATGATTAATGTGGAATCCCGCATAATCGTATAACCGGCAATATGGGGCCTAACGTTCAAAATCTTTTTAAGGTTTTCGGGATCCATTAAATTAACACTCAGGTCCAGCCAGGCCCTTTCTAACGGACGGTGGCGCATCTGCACTTTTGCCCCATTACAAAATGTCCCGTGCCCTTTTTTTGCAATCCATAGTTCGTCGCGCGCAAACATGTACATAAGTGCCCATACCGGTTGCCCGTTTTCTACCAGGCTAAAGAGGTTTTTGCAGCTAGGAATACCTCTTATAAACTGTTCGGTGCCATCAATCGGGTCAAGTGTCCAGTAGGTATGCGTACTGCCTGTTTGGCCCAACTCTTCGCCTAACAAACCAACACCCGGGTCAAGCGCCTGCAATGCTGGCCGTAGTTTTTCTTCTAGTTCCTTGTCTAGTCTGGTGACAACCGTCGCATCTGCTTTGGTGTCGTATTCTATATTGCCGTATGCCGATATCAAGCGCGGCTTGTACTGTTGCAAGATGTCCATAATGACCTTCTCGGCTTGGCCCAAAAAGTCATCGGTCATGAGGGTATAGTAACCTGCGTGGGCGGATCCTTGCGCGGGAACAGTGTGCCATCTAGGGGGCGTACAACACCTTCGGCGAATATGTGGGTAATTTTTTGGGCGGTATCGGGCATAAAGGGCTCCAGCATCTGGGCTATTTCCAGCAGACAGCTGACCTGGTAGGCCAAAACTTCACGCAAGTGGTCGGCATCACCCTTTTTGTTAATTTCCCATGGCTTTTGTTCGTCAATATATTGGTTTAAGCCACGGACTTGTTCCCATATTTCGTCCAGCGCCCTGTCAAAGTGGCAGCTTTCCAGAGCTTCCCAATATTGGGCTTGGTCATGCTCCGCCTCTGGCGTTGAGCCGACGATACCATTTTGGTACTGCGTGATCATTGCTGTGGTACGTTGCACCACATTCCCTAGCTCATTTGCGAGTTCGTTGTTGTAGGCTGCATGCAGCCTATCCCAATTAAAGTCGCCGTCTTCATAACTGGGAACATGGCGCAGAAAATAATACCGGAACGCGTCGGTGCCATATTCCTCGATAATTTCCTTAGGGTGTAAGACGTTGCCGAGCGATTTACTCATTTTTTGGTCTGCGACGGTAATAAACCCATGAACATACAAGGTCTTAGGTAATGGCAGGCCTAAGCCTAGCAAAATGCCTGGCCAAATTGCCGCGTGAAACCGCAGGATGTCCTTGCCAATTACTTGCACGTTAGCTGGCCAGAACTTCTTAAAGTCCTCATATTCAGGATAGCCGAGCACAGTTATGTAGTTCATCAATGCCTCAAACCATACGTACATTACTTGGTTATTATCACCCGGGACAGGGATCCCCCAAGAGATCTTGTCTTTGGGCCGGCTAATACTGATGTCTTCTAGGCCGTCCTTAATGACATTTAAAATTTCGTGTTTTTTGGTGGCCGGAATGACCCGGAATGACCCATTCTGTATGTGCTGCTGGATTTGGGGGGCATAGGCGCTGAGTTTAAAGAAATAGTTTTCTTCTTCAATCTTTTCATACGGTTTGTTATGGTTAGGGCAAACACCTTTGTTGTCTTTGGCTACGGCCTCAGTTACAAAGGCCTCGCACCCAGTGCAGTACCAACCGGTATAATTACCCTTATAAATATCCTTTTTTAAGGCTTGCCAGATCAGTTGCGCCCGTTGCTCATGCCCGACATCAGTCGTACGAATAAAACGGTCGTTGCTGATATTGAGCGACTTTGCCACCTCCCTAAAGGCCTCGCTAACCTGGTCGGCAAAAGCCTTGGGCTCCAGCCCGGCTTCTTTAGCTTTTTCGGCAATCTTGCCGCCGTGCTCGTCTGTACCGGTTGTAAAAAGTACAGATTTTTTGAGTGCGCGGGCAGAACGGGCCAAGACATCGGCTTGCACTAGTTCCATAGCAAACCCAATGTGCGGATCCCCATTTACATACGGCAGAGATGTTGTAACTAAGTAATTCACTTGTATTATTCTACCTTGTTTATCTGGCCACTAACAATATAGTGGCCAGCTTTAGTCAGCTAGGCGCTGATTTCTATATTTAGTTCATCCCATCGTCGGGGGTCAAGCACGCCACTTCCGTCCGTTGCTAAAGCAGACAACCTAGCATACGCATGGTCATGGTTACCTACCGGATCATCCACCCGTCTCGCAATCTCTATATACGCCGGACCTTCTGATGTTGGCTTATCCGCGGGGTTAACATAAATAGACAGCTGGTCTGGTCGATTCTTTTGTAAGCTCTTACCGACAGCCAACAATAATGTCTTGCGGATGCCCGCAATTGTTAAGCGCACTTCCGGCACTTCTGCCAATAACTCTTTGATTGTTTTAATATCCTTAACTTCTAGCCGCACATTTCCAAACGTATCGGCATAAGCCACCCGGCCATCCAGCCCTATTGGTGGGATCAAACTAGGGTCAGCAGGCACAAGTAGCTCAGGATGGACCCTGGCTTGGGTCACGCTTGACGACCGGTACTGTTCATCCTTTAGCCATAAACCAGAATTATTTGGTATCCGGTGGAAGGATTTCAAAAGCCCTCGCGCTTGTAAGCCTCTAAAGTAAGGTAGTTGTGCAAATACTTGCACATTGCTTTGCGTGACGCCGACGTAAAATTCGTCACCGTTTTCTTTTTGGGCGTGGTGAGTGGTAGTACGAGGTGCATGGTTAACTACTACCGCTATTGCCTGATGCAGGGAGCTCGCGAGCGTCACAAGGTCGGGATGCAAATCAAGGCTACTGGCTGCCTCTTCTAAATTATCAGTGTCTATCCCCTCTTTTCGAGCACGTTCAAATTGGCCTTCTCTGAGGTGCTCAATAAGTACCGCGCCATATTCCCCTAGCTGAGGCCATGGCCCTATTGCAAACTCACTATCACGAAACCTTCCCTTGTTGTGAGCATCATCAGTAAGCCTGGCGTCAAAGTCATCGATTGATCTTGGTGTTTGCCCGCCAATTGGAATATCCCCAAAAACATTGCTGAACACAATTGTCGCCTGTCGTGCCTTTTCAAAATCTGTCATGTAAATCTCCTGGTTAACTTTTACTGTCAAAAATTAAAAACCGGCCCTGGGCCGGTAAGGTGCATAGTGATATTTGCAATCAATAGCTAACCAGCCCAGGGCATAGCATGGGCATCATTACTTCCAAAAGCTCGCATAACTTAGACATAACTTAATAGTACAACGCTAGTATGGTCAGATCAATACGACTTGGCCTATATACGCGCATTAGAAGAGAGAGGGCTGGGTTGGAGTAATGTCTATAGTATCAACAGCTAAAGAAGGATCCTCTGGCCCTAAATTCAATAAAGTAGCCAACCTTTTTATAAGAGGAGTCTGATATTTATAAAGCTTCTCGGTTGCGTCTCGCAGTGTGAACCAGCCCGCACGGTCTATTTCTGGAAACTCTTGCTTCTGGCCGGACTTGGGTGGCCACTCCAAGCTAAAGTTGTTGCTTTTTATAGCTGACTGGTCCAAGTCCCCTTGCACAGCCCAAGCATAGACAATCTTACCGTTCGACAGCTTTACGGAACCCAGTGGCTGTCGCGTACCTGCTGGCACAGGCATTCCAATTTCTTCGCTAAATTCACGCTCAGCCGCTTGCAACGCGTCTTCATCCTCGGCAAACTCGCCTTTGGGAATTGACCAGACACCGTCGTCTTTTTTTACAAAAAACGGCCCGCCCGGGTGGCCCAGCAGTACCTCAACAGCATCATCTTTTTTCCGGTACAACACTATCCCTGCACTTTGCTTAACCATATCGTCTCCTTTCTGTTAAGAATGAGTTTTTTGTCCGTACTTAATTAAGTCCCAGCCATCGGCACAGTAGCCTTTGGCCCGACAAACTTCAGGCCTATAATTTGGCAGCAACTTTGTAATGAGTGAGTGGTATTCAATGCCCAGTTCAGCCAGACGCTCTGGCATGCCTCGCTGAATGGTGTGGGAAACAATAATCTCCTCTAAGCCCGGCGGCCGGTTAGCGTGTGTAGACAAGACCACCGAAGAGCCATTGGTTCCCCGCGTAGCGATATCCTCGGTTATGATTACAAGCGAAGGGTTGACTGCCATTAACATGCGGATCGCTTCCTGGCTTAGTTGTATATTCCCTTTTTCAATTTTTACCGTTTCCAGTGCCAATAATCCGCCACCGAGTGCAAGAGCCGTGTCGCGTGCTAGGCGGTTTGTACCATTTGCGACCCCGACTAAAACAGCCCTTCCCAGTTCTGACTTGGAATAGCGGGAAGCCAAATCAGCTGCTGTTACATCTACCCATTCTTCGTACAACCTCGTTCCTTCTTTAACCGCATCAAAATCTATTTTTCTGCCGTGCAGGCCTTGATTAAACTCATGATGCGTCCCTTCTTGATCGTACGTCCCAGTTTCGGGTGCAAAAAAATGCTCCTCAAAGGCAGCCACGGTTACTCTAGGAACGTATAATGACATTCTTGTGCTAATTATAATTTACTTTCGCCAGCTTCATAAATATGCTAGCCAGACGCGCTGGACAAATGCCATAAATGGCAGTGGCGGCATTTATAAGCCTTTAGCTTGGTGCCGTGTTGCCAGTCGACAGCTGCAGCCGCGCCAACCGCCTGAGACTTGGTGTCATAGGTAATTTTATCGGCACAAGCTAATTGTTCGGTATCCATAACCCTTAAGTATACAGAAAACCGTGTTTGCTGTTGTGCAGACTGACCAGGTTCAGATAGATCGAGGACGGTTCTAGAATAAAGTTCTAGGAGGTCCCTATGGTTTAAGGCAGGATGGATTACAGCTCTGCAATTAGGCATGTAGCGCCAAGCGAAAACCAATTTAGATCCTAAAAAGACAAAGTCTCTTTGTCTTTTTAGTTCATTATTCAGGAAGAGCAGACCGAGTCGCCCTCAGCGACCCGGCACGATGAGAGACCCGACCGGGGTCTCTCATTTATCTATGTATTCCCTACATAATCGTTCAAAGACCGCGTTGGTCCAACCAAAGCCCGTTTGTGACGGGTACAAACCTTTTACCGGTGGCTTGTCGGGGGTAACGACATTGTATTTTTCTAGGAACACACCATGCTCGTTAAACCAGTTCAGGTTATTTTTAAGCCACTTCATAGCAACGCGCCGCGCATCTTCATGGTAACCGTAGCGTTCGAGCCCCTTTATTACTACGTAGTGCAGCGGCGCCCAACCATTTGGATAGGCCCATTGGGTGGGCATCGACCCGGGGACTAGCTGGCTTAATTGTTGCACATCAGTGGTAGCCAGGCCACCACGGTTTTCAAACCGCCGCAAAGCCTTGACCAGTTGCTGTGCTTGGCGCTCATTTACCAGGCCGGCCCACATAGGATAAAAGGTGGCGAGAGAACTAACTGTGCCCCGCCTTTCCTTAGCATAGTTATAGTCATAGTACAGGCCTTTGAGGTTATTCCACATAAGTCCGTTCATTGTCAGTTGCCGGTACTCCGCCGCCACTTCCCATTTAGCTGCCGTACGGATATCGTTAACGTGGCGATAAAAGCGGGCAAAATCAGTTTCGTACTTATACAACAGCGCGTTAAGGTCAACCGGTACATAGTTAAGGCATTTATGGCCAAAGCGCGGGGTCATATCCCAACCGCTTTCAGCCTCTGCCAGGTCATGCAATAAGTTAATATCGTAGTAGCGTGACATACCGCGGTAAACCTGCCGGGCGTTGGGTTTGCGGGTACCCATCCAGACGGTATCGTATTCGGCCTCCGCTACGGCCATAGCATCCTTAAGCCACCTCTCATCCATATCAAAGGTATCGTAGACCTCCCAAATGAAGGTTGACAAAAATGGTGGTTGCGAACGGCCCGTCAGATATGTCCGCGACGCATTGGGGATAACCCTAAACCGCTTGTATAAACTAAGCAGATTATTCAAAATACCTACGACCAAATCCTTGTGCCGCTCATCGTACATACCCTGCACCATAAAATAGCTATCCCAATAATACAGTTCGTTAAAATCAAACTCATGGCCTTCTTCGTAGGCCGGCACTAAGTACGGATTAGGCAAGCCTAGCAGGCTTTCATCGTCTTTAGGGTGAAAGCGTTGCAGCTTGTGCCAATAAGCAGCTATATAATCGCGCGCGGTAGCCACATCGGCCGCGGTCAGATCACGCTGGCTGGGCCAAAACTTCCGGGCTAAATTCTTGGTTATATCAATGACCATCTCTCCAGCCTAGGGTAGCTGAACCGCACGGTCAATTGATTTCAAATTCTATAATATGGGGTAGTAAGTTTTTTTACATTGCCTAGGATCCCTACAAGCTATAGTCAGGAGTTGATTATGGATA
>DATLEQ010000060.1:0-6015 GCA_035525115.1 Candidatus Limnocylindrales bacterium
CCATTAGGTATTGGGCTACTTGCTTTTAGCGTATTACAGTTTTATGAAACGGGGGTAAACTTGCATACAAACATAGTGCCATTTTCTAACGTAGGCTGGGGTCTGCTTACTTTTGGTGCGTTCATAGCGTTGTGTAGAACATTCTCCAAAGGAACACTTCCGCCTCGTTGGGCCAAAGCAAAAATCAAGTCATCGAAAAAGTAGTAGTTTTGGAGGGCCCACTGGGACTCGAACCCAGGACACCCTGCTTAAAAGGCAGGTGCTCTAACCGGCTGAGCTATGGGCCCACGTGTGTGGTGACCGGTGAATTAACTCCTTACATTATCCGTTTTTTGGCCGAAAAGTCAATCTGCTTGAACTTGATACAAACAAAATTCAGGCATACACTGCGTAGGATGTCATACGCAAAAAAGCCAACAGAACTAATAATAGATCCAGACCTTGATGATCTTGCGCTTCATAAACTCTGGAAATTTTTACCCGATTTTAATCGAAAGCCTATTAAATGGACGGGTATTTGCCTGGTTCTTTGGTTAGCCGGCTTTTTAGTCGCCTATTTTTGGCGTCCTACCGTATTTGAATTCACAGCATCTTTACTAGATGAATTACTTGGATTTATTTTATTTATGACAGCTATGTTTTTACTTATTGATATCTGGATATTTCCTGGCTTTCTCAGAACTCTCCAAAGGCGAGTTAGAGTTAAGGCATTTGCGGCGGCTAACGGTTTCGAATTTGAAAGCGAAATTGTTAAACGTAAATATTTGGGAGTAATTTTCAATAGAGGTGAAGAGGGATCTTCTACACATAACATAAAGGGTATTTATAGAAACTTGGAGTTTGAGGTCTTTAATTACTCATATCGTCCTGACAGTGGATTACCTGAACGCAGGTATGGGGTTATTATGGTTGAGCTGTTGCGTGAGCTTCCTCATATAATATTTGATAGCCGGGCCAATAACATAGCTGGGCTTTCAAATTTAGGACTCAATCTTCAATCGAGACAGGAATTCCAGTTTGAGGGTGATTTTAATAAGTACTTCAGAGTTTTCGTTCCAGAGAATTACCAGCGAGATGTACTGTATTTCATGACGCCCGAATTGATGCAATTAATGGTGAGTAAGGCGGGTTTGCTAGATATGGAAGTAGTTGGCGCCAAATTATTCTTTTATGGCGGAGAGTTTTCTTTTAAAAAAGCGCAGCTAGAAGAAATTTTTGAATTAATTGCCGGTGTAGGAGGTGAATTTACGGAAAATATGAGACTTTATAAAGATGAACGTGTTGAAAATAGGCATAGTACATTTGTATCTAAACGGGCGCGACGCCTGAAAAGTAAACTAGCGACGCCTATTCAGATAGCTACGCTGGCAATACTAATAGCCTTTTTACTTAAAATCTTATTTGAGATCTACGGACAGTAACCGTCTATTGTTTGACTATGTCAAACAATCTATACTGATTCTGGAATTACTAAATAAATTATTAAAAGCATTATGGACAATCAACCGCCCGTTATTACAAATACGCCTCCTCTATACCCACCGCCAGAGCCAGCGGAAACGATAGCATTATCGAAGCGGCCCGAACTGCAATATCTTAAAGTTGTGGGTATCTTTGGAGTTTGCTTAGCATTGCTCCAAATTGCCGGTTTGCTAGTACTAAAATTTGTCGTGAATGATGTGTTTGAGCTCGATAACTTAACTCTAGGTTTACAAGTTTTGGTTACTTTTGGTTTGCTATTTGTGTCGTTAAGGCTTCTGCGTTCAACGAAGTCATCTGAGGTAAAGACATTATTGAAGGTGGTGATGGCATATTCACTGGTAAGCCTTGTTATATCTTTATTTGCAGCTCAGGGAGGTGTTTGGCTACCTATAATACTTTTATTATTCGTGATACGAGCTCGTAAGGATTTGAAAAAGTCTGGTATTTAGCCTTTGTGCTTCTTGTGCTTATTACTCCCTGTTGTGGGGCGCTGCAGCCATAGGACGAGCAAGCAGACCACTGCACTGGCGCCAACTATGGTGCTCTGAGCGTTCTGTACCTGGTGCCACAGCGGCGAGATAACTATGTTGTGACTTGTGCCGGGTGGCAATAGCGGCACGACCAGGAGAGCGCCGAGTAGGCCTACTCCGGCTGCAGGTAACACGTTTAGTAGGAGACGGCCGTTGCCGCGGACTGTTCGAATCATGAAGATTGCCGTTAGAATTACTGGGGCCAGCAGTAGTATCAACTTAGTGTTATTGCCAGCTACTGCGACAGAGTGCGGTGCCTGGGCTGAGAATAGACTTAGCAGGCTGGCGACGTCTTTGGCGACGAACTGCACTAGTACGCTGCCCAAACACAGGCTTAGGAATACCAGAGTGGCATTAACTCTGAGTAGCATAAGCATTAGGGCTGGAATAACGACTACGGCGCCAAGAATGATATCGGGGGTCACACGCTAATAATAGCATGAGCGCTATAAGTAGGGTTAGGCGCCGACTTTGTCTTTGCGACGGCCGACTTTAGCAACTAGCTCGGCGTAATCGATAATATGGGCCGCTACGTTGCTTTCGGTAAATTTCTCAATCCCAAAGCCCGGGCTCGAATTTGCTTCTAGAACCAGTGGTCCGCGCGCACTGCGCATCATATCGACACCGCAAACCGGTAAGCCCATGGCTTTGGCTGCCTTCTGAGCCGTTTTGCGTTCCTCGATTGTTAGCTTAACAGGAATGCCCTCACCCCCTTGGTGAATGTTGGAGCGGAAATCATCGTCTAAGCTTTGGCGCATCATGCTAGCCACAACCTTGCCGTCAACCACGAAGGCACGGATGTCGACGCCGGCGCTTTCGGCTACGAATTCTTGAACGACAAAGCTCACGCCCTCCACATAGAAGGCCTGCATTACCGCCTTGGCCGCTTTTCGGGTTTCGGCTAACACCACACCATTGCCGTGAGTGCCACGTGCAACCTTGATAATCACTGGTGCACCGCCAACTTGTTCGAGAACGTCGTCTACGTCGGCCCCTTCGCGGGCGAAGACGGTTTTAGGAATACCGACGCCGGCTTTGGCCATCAGCTGCATGCTGCGCAGCTTGTCGCGCGAGCGCACGATGGCAATTGAGCTGGTAACTGTCGGCACATTTTGCATTTCAAACTGGCGGACGATTGACGTACCGTACTTGGTTAGGCTGGAAGCAATTCGCGGGATAATAACATCGACGCCAGTCACCTCTTCACCCTTATAGCGCACTACCGGGTGGCCGCTCTCCAGGGTTACATAACACTTGGCATAGTTAATAACCTTGACCTGGTGGCCACGAGCCAGAGCCTCTTCTTTAAGCCGTCTCGTCGAGTAGTTGCCTGCACCCTTCGATAAAATAACAATATTCATGAGATCTCCTCCGGTATATCCATTTCCTTGAGCTCTTTTTTCAAGCGTTGAGCTTTTAATTTCTCAATTTTCGTCAGAGCTTTGCCTTGAGAAACATCAACCAGAAACTTACCTTGTAATAAACGACGTCCGAGTAAAATCGGATAGGTCTTTAGCGAACGGTCGGACAAGGTGAATGTGGCTCGAACTGCTCTTCCACTCACTCTTATACGCAACTTTACCTTATAGCGCAACTCCTTATGCCCAAAAGAATTAGCAACACGGGTAACTGTAAAATTCTTGCTAATTTTTACAACCTCACCCGTGTAATAAGGGCTGCTCGGTCCAAAGAAAATGCAGTGCAATTCATCGTTGATTTCCTGCACACTGCTGGCCCAAATAGAACTGCTGTCGGCTCCGGTATCGACCTTGGCAGGCACGCCCTTAAGATTCAAATCCAACAAATCCACTTGCTCAGCGCGGCCAATTACATCGAGATGGCTCATACGAACTCCGCCTTAAAATACTTTTTAACAAAACCAATTGAGCGCTGCACATCGTCATTCACTATGTGGACAACAACGTCGTTTGGACCGGCTATTTCAGCGGCCCGTTCAAGAGCCTTGTCTTCGCGTAATATACGCTCTACTTGGCCACCGTGCTCAGCAATAGCTGGGGCTAAAATTTCAGAAACACGGCCAACAGACTCGGGGAATTTCAATGATCTTACTGCGGCGCGTGGCTTCCTAAAATGACCATCAATTTTGTCGTAGACAATGCAGCGATCGTAAGCCTGGGCGAGTCCTTTGCCTGTTTCACGAATTAGCTCATTAGTACGATCGTTCGCCAAGCGCACTACACCAATTACCTCGCCTTTTGGTCCAACCAATGTGCGGGCAAGCTTGGCGATTTCGGTAAGCGATACCGTTTCGTGAGCGTAATCACTTATTATCGTCGCCCCGTTAGCCGCCTTTAATACTGTTATTCTACCGCCGTAGGGATTTAAACGAACAGCCTCAAACGCCTGCCGTACTTTAGGAGTCCACTTGCCATCTATTAGGGCATAGACTGCAGCCACGGCCATGAGCACGTTCCAGACTGATGGCATGTAGCTGGCATTAAAAGTCCAGGCAATTTTGGTTAAATCTACCAGTTCGGTACTTTTTGATTTTTCTAGTAGAACGATTTTATCGTCCTTTACACTCAACGCCAGCTGGCGGGATGCTAAATGCTTGGCTAGGTCAAAATGATTAAAGTTGAGCCCGCAAGGTAGGATTTTGATATCGAGATGGCTTGGCACTATGTCTAGCTTGGCCGCAACCAGCTCATCGTCCACATTCGCAACAGCCCAACCGCCGCGCTCAAGTTTTTCAAAAATAAATTGCTTGGCATCGGCAATGTCGGCCCGACTTTGCAAGCGACTGGAAGAACCTAGATGATCTGAGAAAACATTCAAAAATACACCAACATCATGGGAACGATACCCCATACCGGGCAACGCGCTGCTACCCAGGGATGCTTCGAGTACGGCCACACCTTTAGCCTGCAGCTTGGGCTGGGTTATAAATTCATACAAAAAACGCCCTGGCGACACGGACGGCACTAGACCCCAGATCTGTTTTGAATCAGATAGGGTGCTTCGCTGCTTACCATTTAGGTAATGGCCAGTCGTATCTACCCTTAGCACGTCTCGACCAAGCGCTTGCAGCACTTCGGCCACCAAATAGCTAGTGGTTGTTTTACCTTTGGTGCCGGTAATAGTTATGATGGGAATATTCATGACAATATAAAATATAGCCCCGGCATTTGCCAGGATGTGTGATTATATCACTTTTTCTGATTTAAAGCAACTACTTCTGTGCACCGTTGACCCTGATAAACACGATGTAGATAAGCGCTGACACGATCATTAGTACGGTCAATAACAGAGGAATAAAACCGGATTGGTTTAGAGGTGCCCGCCGCATAATGACCTTATTCTACCAGAACTTCTTTTTGCCGTCGCTGGTGGCGAATTGCTGGAGTAGGTCTTGCTGTTGCTTGGTCAGTTTTGTAGGGGTTTCGACAGTGACTGTCACGATGTGGGCACCGCGGCTCGAGCCTTTAAGGTGTGGCACGCCATGATTGGACAGCTTAAAGTCTGAACCAGACTGCGTGCCGGCTGGTACTTTCATACGCACCGGGCCATCAACTGTCTCAACGTCAATTTCGGTACCAAGCGCGGCTTCTACCATACCAATGTGCTCTTCGCTAAGAATAAGATCGCCCTCGCGGGTGAATTTCTTGTGAGACTTAACGCGCACATTTACGTATAGGTCTCCCTTAGGTCCATTGGCAATGGCTTCGCCGTGCTCGCGTAAGCGGATGGTGGCTCCGTCATCAATACCGGCCGGGATTTTGAGCTGGATAGTTTGTTTTTTAACCTGGGTGCCTTTGCCCCGGCAAACAGAACAAACTTTTTCCGGCACTTTGCCGGCACCGCGACATTTAGGACAAGTTGCGGCTTGCTGGATGTTGCCAAAGATAGTCCGGGCAACGGTTACGACTTGGCCGGAGCCACCACACTGATCGCAATCTTTTAGTTCGTGGCCGGGCTCAACAGTCGTGCCCTTGCAGTGTTCACAGGAATCTTCAAGATTTAATAATAGGTCAGCTTGGGTGCC
>DATLEQ010000006.1:0-9942 GCA_035525115.1 Candidatus Limnocylindrales bacterium
AAAAAAGATAAAAACGATTGGGTCCTGCAAAAATGTACCGAGCTGGGGGTGAGCCATTTTATCCCGCTGCTGGCTGACCGGTCAGAAAAGACTGGTTTTAACTCGGAGCGTGCTAGCAAAATCGTCATTGAAGCCGCCGAGCAGTGCGGGCGCGGCGACATCCCGGCCATTCGGGAGCCGATGACCGTGCAAACAGCCCTAACGGATTATGGGGACAAAACGCACCTGTATATATGCGAACAGGATGGCGCGGATAGCCTTGAAATGGGCCAGGAATCGGCTGGCGTATTAATAGGTCCTGAGGGTGGCTGGTCCGACTCAGAAAAACAACTCTTCCAACAGAGTGGCATAAACCACCTAAACCTCCACGACTTTACTCTCCGCGCCGAAACCGCCTGCATAACCGCTGTCACCAAGCTGATACAATAGATCAGATATGGCAGCGAATAGTTATTGGAGGGAACGCAATAAACCGTATACACCTGGGCAAAAGGATGTATTTAAGGTTAGCCGCAGCAAAATAGAGCTGTTTATGCAGTGCCAGCGTTGTTTTTGGCTAGACGCACGCCTCAAAATTAAACGTCCGGACGGGCCCCCATTCCAGATTAACAAAGCCATAGACGAACTATTCAAAAAAGAGTTTGACGTCTATCGGGCCCAGGGCCTGCCACATCCTATGATGACCGACCACAAAATCAAAGCTATCCCATTCGCACACGACAACCTGGACGTTTGGCGCACCAACTTTACCGGCGTGGCAACCGTGCACGAGCCGACTAATTTACACGTGTTTGGGGCGGTTGACGATATTTGGGTAAATGACGCCGGTGAGCTAATTGTTGTGGACTACAAAGCCACCGCCAAGCAGGCTGACGTAAGCCTGGACGCGGACTGGCAGATCAGCTACAAGCGACAAATGGAGGTGTACGAGTGGCTGTTGCGTGCCAATGGCTTTAAGGTCAACAATACCGGTTACTTTGTCTATACTAACGGGCGTTTAGATATGGACGGTTTTAATGATCGCGTTGAGTTTCGCACCAAAATCATCCCCTATACCGGTAGCGACGCTTGGGTCGAGCCAACCCTTGTGAAGATGAAACAATGCCTTGAAGGTGACATGCCGGCTGTTGGTACGGCAGCGATGGGCGGCGACTGTGATTACTGTACCTATGCCCGCCAACGGACCGAATTAACTCTAAAAGCTCTCAAAACTAAAAAGAAATAGCTATAATAAGGCCATGCTAGATATTCAGTTTATACGGGACAATGCCGATGTGGTCCAAGAAAAGAGCAAACAAAAAGGCTATGACGTTAACATTGCCGATTTGTTAAAACTTGATGCGGAGCGCCGTGAACTGACTGGCAAGATAGAAGCCCTGCGAGCCGAACGCAATCAGCTGGCCGATGCTTTAAAAGGCGGCAATCCGTCCCAAGAGCAGATTGAGCGCGGCAGGGAAGTCAAGCAGCAGGTGGCAGACGCCGAAGCGCTTTGGGAGCCGGTCAACGACAGCTTTTTAACACTGCTTAAAAGAGTCCCCAACATGCCTCTGGATGACGTACCGGTAGGCGCGAGTGAGGACGATAACGTGGTTAGTAAGCAATGGGGCGACAGGCCGCAGTTTGATTTTGAAGTTAAAAACCATGCTGATATTGCGGAAGCCAGGGGCTGGCTCGATAAAGAAAGGGGTGCCAAAATTGCCGGCTCGCGGTTCGTCTATTTAAAAGGTGATTTGGTTTTGCTGGAATTTGCCCTGTGGCAGTTTGCGTTTAGTAAATTAACCGACGAAGCTGTTCTTGGGCAAATCATCCGGGATAATAATTTAGATGTAAGCTCAAAACCCTTTACTCCGGTTTTGCCGCCAGCCGTAGCCAAAAAAGCAGTTTTTGAAGCTACTGGACGGCTCAATAAAGAAGAACAGACCTATAAACTGGAAGACGAAGACCTATGGCTTAACGCCAGCGCGGAACATACCATCGCCCCAATGTACCTGGGTGAGATCCTTGCGGAAGAAGATTTTCCGCTCCGTTACATTGGCTATACGACTGCTTTTCGCCGCGAGGCAGGTACATATGGCAAAGACATGGAAGGCATCATCAGGCTTCACCAGTTTAATAAGCTTGAAATGGAAAGTTTTAACCTGCCAGAGCACTCTTTGCAGGAACATTTCTTTATGGTCGCCATTCAGGAATACCTCATGCAACAACTTGGCTTGCCGTATCAGGTACTGACTAAGTGCACGGCAGATATTGGCGGCCCAAATGCCCGTGGGGTTGATATTGAAGCCTGGCTGCCAGGCCAGGGTAAGTACCGCGAAACCCACACCGCTGACTACATTACTGATTATCAAGCGCGCCGCATGCAGACCAAGGTTCGCAGACGGGACGGTTCTGTTGAATTAGTCCACACTAATGATGCCACAGCTTTTTCGCAGCGGCCACTTGCAGCAATCCTTGAAAACTACCAAAATGCCGACGGCAGCGTGCGTGTACCGGATGCCTTGCAACCTTATATAGGAGGGAAAACAATAATATGATTGAAAAACTTGATGTTCGCGGTGTGCACATGCACATTGACGCCAAATTGTTTACGTACGCCACCAAAAAGATCGGCAAATTGGACATGTATGTATCCCGGCATGCCCGCGACAGCCTCCACGCCGAAATAATCCTTAAAGAAGAACTATTAAAAACCAAGAAAAATTGTATTTGCGAAGTCGTGATGCATTTGCCCCAAGAAATAATAACTGTCAAAGAATCAACCATAAACATGTACGCTGCCATAGATATTGTGGAACAAAAACTGAAGAACCTACTTAAAAAGTACAAAGAAACCCACGACAACCCGCATCTTCATCAGCGCTTAATAAACAAACTTAAACACCGCCCTCAGTAAAACATCTTAAGTTCAATGGTGCCTTTGACAGGAGCACTAATGCTGCTTATGATAAATGGGTACATTAGTCTGGATATCGCCGTGTCAACTGCTAAGACTGACTGCTTTTAATAAAGGACAATCAAATGCCAACCGTTCGTAGCAATAAAAAACCATACAATAATAAAAAATCTGCCTCTAGTAAAAACAAAACATGGATTAATGGCTTGAAAAATACATTGAGTAAAACGGCGCCTAAAGCGGTCTTTGTCATAGCATTCGCCATGTTGGGCAGTTACTTGGTGTTTAAAAGCCATGCAGCTTCTATTTTGAATCCTCAAACTACCTGGGCTGCATGTGCCAATGGCGGATTCTATGCGCCATTGAGTGATTCGGCCGCCGCGGCGTTAGTGACGCCCCAGCCGGAAGTTCGGCCTAAGAATGCTGCACCTTATGCGATAAACGGCATAGCGTATCCGTCAGTAAATGCGTATGTTCCCAACACCGCTGAGCTCGCATCCTTTTACAATGCCAAAAACAAATGGGGCGAGACCGCTTTGGTGGCCAACCCCTACAACAAGTATGTTACGGGCAATTCTACTTTAACCAATCCCTCAACTGATGATTTAATCCAGTGGACTGCTCATAAGTGGGGTATCCCCGAAGACTGGTTGCGTGCTCAGTACGTGGCGGAAACGTGGTGGAACCATTTTGGCGCAGGGGACCTAAATGACTTATCGCAATCCCAAGACTACACTACTGATCCGAGAAATGGTGTTATTGCTACCCCTGATACCGTAAGTAATTGGTACGGCCAGGAACCTTCTCTGGCTAAGTATCCGGACCCAGCCACACCTAACCCGCCATATCCGCAAGTCTATGAATCACTCGGTATTTCTCAGGTTAAATGGCGGCCTAATTTATCGGTGGGCAGTGGGACTGAACCACTTCGCTGGAAATCCCTAGCTTTTAACATTGACCTCCACGCCGCCGCCGTTCGCTTTTATTATGACGATCCCGGCGGTAAGCGCACCTCTTGGGGCGATACCTCTTATGTTCGCTGTCAGGACTGGAATAGCATAGGCGGCTGGTATCAACCATCACCATGGGCTAACAGTGGCCAATTGGATTACGTAGCCAAAGTGCAAAACTATCTAAATAACCGTACCTGGACCACTGCGAGTTTCATTAACGCAACCTTTGCATTCCCGTCAGTCATAACGTTCGGTAGTATTGCTAACGATACGCAAGCTCCTACCGCGCCCGCCAGTCTGACCGCTGCCGCCCAAAGTGTTTCTCAAATCAACCTTTCCTGGTCTGCTTCCAGTGATAACATCGGAGTCACCGGATACGATATCTATCGTAATAGCGCTAAGATTGGTACGGTTGCAACCACGAGCTATAGCGACAGCGGCCTAAGTGCCAGCACCAGTTACGGCTATTACGTTATTGCCCATGACGCAACCGGCAATACATCGCCGCCCAGTAATACGGCCAATGCGACGACCTCTGCTAATCCGGTCACCCAGGCAGATACTGTTGCTCCAAGCGTAAGCTTATCCTCGCCGACTGACGGCGCCAAAATTGGGCGCTCAGTATCTGTTAAAGCCAGTGCCGCCGACAACATTCAGGTCACCAAGCTGGAAGTCTATATTGACGGAAGTCCTAGAACTTCCAGTACAGGCAGCAACTTTATAGGCTACAACTGGAATTCCCGCAAAGCCAATCCCGGCAGCCATACCATTACGGTCAAAGCCTACGATGCTGCCGGCAATGTAGGGCAGAGCAGTGTAACGGTGTATAAGTAGCATTTAGTGTATCCGCATAGTCTCATCAGCGCCTAATAAACAAACTCAAACGCGGCACCTCCGGCGCCTGAATCGCCAGCAGTGGTTTTAGTTGACTAAGTTTATAAAGCTTGTATAATATGCGAGTCTATGAGTGAGCTTTTTAAATATGCCGGATTTGGCCCCAACCGCCACCCGGTTATGATGAACGCTATTACAGGCGGCGCTAAGGTCATTGGCCGTGTCGCAATTCTCGATGTGGAACTTTGCGCCCAACGCATGGATCAGACTCCCGATGAGCCTGTTTCTGAAGGTCTTCCGACGCCACGTGGAATTTTGGTGCCTAAATGGGGCCCTGACAGAATTGCTCAAGTAGCTCGCCGTGCTCCTGACAAGATTATCGATGGGATGTTGTACGAAATAAACCCCTTTGAGCTCGCGTTATTAAAAGAATGGGAACTGATTGATCTGGGATGGAAAACCCAGGAACTTGTAGCCGTTAGGCGTACAGACGGCACTGAAATCGGCACCACCGAAGTAGCCCTAACAGATCTCATTACTCCCGACCAGGAAATAGACCACATCTTAGACGGGCTGTTGTACCCAACATACCCTAATAACAATGCCGCAGAATTGCACAGGGCGGCTGAAGAAGTCCGTAGGGATCAACTTGGATAGCCTCTTCTAAAGGTGTTGGCAAAATTACGTAGCATAAATCACCTCTGATGCGGTACAATATCTTGTATTGCAGTTATATCTGTCACTGACAGCTAGGGAGATGGTAAATGAACAAAGTATTTAAACGTGTACTTGGGGATCCGCAGGCTAAAACGCTTAGGCGTATGCGTCGGCGCGTGCGCGAGGTAAATGACCTCGAGCCAAAATACAAAAAAATGACTGACAAGCAGCTGCAGTCACAGACGCAGAAACTAAAGGACCGCCTTAAAAAAGAAACCCTGGACAAAATTTTGCCCGATGCGTTCGCCGTCGTGCGCGAAGCTGCCCGCCGTACGCTTGGGCAGCGCCATTTTGATGTGCAGCTTATCGGGGGGATGGTTTTGCACGAGGGCAAAGTGGCCGAGATGAAAACTGGCGAAGGCAAGACGCTAGTAGCGACCTTGGCTGTTTATCTCAATGGCCTGACAGGCAAGGGCGTGCATGTGGTGACGGTTAACGATTACCTGGCTCAGCGTGATGCCGGCTGGATGGGCCAGGTCTACGATTTTTTGGGCCTTAAGACTGCCGTAATTATTGCCGAGGAATCATATATTTATGACAAGTCATATAAAAACAAAAACCATGACGATCCGCGCATGCAAACTCTCAAGCCCGCGACCCGTCAGGAAGCTTACGCCGCCGACATTACCTATGGCACTAACAACGAATTTGGCTTTGATTATTTGCGTGACAATATGGTGCGTGAAACCGACCAGCTGCGCCAACGCGAGCTGCACTATGCAATCGTGGACGAGGTTGACTCCATCCTGATTGACGAAGCCCGTACACCCCTCATTATTAGCGCCCCCAGTGTTACCAGTGGTACGGCTTACGCCCAATTTGCCAAAGTTACGCGCCAGCTTAAAAAAGACGAAGACTATGAAACCGACGAAAAGCGCAAAGCCGTCGTCCTGACAGATAAAGGCGTTGAACATGTCGAGAAAATCCTCGGCCTAGACAGCTTGTATGGCACTGGAAATATCCGGACAATTTACCACCTTGAACAAGCCCTAAAAGCCCAGGCGTTATTCCACCGGGATAAAGACTATGTTGTCACCCACGACGGAGAAGTGGTAATTGTGGATGATTTTACAGGACGCTTGCTAAAAGGCCGCCGCTACAACGAGGGCCTGCACCAAGCCATTGAGGCCAAGGAGGGCGTTGAGGTCCAGGAAGAATCCATGACCCTCGCAACCATTTCATTCCAGAACTATTTTCGCCTCTACGAAAAGCTGGCTGGTATGACAGGCACCGCGGAGACTGAAAGCGAGGAATTCCACCAAGTTTACAAACTAGATGTCGTCCAGGTACCGCCGAACCGCGCTGTTATCCGCGAAGACCGCACTGACCGTATTTATCGCACCGAACAGGGCAAGTTTAAGGCAATTGCGCGTGAAGTTGCGAAATTGCATCAAAAAGGCCAGCCAGTCTTGCTGGGTACGGTATCAATCGAGAAAAACGAAGTGCTTAGTACTATGCTCACAAAGGCAAAAGTACCGCACCAGGTGCTTAATGCTAAAAACAACGAACGCGAAGCCGCTATTGTAGCCAAAGCCGGGCAGAAAGGCTCGGTAACCCTGGCGACTAACATTGCCGGCCGTGGTACCGACATCGTGCTAGATGACGAGACAAAAAAGCTAGGGGGATTATTTGTACTGGGAAGCGAACGCCATGAGTCCCGGCGCATTGACAACCAGCTGCGCGGCCGTTCCGGGCGGCAGGGTGATCCAGGCGCGACACAATTTTTTGTAAGTACCGAGGACGACCTGATGCGAATATTTGGCGGCGAACGCATTGGCGCTATTATGGACCGTCTGGGCGTAGACGATGAAACACCCATAGAAAACCGTGTTATCAGCAAAAGCCTGGAAGGCGCCCAGAAAAAGGTTGAAGGCTATAACTTTGACACCCGTAAAAACGTGGTTCAATACGATGACGTTATGAACCGGCACCGCAAAGCAACCTATGCCATGCGCCGCGAAATCCTCTTGCAGGCCGACATTCAAAAGCGCGTAAAAGCCTTTATTGAAGAAGAGGTTAAGGCGCTGGCCTCGTCGCCGCTGCTCACCTCGGACCAATACGAATCTGTCGTGACAGAAAGCTTCCCGTTTGACGATGAAACGCTGGACCGTTTGTTTGATAGTGACGCCACCCAATTTGGCAAGGTTTTGCAAACCGAGGCAACCGAGCTTTACGAAGCCCGCGAGACTGCCTTCACCCCAGAATTAATGCGTAAGGTTGAAAGGGACATTTACCTGCAAGTTCTAGATAACCTCTGGATGCAACATCTGGAAAACATGGATCATATGCGTGAGGGCATACACTGGATCAGTGTCGGCCAGCGCGACCCGTTGGTAGAATACCGACGACAAGCCCAGCATATGTTCGAAGAAATGCAGCAAACCCTTCGCCACGAGGTCGTCCGCGCCCTGTTTAGTGCCGAGCCTGTTGCTGCCGACCAGCCTGCAGAGACTGAACTTACCCGAGCTGCCCGCAAATCGGTGGACAACGCCGATCAGATTATTGAAGCTGATGAGTTCCAGGAGACGGATTTTGTACCAGCAAAAACTGCCATAGCTGCCCAAAAGCAACAGAAAACCCAGATCAAGAAAGCCCGCAAAGCCGAGCGTCAGCGTAAAGCCAAAGCTAAGCATAAAAAGCGTAAATAAGGGGTTTCATGCGACATACAGTAGAGGAAATTACATTAAAAAACGGCGCTAAAGGCTTATTTATCCATACGCCTGACGCTACTGTGATGAGCCTGGAAATTAATTTCCGCGCCGGTGATTTCCTGACACCTCCCGACAAATGGGAGACCGCCCACCTCATGGAGCATTTGCTTTTGGGCGCCAATAAACTTATCCGCAAAGCCCGTTCGTTTCAGGCAGAGTTTGAAAAAAACGGTGCTTACTGCAACGCTAGCACCGGCAGTTACGACATTACCTACGAGGCTGAATGTGCCGATTTTGAATGGGAGCGCATCGCCGACTTATTGCTACTTGCAATCAGTAAGCCGCTCTTTTTAGAAGACGAATTCCAAGCCGAATTTGGTAATGTGCGCGAAGAAATGATTAGCCGTTCTAACAATCACTTCCGCCACCTCAGCTTGGCATTAAGGCAGGCTTACGGCTATAAGGTTTTGACCGACCAAGAACGCTTAAAGCAGATGCCCAACGTCAAGATTGATGATATTCGCCGTCATTATGCCAAAACCCATATGACCCAAAATATGCGTTTTGTAATCGCTGGCAAAATAACCGAGGCCAGACAAGCCCGGTTGGTGGAGTTATTGGAAGGCATGGAACTGCCCGAGGGCAAGGCCCGCATTGAAATGCCCGACGAAACACCAGTCGGCTTAAAAGAGTCACTCTATATCGCCAACCGCACAGTAGAAAATATGCACTTTTACATGGATACCTTCATCGGGCGCCGCCTCAACGAAAAAGAATCTGACGCCTTAGGCCTCGTCAACACCATGCTCACCGAAACGTTGCACTCGCGAATTTTGGGCGAAGCCCGCGAAAAGGGCTTAGTGTATCATATGAGCTCTAATTATTTACAGACTAAATGTGCCAGCAACTGGTGGTTTGGTGCCCAGATTACCCCGGCCAACGCCGAAGCCTTGTTTACCATTATCACCAAAGAAATCCGCTCTGTATGCAATGGGGAAGTAACGGCAGGCGATATAGCCAGCGCCCAACAGTACTTACTTGGCCGCTTCCAGCGCAGCGGCCAGACAGTGGCAGGGACTGCGGCCGGCTATAGCGGACGCTACTTTTTTGATGATTATATAGACGATTACTATCAAATACCCGATCGTATCGGCGCCATCACCAAGGACCAGATCGTTGATGTCACAAACGAATTTTTTGATAAGTCACAGTGGGGGGTTGGTTTTCTGGGCTCGGCCACCAAAGACTTGCGCGAACAGCTTACCGGAATTCTGGCGACGCTGTGGCAGAAGTGACCTATACTGAGTACTATGGATTTGCAAAAACAGGCCGATGACCTAGCTGCGGCTATTGCTGATGCCATTGAGCGGTTAAAGATTAATGACCTTGAACACAGCTTAGCCCGGCTGCAACAACAGACTGCTGACCCTAAGTTATGGGAAGATCCAGCCCGAGCCCAGGACCTAATGAAGCAACAGGCCGACACCGAGGCCCGTATCTCTTTATGGCGCCAGCTGGAACGGTCTGTCAGCGACACCAAAGAATTATTAGCTGCCCAGGACAGTTCATTGGAGGCTGATTTAAAAAAACAGTTAAACGAAGCCCAGGCACTATACGACCGTCAAAAAACCGAGCTGCTATTTAACGGACCCTATGACCACCACGCTGCCATTGTTAGCATCCATGCGGGCGCGGGCGGAACTGATGCCCAAGACTGGGCGCAGATGTTATTGCGCATGTATATCCGTTACGCAGAACAGTCGGGCTTTGCCACTTCCATCGTAGACCAATCGGACGGCGAGGAAGCCGGTATCAAAAGTGTGACCTTTGAGCTGAACGGCCCGTTTGCGTACGGAAAATTAAAAGGCGAACATGGTGTTCATAGGCTAGTACG
>DATLEQ010000036.1:0-11571 GCA_035525115.1 Candidatus Limnocylindrales bacterium
ATGCGGCCGTAACGGTCGTGGTGGGCAAGGCTGCTTCTGCGGCCGCACAAAACCTGGTTACTGATACGGAGAAGGCTTTGATGAAGGCCCTATCCGCGGTTCAGGCCGGCGTACGGGTAGGCGACATCAGCAACGCAGCCCAATCGGTCTTGGAAAGCAAATACGGCATTGTGCGTGACCTGGTAGGCCACGGTGTAGGCCACCAACTGCACGAAGACCCAAACATCCCTAACTATGGCAAAAAAGGCACCGGGCCAACACTGGTGGCCGGTATGACGGTAGCTATTGAGCCAATGGCCACGCTGGGCGACTACCGTATAAAAACAGATGCCGACGGCTGGACTATCCGGACCGCGGACGGCTCCATAGCGGCTCATTTTGAGCACACGATTTTAATAACACATGATGGCACCGAGATACTGACAGCCCTTTAAGGTTGCTTGCGGTTTGTTCAGGATAAGCGGTATACTGCACGGTATGCGCGATCAATCGCCGATACATTTTTTCGGTCTGGATATTGGCACATCAGCTGTCCGCTGTATTGTGGGCATGCCGGATCAGGACAACCCGGGCGAACTCTCTATTATTGGCCACGGTTCAGCCAAAAATATTGGTATGCGCAAAGGCGTGGTTACGCACATTGATGATGTCGTTGAAGCGGTTGCCCATGCCGTTACCGAGGCCGAGCGCGTATCCGGCGTACCAATTCGCAGCGCTACAGTAAACATAAACGGCACGCATGTCAGCGGCCTAAACTCTAAAGGGGTAGTGGCCATTAGTGCCGCCGACCGTGAAATCAGTACCGATGACCGTTATAGGGCCGAAGAAGCGGCTACTATTATGCAATTACCGCCCAACCGGGAAATTATCCAGGTCTTCGCCAAGAACTATCGGGTTGATGGGCAAGACAACATCAAAGACCCCGTCGGGATGCACGGTGTGCGTTTGGAAGTAGACACGCACATCGTGACAGCCGCTACGCCCAACCTCAAAAGCCTGACGAGCGTGTTAGAGCGCTCGCACGTAGCCTTAAGCCACATAACCGTTTCATCGCTGGCCGCCGCCGAAGCGGTCTTGAGCCGGCAGCAGAAAGAATCAGGGACCGTGCTGTTAGACATTGGGGCCGGCACGACAAATTTGGTGGTGGTAGAGGACGGTGAGATCCAGCATGTAGCCGTTTTGCCTATTGGCGGCATCCATATTACCAATGACCTGGCAATTGGGCTCAAGACGGACCTGGATGTAGCCGAACTGGTCAAGGTTAACCACGCCACCCTTGAGTCACCCGACTATGAGTCGGTCACCATAGAACATAACGAGCAGGAATACAGCTTTAGCCGCAGTGACATACATATGATTACTGAAGCCAGGGTTGATGAGCTGTTTGAGTTTGCCGACAAAGAGCTTAAAAAAATTCACCGTTCGCGCAAATTGCCTGGCGGCGTAGTTATTGTCGGGGGTACGGCCAAGCTCCCCGCTATTGCTGATTTTGCCAAGGATAAGCTGCAGCTAGCCGCACGCGTCGGCAAGCTGCAGCCGCTAAGGGGCCTGCTGGATACCGTGGACGACCCGGCGTATGCGACGGCCATTGGGCTCATGCAGTTGGATATGCTGTTAACGCCTGACATGAATGCCTCCTCTCATGGCGCCCCTAACCAAAAAGCAATGGGGCTCATAGACGGCTTGTTGCGCCGTTTCGGGCGCAAGTAGTCGGACCCCGTGCATTGAACAGCTGACTTTACCCTGGTATACTCGGGACTATCATAGACTAAATGAGGACAGTAGGATCTGATGCCACAAGTTACCCCCGCAATTGAAACGTTTGCCCGAATAAAAGTAATCGGTGTAGGCGGTGCTGGTGGAGCTGCAGTCAATCGCATGGTGGAAGCCGGCGTGGAGGGCGTGGAGTTTATTGTGGTTAATACCGATGCCCAGGCCCTGCACCATTCTAAGGCGCAGACAAAGATCCATATTGGGCGCGATGCTACGCGTGGCTTAGGCGCCGGGGCGGAGCCTGCCATAGGCCAAAAGGCTGCCCAAGAATCAATTGACGAGATTCGCCAGGCAGTTGCCGGCGCGGATATGGTATTTATAACAATAGGTGCCGGGGGCGGTACTGGCAGTGGTGCCGGCCATATTGTCGCTAAGGTAGCCCAAGACGAAGGTGCGCTTGTTGTGGGCTTTGCCACGAAGCCGTTTGCCTTTGAGGGCGAAAAACGTCGCCGTAATGCTGAAATTGCCATAGACAATTTGCGCAAGGCAGTGGACACGCTCATTATTATCCCTAACGATAGGCTACTGCAGACTATTGACCGCCAAACACCGCTGCTTGAAGCCTTCAAGGTGGCTGATGACGTATTACGGCAGGGCGTGCAGGGTATTTCTGACCTTATTACCGTCCATGGCTTGATTAACCTGGACTTTGCCGACGTCAAAACCGTCATGAGCCATGCCGGCTCCGCGCTTATGGGCATTGGCCGCGCTAGTGGCGAAGACCGGGCAACCAAAGCCGCCCAGCAGGCCATAGAGTCACCATTACTAGAAGTTTCTATTGATGGCGCAAGGGGCATATTGTTTAACGTCATTGGCGGCAGCGATATGTCCATGCACGAGATTAACCAGGCAGCAGAGGCTATTACGGTGGCGGCTGATACGGATGCAAATATTATTTTTGGAGCTACCATTAGCCCTGAGCTAGAAGGTGAAATAATTATCACGGTGGTTGCCACCGGCTTTGATGATACTTATTTTGCCAACCGAACCAAGCCGGGCACTGCAGCAGCGTCCGATACAGGCACCGTGACGTCCCCCCGGCCTTTGGCGACGCAGAGTGATGACCAAGACATGAGCGGAATAGATATGGAATTGCATGACGGCGAGCCGTCCGAAGGCGACCTATCCAAAGACACCCCCATGCCCAACATCTGGACCCTGGATGAACACGCCGCTGATGAAGGCGATGACAAACCATTTAGCGAAAGTACGCACGAGTCTTCTTCGCCGGTGGTCGGTTTTGCTGACGAGGACGAGCTAGAAAAGCCTTCTTTTTTGCGCCGTTTAACCAAGCGTCGCCAGCAACGCGAGGCCGATAAAACAGACACCGAAGATACAGACCCAAAAGAGACTAAATAACAGGGGTGATTCCGGTAAATAATACACCAATTTGTGTATTGCAAAACGCTGTATATAGGTCTATGATTTATTGTATAGGCGCTATATATGGGGACAAACGTATAGCAATTGTACATTCAGAATGAACACATAATTGTTACATTCCTGGCCTGGCCAACAGCAGCGGTTAGTGTCCAGGAAGGTGAGCAGAGGAGGTAATTAAGCATGAAATGCAGCCAATGCTCGTCAACAGAAACTAAGGTTATTGAATCGCGGGATGTGAGTGAAGGGGACGCCATTCGTCGCCGTCGGTCATGTCCGGACTGCGGCTACCGGTTTACTACGTATGAACGTATTGAACGGCCGCAAATAATCGTGATTAAAAATAACGGGATCCGTGAGCTTTTTAACCGAGATAAATTGCTGGCGGGTCTGTATAGGGCCTGTGAAAAAACTCCTGTAACCGGATTGCAACTTGAGCGCTTGGTGGTAGATATAGAGCACCAAATCTATGCCTGTGGGGACCAAGAGGTCACTACGGTGCAAGTTGGAGAGATGGTTATGGAGCGATTAGCAGTGCTTGACGAGGTAGCTTACGTGCGCTTTGCAAGTGTTTACCGACGTTTCAAGGATATTGCCAGTTTTGAACGAGAACTCCTGCAAATCCGTGAGCGTAAGGTTAAACATTCTGCCGCATAGATACTGCCGGTTACCCCGCAGCTTTAACGGTTTTGACCGCTTAAAGACGAGGGGGAGCTGGCAAGCATCTATGAGAGCAGGGCTTGCAACAACTCTAAACAAACATTAATAAAACAATACTAAGGTAAAAGTGAGGCTACTATGGGACAGACAACTATCCTGGGCCGCAGGCGCTTTTTTACGCCCGCCAAATCCAAGGCATACGATCAACTGAAATGGGTGAAGCGTGATTCGATCATCATGAATCCGATGACCGGTAAGCCGGTTTTTGAGCAGAAAGATCTTGATTTTCCGGATGGTTGGTCGCTGAACGCCATTAATATTGTGGCGCAAAAATACTTTACGGGTACGCCCGGGACATCCGAACGCGAAGATTCCTTGCAAAAGCTAATTAACCGGGTGGTTGACACCATTACCCGCCAGGGCTTGCAAGAAGGTTACTTTGAGACTGAGGCAGAAGCTGAAGACTTCCGCGAAGAGCTCAAGTATATCCTAGCTACCCAGCGGGCGGCCTTTAACTCGCCGGTGTGGTTCAATATCGGCGCGCCAGAACGCTCACAGCAAGCCAGCGCCTGCTTCATCCTCGCCGTAGACGACACCATGCCCTCGATACTGAACTGGTACAAAGAGGAAGGCATGATCTTTAAGGGCGGCTCGGGCTCGGGTATCAATATCAGCAGCATCCGCTCGTCCGTTGAAAAGCTTGGTAAAAGTGCCGGCACGGCCTCAGGCCCCCTTAGTTTTATGCGTGGAGCCGATGCCTCAGCCGGGGCTATTAAGAGTGGCGGCAAAACCCGCCGGGCTGCCAAGATGGTAATCCTAAATGCCGACCATCCGGATGTGATGGAGTTTATTTGGTGCAAAGCGCTTGAAGAGCGCAAAGCCCGTGACCTGGAAAAAGCCGGCTGGGATATGAGCCTGGACGGTAAGGACATCCATTCCATCCAATACCAAAATGCCAACAACTCTGTTCGGGTGACGGATGAGTTCATGAAGGCAGTTGAAAATGACGATGATTGGCACCTTAAGGCGGTTAAAGATGGCAAAGTCGTCAAGACCGTTAAGGCTCGGGACCTATTCCGCCAGTTTTCTGAGGCGGCTTGGGAATGCGCCGACCCCGGCATGCAGTTTGACAGTACCATTAACCGTTGGCACACGTGTCCAAAAGCTGGCCGCATTAATGGCAGCAACCCTTGCAGTGAATACATGCACTTGGACAACTCGGCCTGTAACCTGGCCTCTATTAACTTGCTTAAATACCTAAACGAGGACGGTAGCTTTGACATAGAAGCCTTCCGGCACACCGTGGAGCTGATTTTTACGGCTCAGGAAATCCTGGTAGGTTACAGCGAATACCCCACCGAAAACATCACCAAAAACGCTAAGGCTTACCGCGAGCTCGGCATTGGATATGCCAACCTTGGGGCAATGCTGATGGCTATGGGCTTGCCGTATGATTCAGACGAAGGCCGTGCTATTGCTGCAGCTATTACCGCTATTATGACTGGCCATGCCTATGCCACTAGTGCGCGCATGGCTAATCGGGTTGGGCCCTTCGCCGGCTTCCACAAGGATCGTGAAGGCATGCTGAACGTCCTCAAAATGCACCGGGCTGAAGTCTCGCGGATTGATGCCAGCCTGGTAGCAGAAGAGCTGCTAAGCGCTGCCGCAACTGCTTGGGACGATGCTGTCGAACTGGGCGAACTCTATGGAGTCCGGAACTCGCAGGCCAGCGTGTTGGCGCCCACCGGCACCATCGGGCTTATGATGGACTGTGATACCACCGGCATTGAACCGGACCTGGGTTTGGTTAAGTTCAAGAAATTAGTGGGCGGCGGTACCATGAACATTGTGAACCAAACCGTGCCACGAGCACTAAGAGTACTCGGCTATGACAAGCAGCAAATAGACGATATTGTGACTTATATTGATGTAGAAAAGACTATAACAGGCGCGCCTCATCTCCGCAAAGAACACCGAGCAGTGTTTTCATGTTCTATGGGCGACAACTCCATCCACTACATGGGACATGTAAAAATGATGTCAGCAGTACAACCGTTTATTTCGGGTGCGATCAGCAAAACCGTTAATATGCCAGAAGAAGCAACCGTTGAGGACATTGAGCAGCTGCACATTGAGGCGTGGAAACTAGGCCTCAAGGCCGTCGCCATTTACCGCGACAATTGTAAAGTTGCCCAGCCGTTGTCTATGACTAAAAAGGGTGCTGACAGCAACAACAACATGCCTACGGCTACCGATGCCATAAACGATAAAATTATCGTTAAGGGAGCCGTACGCCGGTCTTTGCCGCGGGTGCGCAACTCCAAGACCTTTGCCTTTAAGGTGGCAGATTCTAAGGGCTACGCGACAGTTGGTGAATACGACGACGGAACCCCGGGGGAATTGTTTATAAACTTCTCCAAACACGGTTCTACGCTTAGAGGCATCATGGACGCCTTTGCTATTAGTGTCAGCCACGGGTTGCAATACGGCGTTCCGCTCAAGACCTATGTAAGTGCTTTCATGAGTACCAGCTTTGCGCCATCTGGTGTCACCGACGACGCAGAAATTCGTACCGCAAGCTCAATTACGGATTACATCTTCAGGCGGCTAGCGTTAACTTACCTGTCATTTGATGACCGGCTAGAACTCGGTATGGCCTCCATAGAGGATATGCCAGATGCCCAGACCAGTTTGCTGGATGAGCCGCAAACGACCTTGGACACCGAACTAGCCGATGCCAAGCCGGTTGCTGAAGAGCCAAAACTCCAGGTAAACACTCCCGTGAGTGCTGCCCCTAAAGCAAAAGCTTTCACCGATGACTCGGCGCCGATGTGCTTTAACTGCGGTAACCAGACGCAAAAAGCCGGTAGCTGCTATGTCTGTACGAGTTGCGGTTCCACAACAGGCTGCTCATAACGAGATTACCCAGATAGGTTTTCTCATCGCGCGGGTCCGTTTAAAGCGGACCCGTTGCTCTTTACTGAAAGTGTTAACTACTAACCGTTGACTGCGTTATACTAACCGGTATGAAAGCGTGCATATTGTATAGGCCGGATTCGGAATTTGCCCGGATGGTAGAGGAATATGTCCATGACTTTAAGCGGACCAGGGGGCGGGATATAGAATTGGTAGATTTGAATACTCGCGAGGGGGCCTCCACGGCGACCCTATACGATATCATGCAGTTCCCCTGCGTGATGGTAATGCGTGATGACGGTCAGGTAATCAAAGACTGGCAGGGCGACCATTTGCCGCTTATGAGCGAGCTGGCTGGCTACCTTGCATAAAAACAGGGAAGTACGCTAAACTATAGGTGTTAACAATTTGGCAAATCCATTTTAAGTAGCTATCAACTACGAGGAGCGGGAAGAAAAGCGGCTAGCCGCTGATTAGAACTCGCCGGGAACGCCCGTCATAGCCGTCAATTAAGTCCTAAAGCAGGATGGTACCGCCCCGTTCATCGGAGCTCCTGCGCCTGTTAGGGCTTTTTTATTTTTAAAAGGAGAAAAATGACATGAATCCCGTTAGAACCCAAGAGACATTCAAAGATTATTTAACATCTGAACATAATATAGATGTTCAGATGTTATTGAATAATAGAAAGTTAAGTGGGTTCTAACGGGATGAAGTTTAAACAAGGTAGCCGGCGTAAAGCCATAGAATACGAGAAAGACCTGGTCCGTTACTGGAAAGAGCACAAGACCTTTGAAAAGTCAGTCGAAATGCGGCCGGCGTCAGATGCTTACGTGTTTTATGATGGCCCCCCATTTATTACAGGCGTACCGCACCATGGCACTTTGCTTACTAGTGTAGTCAAAGACGCCGTTCCGCGTTACTGGACTATGAAAGGCAAGCGCGTAGAGCGCCGGTGGGGGTGGGATTGCCACGGGTTGCCCGCAGAGGTGTTCACCGAGAAAAAACTGGGTATCAAAGACAAGCGTGATATCGGAACCAAGATTAGTCTTGAGGAATATATCGTTACTTGCCGCGACAATATGGTGCAGACCGGTAACCTCTGGGAAGACACAATTGACCGCATTGGCCGCTGGGTGAACTTCCAGGGTGCCTACAAAACTATGGATAAAGACTATATGGAAAGCGTCTGGTGGGCTTTTAAGGAGCTCTACAACAAGGGCAAGATATATGAGGGTGAAAAGGTGCTGCTTTATTGCACGCGCGACGCCACGCCCATTAGCAAGGCCGAGGTAGCCATGGATAACAGCTACCAGGACGTAACGGACCCGTCAGTTTATGTTAAATTTAAGCTCAAAGACGAAGACAGCTATCTTTTAGCTTGGACCACCACCCCGTGGACT
The DNA here is from genome assembly GCA_035525115.1 of Candidatus Limnocylindrales bacterium. GTDB lineage: Bacteria > Patescibacteriota > Saccharimonadia > Saccharimonadales > JAICHO01 > JAICHO01. The sequence goes on from DATLEQ010000036.1 coordinate 8,130, forward strand.
CTGCCTTCCAATTCTGCCGTCGCGGTTAATAAGGACATCGATTACTCCGAGGTGGAAATCGACGGCCAAAAGTTAATTCTGGCAAAAACGCTCGTTGAGAAGGTTCTAACTGATGAAAAGCATCAGCAACTAACCTATAAGTTGTTGCGGGAGCTTAAGGGCGCGGAATTGGTAGGAAAATCTTATGAGCCGCTGTTCGATACTTATGCCGATTTAGGGGATAAAGCTTTCAGGGTATGGCACGCCGACTTTGTACACGCAGATGACGGTACCGCCATTGCTCATGAATCGCCAGCCTATGGAGAAGAAGACTACTTACTGAGCAAGCAAGAAGGTTTCCCCTGGGTGCTGAATACTGACGAAAACGGCATCTATACTACGGGCGAATGGAAGGGTCAGAATGTCTGGGAGGTTAACAAACAGATTGCCAAAACACTGCACGAGCGTGGAGTTGTCTGGAAAATTGATTACATACGCCACAGCTACCCGCATTGCCACCGTTGCGGCACCAAACTAATGTACCGGGCACATCCCAGCTGGTTCATGGATATAGACAGCCAGCGGGCAGAGATGCTTAGCAAAAATGAGGACATAACATGGTATCCGGAGCATATAAAACATGGCCGATTTGCAAAGACTGTAGAGAGCGCTCCGGACTGGAACCTTAGTCGAGACCGTTTTTGGGCTACGGCTATGCCAGTATGGAAAGGTAAGGATAACAACGGCCAGGAGCTGGTAAAAGTCATAGGCAGCTACGCCGAGCTTAAAGAACTGTCAGGGGCCGAGCTTGAAGATTATCACCGTCCTTGGATTGATGATGTTAAATTCACGATAGATGGCGTAGAGTACAGTCGCATTGAAAAGGTTCTGGATTGCTGGTTCGAGAGCGGGTCTATGCCGTTTGCTCAATATCATTACCCATTTGAAAATTCCGATAAGTTTAAGCAAAATTTTCCCGCTGACTTTATCGTGGAGTACGTGCCTCAAGTCAGAGCCTGGTTTTATTATCTTCATGCCGTGAGCGTGGGGCTGTTTAAAGAAAGTGCCTTTAAAAACTCGCTGGTGCATGGAACAATTGCCGGCAATGACGGCCGCAAGATGAGCAAGAGTTTCGGCAACTATACCGACCCCAATGAACTCATGGACAAATTTTCTGCGGACGCATTAAGGTTTGTATTTCTAAGCTCTCCGTTATTAAACGGCGAAGATTTCGCGCTGACAGATAAGGATGTCGGTGACGTAAGTCGAAAGCTGGCCATGGTGTGGAACATGTATGATTTCTTTACTCTTTACGCTGATGTAGACGGCTGGGAATGGAATGGAAACTACGAGGATCCAAGTGGTGCTCTGACAAACCCGCTTGATAAATGGGTCGTCTCAAGAATCCACCAGCTAAACCAGCACGTTGACAGGCACATGCAGGCTTACGATATACCAAATGCAATGGCGGATATTTTGCCGTTTATTGATGATGCAAGCAACTGGTATGTACGCCGGAGCCGCAAGCGCTTCTGGAAGTCCGAAGACGACAACGATAAAAACGATGCCTACAAGACCCTGCATTATGTTTTGGTCCAACTGTCACATGTGATGGCGCCATTCACGCCTTTTCTAGCCGAAGAGCTCTTTCAAAAGTTAACCGGCATGGAATCGGTGCACTTGCGCGACTGGCCTACAGCAGGGCGGATTAATGAGGCGCTTATGAGGGATATGAGCGAGTTAAGGGAGCTTATCACCCAAGGCTTGGCCCAACGTGCCGCGGCAGCCATTAAGGTGCGGCAGCCATTATCTATGGTTACGCTTAGGCCTCCTCAGGAATTCTTAGCGGAAAACCTAACTTTTTATACGGAGGTGGTTAAAGAGGAGTTAAACGTAAAAAGCGTTTTATTTGAAGCCGGCCAGGATACATCAGAAACCTCTCTGAGGGTGCAGATTGACACCACATTAACGCCCGAGCTTAAACAGGAAGGAAAGATGCGGGAAGTTGTGCGGCAGGTACAGAGCGCTCGTAAAGCTGCAGACTTAAGCGTAGACGACCGTATAAAGCTAGTTCTTTCTACAGATAACAATGAATTAACAGGCGCAATTGATAAGTATCTGGATGTCATCAAGCAAGAAACTCTGGCCACGCATTTTGCTAAAGACGGGTCAGGTGACTACGAGACCACCGTTAAAGTGGAGGGTGCGGAACTGGGTATTAAACTTAGCCGGGTTAGCTAACACCTTTGACAAGTGTAGCCACATCTGATAAACTTTGCCCTATACTATGAAAAAAGCAGTCATTGCAGCCGGTGGTAAGCAGTATCTTGTCAAAGAAGGCGAGACTATTGAGATTGAGCTATTAAAGCAAGACAGCAAGACGGCTACCTTTGTCCCGTTATTGGTAATTGACGGTGATAAGACCACAGTAGGCGCCCCCGAAGTAGCTGCAATTAAGGTAACGGCCGAAATTCTACAACCCGAAATGTTAGGCGACAAAGTCACCTCTATTCGCTACAAGGCTAAGAAGCGTGTCCACACTGTACGTGGCCATAGGCAGCGCCGGACCCAGCTTAAGATCACTAAAATCGCCTAAAGACCTTAGCTAAGAGCATTAGCCTACGATCAAAGGGGCAGTATGCCTGTGGATAACTTATAGATCATTTTATTGTTCATGTAAAAGCTAAAGTATATTTTACATCAATAAAATACTTATGGCTTTATCTGTTTTAACAGATAAGTACCAAAGATAACCTTATTTTGTGGAATTCATAGTTTTAATAACAACAATATATATTTTGTTACGTTGTGTTTTCTGTGTTAATGGGCGAGAGTTAAGCGAGTCCGAATTTTGTACGTTTTGAGGTTGAGTGTTCTACCGGGGAGTCGCAGAATATAAGCAGGTCTGTCAAAACGAAACAATTAAACAAAAGCAAATAAATCAAGACACACAGACAAACCTAAAACTAAAAGTTTAGGGGAGAAGTAGCCAGCAGGGCAGAAGCTCTGGTGGATGATTTCTTCCGGATAAAACCAAATGCCAAAACCAACCAAAACAAACCGCCTTGTACCTGTAGCGTTTCGCACGCTCGGTATTGTGCGGTTTGTTTTGTTTTTTGTCGCCCTAACAGGGGTGTTTTTATATACGCGCATGGGTACGCCTGCACGTGTACAGGCTGCCACCAGCAGCACCCTCAACTTCCAAGCCCGCCTGCTAACTGGTGCTGGCGGCATTGTGGCCGATGGCAGCTACAACGTCCAGTTCAACCTGTACAACGTCAGCTCCGGTGGCAGCAGCCTCTGGAGCGAAACCTACTACGATAGCAACGGTGTCACTGCCGGCAATGACAACCGGGTCAATGTCCGGGCTGGCTACCTCAGTGTCTCTTTAGGTTCCCAAACGGCTTTCCCGGCCCTCAACTGGGACCAGGACCTATGGCTCACCATGAACATTGGCGGTACT
>DATLEQ010000039.1:0-7830 GCA_035525115.1 Candidatus Limnocylindrales bacterium
GGGTGTATTTGATCGCGTTACTCACCAGGTTTTCAATGGCCATACGAAGCATATGTTCATCTATTTGTAGATAAAGGGGTCGTGTTGGCAAGGTCTGTTTAACTGTATGGTTGGCTTCGTCTATATCAGGTTGGGCTTCAAACAAGATGTCGCGGACAAGCTTTACGATATCAGTTTTGTGACGGGCTAACACAATACGGCCAGCATCAATTTTAGCTATGTGTAGCATCTCGTTAATGATATAAAGTTGCCGTTCGTTACCTGCGTAAGCCTTATTGAGCAGACTCTGTTGAGTGGTGGTAATATCGCCCGCAAAACCCTGCAAAACCATGCCCAGGTATTGCTTGACGGTCGTCGCAGGTGTTCTTAGTTGATGTGATGCTAGCGACAGCAGCTCATCCTTAGCAAGATCAACAGCCTGCTCTTTTAAGTCCGAAAATTCCCTAGCCCTGGCCTTTAGTAGTAGATAGATTACTTCTGCTAATAGCAATGAGAACAACAAGCCGGCGAGGAGCGTAAGCAGAGGTATAATACGACGCTGCGGACGAACCAACTCATGGTTCTGAAAGCCGTAACTTAATTTCCATGTCTGCCCATAAACTTCCATGGTTTGGGCTGTGAATGTATATTCACGTGCGCCATTGGCCTGTTTATATTGATCCGATTCGTATAACACCGACCATTCTGATGGTTTCTGGGATGCAACCCGGAGCACCATGCCATTATCAGCATTATTTTCAGCCATAATGCCATTAAAAAAATCATGCGCCTTAATAATAGTATAGGTATAGCCTTCTATACTCCGTTGCCTGTTGGTGACGGTATCAGTCACGGAGCCGCTTTTGTACTGTGGGAAAAATATAACCATCACGGGTTGTTCGGTGGTGGTATCAAGCGACTTAACTGGGGGAGTAATGCTTGCTTGTGCGCTGTCACGACTGCGCACCATGGCATCGTGTCGTTCGGGGATTGTAAACATGTCTGCACCTATCAGTCTAGGTGCATCTGCCGGTTCGTTATACAAGACGGCTGTATACACACTGCGTGGCGTATCCGGTACAATCCGGAAATCAGTAATGCCTTGGGCTTGCATATATGCCTGGATATCAGGCAACTGTTCGGCGTTAAAGATTTTTATATAGCCAATGCCGCGAATATCGCCGTGGGACTTAGTCGCATAAAAAGTGCTAACATAATCATGCCATTCATTTTTAGTGACATCCTGCGAGCTGCGAATTAATCCTGCCCCGCCAGTCATAACTTGTTCGTAGGTGGCCAAACGCTCTTTAATGGTTTGTTGCATGCGATTTGTACGGTCAGACAGGGCTGACCCGATATCGCTATTCAGTGTGGTACGGCTGGACTGCCATGCACCATAGGTCAAGCTTATAAGCGCTAAGAAAACCACTAGCGGGGCAAAATACAATGAATTGTAGGCTGCCCTTAACCGCCGCGCTAATAATTCAGATCCAAGCTTTGGGTTGCTCATATTTGTACTACTAAACATACCTTGGTGATTTGCCGGTTGCAAATCCTATAGCTGTATTTAGTAAAATCTTAGCTATTCTTTATGCCTTTTGCCTGGACTGAGAGCCCAAAAGATTGTATCCTATATGTTATATGTCAGGTTATAAGGCCACAAATCTGGCTCCAGGGGAAATGGATCAAGAAGACCGTCTTGGCCATTTAAGTTATGCCTTTGAGCATTTGGAGGAGCTTAACCCCCAGGGTGCCGATACCCGCTACACAGCGGGGGCTAAGGTTTGGGCCCAGGCTATGGGTGCACCTGCGGTAAGGGACCTTTGCGGACAAATCCTGGACGCACGTAGCCAGATCAGACAAGAACCCTTTTTAAACATTGCTGAAGTTTGGATGAGGGCATCCAATGAAGCTGTCCAGCCTTTTAGAAATGACATAGGATGGCCACACATGTTTGACGGCGAAAAACCCTGGGAGGCACTGATTCGGGAAATTGTAGATGAACGCGGTGATTTAGTAGGAAGCTTTTTTGTGAGGGCTGCGTCAGGAACGGTACAGGCCAACGTCCCCAGTCGCGCGATATTCCCTGCAATGGTCGCCAATCTATACAAACATAGGCTAGGACCAGATATTCGTGTTGCTGACGTAGGTGCTAGCATGAACCATACCCTTAATGCGCTTATGATGCCTTCTAATATTCTTAAGGGCGTGCAAGTGGTGCGTGGCAACCGTACCCGATTAGCGCAGTTGCAACTACATCATCTTGTTAAAGGTATAGAAATAACAAGGCCAACCTTTGGCGCCAGTACTGGGTACGAAGTAGAAAACATGCTGAACGGGCGAACTAAGGCCTGGGATCCCGAAGCGCGTTCGTGGGTACGCATAAATACCATCCGGCCGGATGAAGAGGTATACGACCCGGAGCTGGTAGAAGAGTATGATAAGGTCGATAATTTCAGTTCGGAAAATATTGGATTTGTTAGGGCGGATTTTACAAAGGATCCCGCGATTTTTGAACCTAAATTAGGTGATGAAGGACACGACATTGTCAACGTATCAGCAATGACATATCAGTACCAGAGCGAACCTGATACGCTGGCTACTATTTTAGAGAATTGCCGGGCTGTTGGTAAGCGAGGGGCAATAATAGCCCTTCTGGATTTTGGACGCCCTGACCAGAATAATCCACAAAAAGTTAGCTACTTCAAGAAGCGGCTTTCGTATACCTTCCGAGGGCTTGTTTATGACCTATTGATGCCTGAGCTTGGATTCCAAGAGCTTGTGCGGTTCAAAACTGGTCGCTGCAAAGAAGTCCAACCCGGGCGTGACTGGAGCCGGTTTGCCAGCGAGGCGCGGCTCTTAGCTAGCTAAAGCTTAGTTGCTACAAGTTTAGAATAGTAGTCAACAAACTCGCGGTGTTCATTGCCAATTTTAGGCAAAGGCTGATAAAAACTAAAGATCATAGCCCCGGTTTTAGCGCCCTTAAGAGGCTGGACTAGGCTGCATTCAATTCCTGCTCCGGCTTGGTTGAAATGTGCCTCCTCTCTGGTGAGCGCCGGTACAAATAAGTAATACCAGTTATCGGTCTGTTGTAATTCGGCAGTTGCAATAGCTTGAGCAATAATATTAGTTTTATGGCCTAAAGGGATTTTAATGTCTTTGAATGGTTTTGCCGACATTCGAACCGCACCTTGCGCTGAGAAAGTATCAGATAAAGCTATACGGTCAATGGTTTTGGACTGTTTATTAGCCAAAAGCAACACGACTATACCCAAATCTAGCTGTATAGCCCTCAGTTTGTCATGAAAAGGAGCATTCACAATAGTTTGGAATAATTGTGGCTCATCCTGGTTGGTGGCCAGCATGTCTTGTAGGGTTTGGTAATAAGGGTCGTTAAGTGGACTGCCGGTCTGTGACATAACTATAAAATAGTAACAACTTTTATAGTAACTGTGAACTATATCATGTAACTAACCCTTGAGGATTAAAGATGCAATTTGTTGCGAATGCTCATTGAGGATTTGATGGGTGCCTTGCAGTACCTGGATTTGCAAATGCTTATGGTGACTTAACAGCTCCTTAGGGTGTAGGTCTGCGGGAACGTCGTGGTCGCCATAAACCATAATAATAGGAACGTTAACAATGGCAATATCATTGAGAACATCCTGGAGCTCAATGACATTATGCAGCGACTGGGCATATGATTGCCAGGTATGAAGCACGCTGTCACGGGCTGCCTCATAGGTTAAGTGGCGTAAATATTTGGGTGCGAGCCTGCCGCTAAGCGGCCGCAAAAAACGACACCAGACATTACAGAGGAGCTTTGAAGTAAAGCCATAATATGCCAGTTCTTTTAATCGGCTTGTCCCCGTTATAGCGTTGTGCGCTGTCAATTCATCGCTATATATAGGCATGGCAATTAGGACAAGCCCCTTGACTCTTGCAGGGTGCAAGGCGGCTAGCCTGAGTGCTATCAGCCCGCCCATGGAATGCCCTATAAGCAAGACGGGTTCTTTAATGCCTACATGGTCCAAAGTTTCCAGTATGCTGCCTATATGAGTTTGGTAATCATAGACAACATCCGTAGGCATCGGTGAATGGCCAAAACCCAAGAGATCAATTGCAATTGTCCGATGGCCTGTTGCGACGTAGGACATGAACGGGCTCCAATAACGCAGCGATCCCGCCATGCCGTGTATAAATACAATTACCGGACCCGATCCATGGTCTTCGTAATTTAAAACCATCTTTTTAAGGTATCATAGCGGTCTTTGATACACTACCTAAAAAAGCGCGGGCTGCTATACTGTGCAACACTAGCGTGCGTAAATCTAAAACTACACTGATAACATACGTCCTTGTCGGAGGCTTTGCCTATCTGATGGAAATGGGCAGCCTCTATTATTTAGTGCATGTCACTGGCTTAAGCCCGCTACGCGGCGTAGCAATTAGTTTCTGGGTAGGGTTTGCCATAGCTTTTATCATGCAGAAGCTGCTGACCTTTAAAAACTATGACCGACGGCCGGCCGCAATAATGAGACAACTGCTGCTGTACTGCCTATTGGTAGCCTTTAACTATGGGTTTACACTTTTAGCAGTAAAGTGGCTAAGTGCCACTGTTTCGGTATTTGTTATACGCACGCTGGTTATTGGTATGATAACGTGCTGGAATTTTGTAATTTATCACTTTATCTTTAAGCCATCGAACGCAATATAGCCTAGAGGCTTTTAACTGCTTCAACCAGCTGAGTCGGCGATAAGCTTGCCTTTAAGAAATATTTGGTCGCACCCAACTTTGTCACTTGCTGCAAAGTAGCGGTATCGGACAGGTTGCTTAAGACTAAAACCTTAAGATGGGGATGATTCTGTTTTATTTTCGTTTTTTCTAGAAATTCTATGCCGCCCATCACGGGCATCAATACGTCTAATAAGACTATATCAGGCTTAAATAACTTCAATTGGCGTACTGCCTCTTTGCCGTTACCAGCTTCGGCTACTTGGTACTTCTCCATCTTAAAAAGGGCGGCGTATACGTCCCTTAACATGGCTTCATCCTCAACGATTAAAATTTTAGTCATCCTGGCAGCAGCCCTAAAGGAACTTTTACAGTAAAAGTGGTTCCTTTGCCGATTACTGAACTGGCTGTAAGCTTTCCCGAATGTAAATCAATTAACTTTTGGGCCCAGTATAGTCCAAGACCAGTGCCCCCTACGAAGGACAATGGATTAGCGATCCGCGAAAATTTTTGGAATAGTTTGTCCATGTCCTTTTTGTCTATCCCGACACCCTGGTCCCTTATTTTTATAATAGCGGCCTGTTCTGTTAGAGCCAATTCTACTGTAACTTTTGTGTTCTCGTGACTGTATTTATATGCATTGTCCAAAAGGTTATCAAACACCATACGCAAGTGCAAAGGGTCTACCATGGCTAGTACCTGGCTGTCTTTGTGAATGAAGCAGAGCGTTAAATCTTTGCGGATATATTTTTTCTGTTGGTCTCTGATGATGTCATCTAACAATAGTACTAGGTTGGTCTCTTCACGTACCAGGGTTACTTTATTGGCGTCAGCCTGAGCAACTTTAAGCAGGTCATTTATGGTCTCAATTTGATGTTCATTATTCTCGTAGGCAATGCGTAGTAGCTCTGCTTGGGCTGGCTTTAATTTGCCACTATACCCTTCCAATATCATGCCGAGGTATTGCTTGACTATCGTAGCTGGCGTGCGCAGCTGGTGTGAAGCGATAGAAATAAATTCATCCTTAGAATTTTCCAACCTAACCTCTTCAGTTATATCTCTAAAAACCTGTATCGCGCCAATTGGTTTATTTTTTAATAGTATAGGAGAAACAGTGAGCGCTACTGGAACCCTCTTGCCACTTTTTTTGCGGTAAGTGAGCTTCCTAAAAACAGGCTTACCTTTGATAAAAGCCTCTGTAATCGGACGTTCAAGATTAGGTATAACGTTACCTTTTTCATCCTCTGCGATAAAAACTGTTGAAAACCACTTACCCAACACCTCGTTACTTTTATAGCCTAATATATCCAGGGCCACCTTATTGATTTTGGCTATATTACCATGGGCGTCAGTAACAAATGCCCCTTCGCCGATGCTCGCGAACAGGGCTTCCGATACGAGGGCTTCGGCTTCGCGTTGTACAAGATTGCCCTGCTGGGCTTGCTGCTTTAGTTTCTTTTCAAGCTGTCGTGCCATGCAGTCGTTTGGATCCTTGGTTAGAGCTTAGCGATAACAGGCCTTGGGTAAAGCCGTGTACCTCATTAGTGTCACTAGTCAGTAAAGCGAACGCTATACTTGCCCAGTCTACTAATTTACTTATATCCTTCTCGCTTATATCCTCAGGGTTTATGCCTAAATGGGTACTGATTTGACGGCGGATGAACCGTTCGCCGGCTGGACCCAGGTATTCTTCGCTGATACGGACGGCGTGATCGTATATTCTAGGAGATTTTGTTACCATCAAACCTCCTCTATCTGCTTAAGCTTTTTGGCACCACGTGCTATCAGGCCATAGCCAACGGCTGTCATTGCCACAAGTACATAGATAAAGCTTAAAAGCGGCGAGAGGTTTAGCTTGGTCAGTTTAGCTGAAGTGGTCACAAGCAGTTGCAGTGAAATGGACAGTAGGATTACAGCTCCTATCCCAAGCGCTAAAGAACCCAGGGCTTCCCGATAAATCTTTCCCCTAACTCTATCCTTATACAGGTATAAATGGTACGCCGCTAAGGCACCGCGGCACCATATAAACAAATAGGGAATGGCTAGCGTTGTTATGATGAGTAGGTTAGGAAGGTAATACGTATCTCCGGAGTCCGTGGATCGTGTGGTAACTAGCCAAGCATAGAAACATGACAGTACGATACATGCCCCTAAGCCGAAACGGGGGATGGTTAGGTGTAGGGTTTTAGAGCGTAGTGTCCTTACCAACTTTTCTGCACCATCTGCGATTAGCAGAAAAGCTGCGACAGCAAAAAATAACCCCAGGTAGTTTTTGGTTATAGTAAGTTTAGGCACTAGGTCAGGGTTACGGTAGCCAACATAGGTAAAAATCGAGGAAACAGAGGCTACAATCGGCAAGCTAAGGACTAGTGTCATTAAGCCGTATACCAACCTCTGAAAGCCAGGTCCTTCAGGACTCTCCTTAATGATATGTGCGTAGTCGTAAAATTTAGTAAAACCATACAGCGCAAAGAGCCATATTAGTACAATCGGGATAGCTATGGTCAGCCCCAACATATGAGCACTGCCCTGGTTCAGCTGATAGCGCTGTAATACGGCCGGGTCTGTTGGTAGAACGGCGGTTAATATAATATATAAGGCTGTTAATGATAAGAATATGCCGATATATAATTTTTTTCTCACTTTGTCCGTTACCTCAGCTGTATTTAAACAAAATTTGCGCAGAACAAATTATAACCCATTTTCTCGCATCGGGCTGCTAAAAACATCACTAATATATCAGGATAACTAAGGCCGCCGGGATAATAAGCCTAAGATAGCAGGGGATAAGGCTTTGTTGACCGTAGGTGTCGTAGGCTTTATGCTTAATATGAAACCTAGCTATTTTTAACAGCTAGCCATAAAGCGGTGAAGAAAAACAACCGATTACAACACATCATATTAAAACTCAAACAGGGCCTATTGATAAAGCGCTTGCGACTTTTTATGGTTGTTGCCATCGTAGCCTCCATAGGCACTTACCTCTTGTTACGATCAAAAGCGGCTACTGTTTATGCAGTCCCGGCTTCTATCACTGCGGACTGCTCTCGCAGCGTTGAAGTTGAAATAAATAACTTCTTTAAGAGCGTGCCGGATGGCTCAACTATACAGTTTCC
>DATLEQ010000043.1:0-3116 GCA_035525115.1 Candidatus Limnocylindrales bacterium
CTAAAATAAAGACTAAAGTTAAAAACGCATGAATCATATATGTGGTACCCCGGGAGGGACTCGAACCCCCAACCTAATGGTTAGAACCCACTTGCTCTATCCGTTGAGCTACCGGGGCGTAACAGAGGTAAGTATAGCACGAAGCAGCAATGGCTATTGGTGAATAACCATTTTCCCGCTACAGTTATGCTTATGGAAGCAGATAATCCCATTGACCCTGACCTAGAGCAAAAACCCAACATTGAGCCGTCGGCTCAACAAAGCACTGATAATCCTCAGCCAACAGTTAGCCCACACCCGTCCAAAAGCCGTAAAAAACCAATAATCATCCTAACAGTGCTCATACTTATCATTGGCGGCAGTCTAGCTTTCAAAATAGCAACCAAGAAAAAACCCAATAATGCCGCGACCACCCAGCAAAATGCTCCCAAGACTGCTGCTACCGAAAAATCAACAACCTCAGGGCCACAAACAATTGCTTACGCCACGTCGGAGACAGATAGCAGCCAACCGATATTGTACTGGCGCCCTGCGACTGGCGGCGAACGCATCCAGTCACTTAAGCTTGACCAAGGTTCCTATATAACAGATCAAATTGTCAGAGGCAACCAAGTCGTCGTTGGTGTACAGGCCTCAGCTGGCAATACTTTTGGCCCGCAAATATGGCACAGCACCGATAATGGAAAAAGTTATACAAAAATTTTTGAAGCTAAGAAGACATCCGGTAATTTGGGCGACCAGATCACTAGTATTGTTTTTGCGAATGACGGAAAATCCCTGGCCGTAGCCCTTTTGCCGGAAGACGGCAAAAATACTGTCAAAGAAATAGTGCTGGATACCCCTCATACTGTAAAGGATTTATTTACGAGTGATTCGCGCGGCGTATTTTTAGAGGCTTACATTCCGTCCAGCAAACAAGTACTGTATTTTACGGGTTGTTATAACTGCGATGGCAACAGCCGGACTAAGCTTTGGTCTACCAATATAGCTACCAAATCTACCAAAATTATTTTAGATGGTCAGGATACCAACTACGCAATACGGGCGAGCCAAGATGGCCAATCATTGCTTGCGATGAAAGGTACGCTAGACCCTGCGTTGGACGTAGAAGGCATAGGCGGCATGTACCAGGGGCCGCCATACACATTAATCACGGTAGATCTTAGTTCGGGCAAGGAAACTACGCTAACTACATTTGGCAAAAAAGGTACACGTAAACCCGACGGTAGCCTTAACACATCATCGGCCACATTTGGCTATATGGCAGACGGCAAAACTCCCTACTACGTAATCGACAATCAAATTTATAAGGTTAACAGTACTAGCCCCAGCTTGTTATTTGAGGCGACTAAGCCAATCATGGAAGCCTATTACGTGTCAGATGATATGGTTTATGTTACCACCGGCGTTTACAATAATTTTGTCTTGGATAAATTTGTAATTCCAACGAAAACACTGACCACTATCTTAAATGGTGACGATAAAACCAGAATCTTTGGTGTTACTGCAAAATAAAATATAACTAAAATGTGGTGCGGGATGGGGGAGTCGAACCCCCGTCCTAAGTTTGGAAAACTCATATATTAACCGTTATACGAATCCCGCGTCAGTACTGCAAGAACAGGGGTGATTATAGCACAGCTTTTTGCCAAGATGTCTTTTTGGTTTAGGGGAAAGCAGCCGGACAAAATGCATTCCATTTTGCGCCGCGCCATGAGAGGGGATATTCCCCTCTCATGGTTTACAGCTCATGCATAATCGTAATATGCGCGCCAAGACTGTTCAGGCGTTCGGCTAAGTCCTCGTAACCCCGGTTAATAGAGTAGACGTTTCGGAGAATAGATAAGCCTGGTGCCGCTAACATGCCAATTAGCAGCAAGACGGCAGGCCTGAGGGCTGGTGGGCAAACAATGTCGGCAGCACTAAATTTGGTCGGACCGTCAATGTAGGCACGGTGCGGGTCTGCCAAAGTTACGTTGGCGTTTAGTTTGCGTAGCTCGGTATAGTACAGGGCCCGTTCTTCGTACACCCAGTCATGGATTAAGGTGCGCCCTTTGGCCACGGCGGCTATCGGGACAAAGTATGGCAGGTTATCGATGTTAAGGCCGGGGTAGGGCCGGGCATATATTTTTTCCTCTAAGGCCACCAGCGTGCCGTTATGCTTGTGGATAGTTATGTCAGCCAGGTTGGTATAGCCGTTTTCTGCTTTGTAATACGGGGTAACACTGAAGCTTAACCGCATTTTTTTAAGTTTAAGTAGCTCAAGTTCCAAAAACTCTATGGGCGCGCGCTCTATAGTGATTTCAGAGTTTGTGGTAACAGCCGCGGCTATAAAAGTCATGGCTTCAATCGGATCTTCGCTGGGATAGTAAGTGACGTTTTTCTTGATATCTTTCACGCCCTTAATCTTTAGGGTGCTGGTACCGATGCCCTCAACGCGGACGCCTAACTTTTTTAAGAAATAACAAAGGTCCTGGACCATGTAGTTGGCGCTGGCCATTTTAATGACAATCTCTTCTTCAAATTTAGCGGCAGCCATTAAAACGTTTTCCGTAGTGGTATCGCCAGATTCATAAAGCACTATTTGCGGCACGGAGTGCTTATTGACGCTGACATGGTAATGTCCGCTTTTAGCTACGATGTTGACCCCAAGCTCCTCCAATGCAAAAAGGTGCGGCTGCACGGTACGGTTACCGAGCCTACAACCGCCCGCGTATGGTATACGGAACTCATTGAATAAATGCATAAGCGGGCCGAGTAACATCAGGACACTGCGAGTTTTACGGGCAGCTCCACTGTCCATCTTGTCAAGCTGTAAGACGGCAGGTGGCTTAATCTCTAGGTCGTTGCCAGCCAGCCAACGGACTTGTACGCCGATGCTGGTTAACACCTCAATAAGGCGATTTACTTCCTCTATACGAGGCATGTGTTTTAACTTGGTTGTGCCCTTATTGAGCAGCGAGGCCATTAGTAAACAAACAGCAGCGTTCTTAGATATTTTAGTCTTTACGCTGCCGCTGAGTTCGTGCCCGCCCTCTACCCTAAGGTTCACGGCCCCGCCACTAATACTAATAAGTGGTTTATTAAGAACATCACTAATTCGCCCGAGCGTTTCC
>DATLEQ010000051.1:0-3914 GCA_035525115.1 Candidatus Limnocylindrales bacterium
GGTGATTTGCTGGCAGCAGCGGAGCGTACCAATTTAATGATCTGTTCATATTGGCTGTCCTGGGCGGTGTGAGCAGCCCGCATAGTTATTGCCCCTTCGATATTAACCGAGCCGCTTAATAGCTGGTCGCCAGCCTGTTTATCGGTGGGTAGGCTTTCGCCGGTTAGGTCGGATTCATCAAAAGCTGACGCGCCTTCTATAATTTCTCCATCAACCGGGACTACTTCGCCCGGCAGGATGACGACCTTGTCACCCACGGCAATATCGCTTACTTTGACCTCAATAGTCTTACCCTTACGCAGTACATGTGCCCGGGTGGGCTTACGGGCTAATAAGTTAGTCAGTTCTTTTTTTGCACGTCGTTCGGCGTAGTCCTCCAAGGCTTCACCCCCCGTCAGCATCAGTACCACCACCATAGCTGCCCAATACTCACGCAGTAAAACCGAAGCAATAATGGCAGTGGCCGCCAGCACGTCTATGCCATAACTACCACTACGCACATCTTGTACCATCCCCCACAACAACGGGATTACATTGATTAGCGCGCTCAATCCCAGAACCCAATGCGCTATGGTGTAATAACGAAAGGCGTACAGCACCAACCCCGCCAGAAACGTCAAAATAACAAAACCTAACTGCTTATAACCTTTGAAAAAGTGCCCGAGTCTATCCAGCATTTTGTTGTCCCTTATTTCCGAACCAGTATATCAATAAATATAAGAGGCTAATAGGTAGCATGCTACCGCGGCTAATTGCTGTAATATCCAGAGTCAATGTGTGAGATAATTTTGCGGTGGGCTACATAGGCGAATTTGACCAAGCTGTATTGAATATTGTAGAAAGGCTGCCAGCTGTTTTACATCCATTCATGGTTTTTATAACCACTATAGGGTCGCCCCTGTATTGCATGATTATTTTGCTTGTTATTGTTTCCTATGGGTATGTACGTAAAAATAAGCTTTTTTTAATTAGCGGAACCCTCGTTTTATTAGCCATGCCCTTATCTATTATCTTGAAGGACCTTACCAAACGAATTCGCCCGGACACACCTTACGTGCAGAATATGTTGTTTAGGACATATAGCTTTCCTAGCGGGCACGCCTATTCGTCGTTTTTGGTTTTTGGTTTGTTAGCCTACTTAGCCTACAGGGTTATGCAATCGGCGTGGAAGTGGCCGCTTATTGTCACTTTGGTTACGCTGGTTTTTCTAGTTGGACTGTCGCGTATTTATTTAGGCGCGCATTTTCCCTCAGATGTGGTCGGGGGCTGGATTCTTGCTTCGGCCGTCTTGCTTTTAACAATCAAACTATTTTCCGGTCGCGACGCTTAATAATGCTCTCTAAACCGGTATGCAGGGCTTTGATAATATAAAAAAGCAGTCTAGAATAATAAGCATGACAACTTATGTTCTTGTGCTACATGTATCTCTTGCGATGCTATCGCTGGGCTTTGCTTCTGTTGTAGTATTTTTATCTAAAAGACACCAATTTGACGCTGCCCTGAAATGGAGCAAAAAGATGTGGGTTGGTACTATAACGACCATCGTTAGCGGGATCTTATTAGCTGTTTTAGCCAAAAGCCCAATCACCAGCACCTGCAGTACGCTTTTACTTTTCTTGGCCGTGGTGGGTGCCGCCGATGTTTACGAAAGAACTCTTCTGCGAAAAAGCAAACCCCAAGATCTGTAAAATATCTGGGGACGATTATAACAAAAGAGGCTTTGTAAACCTCTTTTCTCAGAGTACTTAGTATATTTTAAGTATGTTAACTCAGGGGGTACTGGATCAAGTTTGAACTGCAGTTCTAGCAATGTAATGATATATTATCAAGCATGCACATAAATTGGACACCAACATATACCGCAATCATCGCCGCATTAATAAGTAGTTCCTTGTTGTCACTCTTCACTGAGCCAGTATTAAATAAGCTCCAAGTCAAGATGACATTTAAAGGATGGCAAGCAGTATTTCTTGCAAACAACCAAGTATATTTGGGCAAAATTACTAATCTCAGTCGTAATGATATTACTCTGGAGCAAATATTCTATCTAGCTATTACTGGCGCTAGTAACTTCACAGAACGCGATGCAATGGTTGACGATAGTTTTATAAAAAATGGTGCCGTGACTGTCGTCAAATTAGGGAAAGAGTTACACGCACCCGAAGACAAAATGATAATAAACCGATCTCAAATACAGTTTATGGAAAATCTTAATAAGGATGGTGAGGTCGTTGACTCAATTGAACATTACTTGTTGGGCGAGAAACTGAAAGATACTAAGCTGTCATAAAACGATAAATAGGTCGCCTTTGCGTTATTTAAAAAATTAAAGAGACTTAGCGCCGAGTTTCTTTAATATACTTGGGGCGAACGATGGGGCTCGAACCCACGACATCCAGGACCACAACCTAGCGCTCTACCAACTGAGCTACGTCCGCCACGAACTTTAGAACAGGGGTGATTATACGTTTTAATCCTAAAAATATCAAACGGGTCTATAGATTATTCTATGGTGGAATCTTCTGTCGGCCCTTTTGGTGCCGGCTTTGAAAAATAAAACAGATAAGTGAGCTCTAAGATGCCAAATGTATTAAGCAATAAAATAGCGATGAACCAACCCTTTTGCTCGGCACGTGCAGCGCGCCATTGGGCCCAGCCCTTAAGCGGTGCGGTCACGATGGCCATAATGAGAGCAATGCGAAATAAGCGTGCATCAGCGTACATAGCTATATTTTAGCCTAAACCCGAACAAGGCATAGTAATTATTATTCAAGAGGCACGACTATTTAGGGGTGGAGCTTCTCGGCTAGCAGCTTCAGTGCCAAGTAGCGGTGGCTAATGTTGTTTTTCTCTTCTGGCGACATCTCGGCCATAGTGCGAGTTTGACCGTCTGGCATAACAACCTTGTCAAAACCCCAACCATTTTCACCACGTGGAGACACTACGGTACCGTACAACACGCCCTTAACAATTATTTCTTTTTGGCCATCGCAATAGCCCAGGTGGCAGGTAATTTTGACCCGATCGTTTTTAGTCTTAACCAATTTATATAGTGCGTCTTGGCCGAGTTTTTGCTCAAAAAATTTTATAAATGGCCCGGGCAGGCCATTAAGTGATTCTAGCTCGGCTGACACGTCATCCACCATAACCGGCCCGCCTACTATTCGGAAAGCCTGATGTAGTTTATGATGCACGACTTGCTCGGCATCGAGCGTCTGGATTTCATCTAGATCTATTTGTTTATTCTTAATAGTAAAGGGCAAAATAGCTTTAGCCTCAGCCACTTTGTTATTACTTCCGGTGACAAATGTTATGGTCGTCATTATTTTTTAGCAAAGCGTCCGCGGCGCGTTAATAGTATAACTAAGAACCAGGCTACCAGGACACCAGCGGTATTGGCGGCTAAATCTCTCCAGGTATCTTGCGTATCAAAACTAAAGACGCCGACATGCAGTAATTCGGCTGCAAATTCAGCCAGTTCATTCAATACGCCTAAAGCGGCAGCCAGCATAAATACACCAATTAGATTTAAGCGCCAGTTTAGTTGAAACGCTGTTAATCGGCGGATGTATTCATATATAAAAGCCGTGGCCATGCCGCCGCCAACGGCATGGAGCAAAAAGTTACCCAGCCTGCCTCCGAACATAACCGACAAAATACTGCCCACTATAGGGAATGCAACAGCCGTCATGATCCAGCCAGCATTTTGGCGCCATAGCAACTTGCGTGCTGGCTGCTCAAAGCCGATATATAAAGTAACGGCTAAAATAAAGATTAAAGTTAAAAACGCATGAATCATTTGTATATGGTACCCCGGGAGGGACTCGAACCCCCAACCTAATGGTTAGAACCCACTTGCTCTATCCGTTGAGCTACCGGGGCGTAACAGAGGTAAGTATAGCACGAAGCAGCAA